>CAUQKR010000018.1:0-18429 GCA_963518665.1 uncultured Candidatus Altimarinota bacterium | reverse complement strand
TGCTAATATTATATGGGAATTAGTATTTGGTAACGGAAGCACAAACTGGACTCATCCAAATTCAGAAAAAAATGTAATATGTGTATCAAAAAATAAATCACCAAAACTGGTTTGGCAATGAAGTGATAAATCTTCTTTTGATCCAAAACACAATTTTTGAAAAAGTTGAGCTTCAGAGCAAAGTTATGAATTTGTAAATGGGACTACTAAATGAGTAAATTGAATAGTAAAAGATAAAAATACAGGACTTTTTTGGGAAAGCCAAAATGAAGCTTGAACAAAAACTTGGGAACAAGCAAAACAGTATTGTTCTACATTAAGCAAATGATGAAAAACTTGGAGGCTTCCAACAATTCAGGAATTAAGATGATTAGTTGATTATGGTAAATATAACGAGTGAAATTTTAATTCTGACTATTTTACTGTTGAGTGACGCAGCTACTGGTCGTCTACTACCTATGCATATAATACAGGTGGTGCCTGGTTTCTGCATTTCTACGATGGTGATACAAGTTGGTACTTTAAGACTGGTAGTAATTATTTACTTTGTGTAGCTAATTAGGTTATTTGGTCATTTAGTTATTTTAAAAAACAAAAAAAACTAGAAAAAATCTTTTTCTAGTTTTTTTATTCTACATCATTTACTTCATATCTTTTTTCTTCATCTTGTTTTTTTGAATCATCAATGAAATCTTGAATGAATATTCAAAAAGAACTTATTTTTGAATCTTTGTTTTTCTTTAGTTTTGCAACTGTTTTTATCAAGTCATTTTTATCTTTTTTTGTTCCAGAGTCTAGAGTATAAATCACTTCAGCAATCAGATTTTTGAAATGATCTTTTATTTCGGTTAAGTTTGGGTTTTCTTCATTTCTTTCTCATATTATTATATCTATTCTTTCTCTTATATTTGTCACAATCACATCTGGATGAATATTAACTCTAAAAGTATCATTTTCAGAAAAAATTTCTTTTTTCAAATCTTTATAAAAATTATCATTTTCTTTTATTTTTTCTTTTGTAAATTCTTTATTTTGTGATAAATTTTTAACAATTTGTTTTTGAAAATATTCCGCAATAGTCATTTCTAAAAGTTGTCTAACTATCAGGTAGAAATCTCAGTATTTTTTTGCATTTAAATAATAGTCTTTTAAAAGATTTTTCAATCAATTTTCTCAGAAAACAAAATCAAATAATTTTTTTTCATTTTCTTCTTTAGATAATTCTAAAAAATCTTCTGATTTATTTAATATATTTTCTAGATCTTTATTTTTTTCTTTTTCAGAATTTTTAATTTCGTTTATGTAAAACTCAATATGTTCTTTTAATGAAGCATTTCTTAAATAAGGAAATTCTTTTATTAAATCAGTAAAAAATCTATATAAACTATTATTATAATCATTTTTTCAATAAATAGCAATATATCAAGAAAGAAAACCTAAACTACTTAAATAGTTATATTCTACATTATTTATTACATTTTCAGAATTTTTTCACATTCTTAAAGTTGAACTAACTATTTTTATTTTTTTTGATACTTCATTTTTTGTTCTTTTTATGAAATCATTTTCTTCAATCTCAAATAAACTTTTTGTTATATCATAAGGATCAATTATTGTTTTTTCTTTTTTAGAATTATAATAAATCTTTGTTTTCATAAAATTTAATTTTTAAAAATTAAGGGATTAAATATATTATAAAATAAAAATATATTTTGTCAAGAAAAATACTAAAAATTTGATATAAAATAAAATTTGTGCTATAATTTTTTTAGTTATAATGATAATATAAAAATTATGTTAGAAAAGGAAATAAAAATTCTTGATGTAAATAGAGAAGACCTTGTAAAAAAACTTATAGATTTGTGAGCAGAAAAGACTTTTGAATGATTTATTCATGATATTTATTATGATTTTGTGGATGGTAAAAATCATAAAATGGATTCAAATGATAGAATTTTTAGAATCAGAAAAAAATGAGATGTTCATCTTTATACAATAAAAAGAAAAAGAAATAAGAAATCAGAAGGATGAGAAGATAATTTAAAAGTTGCAGATGAAGCTGAAAGTTTTATCACAGATATTGATAGTTTTACATCAGTTTTAGAAAAATATTGAATGAAAAAAGTCAGAGAAAAAAAGAAACACAGAGTTTCTTTCAGGCTTGATTGATGTGAATTTGATATTGATAAATATGAAGATATTCCAGAACTTATGGAAATAGAAGCAAAAACAGAAGAAGAAATTGAAACTTTTATAAAAAAACTTTGACTTGAAGCAAATGAAAAGAAAAAATTTGGATCAAGGTGACTTTTCGAATATTATTGAAAAAAATATTTATATATAAAAATAAAAGATTAGAAAAAATTCTAATCTTTTTTGTTTGAAAAAAATTTTTTCTCATAAAAAAAAATCTAGAAAATTTTTTCTAGATTTTTTTATTATTTTGCATTTTCTAAAATTTTTTCAGTTTTTTCTTCTTTTTTAGTTTGATTTAAGTTTTCTAGTTTTGTTTCTCTTTTTGCTGATTTTATTGTTTCCATTCTTATTTCTTTGATTTTTTCCATTGTATCAGCAAAAGTTGTAAATTTTTCTGCAAGTCCAGAATAAACAACTCAAAGAGAATATTTACTACAAGATTTTGCTTCAGAAATATTTTTTTCTGACATTATTTTAGTTGCAATACATTCTTTTTTAAGTGATTTGCTCTCGATGATAATAAGATTTTTCAGGTCAACAATTTCACTTTTTGATTTTCTTAGGTCCAAGGCTTTAACGTTGAAATCAATAGTCATTCTTTCATCTCCTGTATTGCTAACCATAGTTATTCTTTTGTAGTTTGTTTTTATTGCAGGAGAAATACTTGGAGTTTTTACTTTTCCATTATACATTGCTTGCCAAACTCAGTCAAAAAATCTTTTTTTACCTTTTGTCATAAAACCATGTTCTTCAGAAGGGAATTCATATCTGTATTTTGAAGTAACTCAGTTTACTTTTTGTTTGAATTCAAAGAATGCTAAGTTTGAATCTACATAATATCTTGTTCTAACTTTTGTTCTTGATTTTAATTTATTTTGATGTTGTTTGTAAAATAGATAATCTGCAGTATCCATATAAACATTATCATAATTAAAAACTTTTTTTCAGTCTATTTCTAAAACTTTGAAATCGTTTTTTAATTCTGGTAAAATTTCTAAGAATTGATTGTAAGTAAGTAAATATTTTCTGTCAATCCTTTTTAGGAAACTTGCAGTTGCATTTAATTCTGATAAACTTATTGCCTTAAATTTTTTAAGGTTCTTATTTAAGTTTGCATCATTTGTTCTCATTTTTGTATTTTTATTTAGTTAAAATCTTTTATGTAAATATGATATCATATAAAAAATTTTAAGTCAAAAAAAGAGAGATAAAAAATAATGATATTTTAACATCTCTCTTTTTAAAAGCTTATTTTAGGCTAAAAGTTTGAAAATTTGATTTTGGTTCTACATCTTCTATTTGATTCAAAATTTTTCAAGTCTTTAAATCTCTTTGTTCAAATTTTGTGTGCGAATTTTCTGAAATTTCATTTTTTTCATATTTTTCACTCAATTCTCAGATAGTTTCTTCTTTTTTTCTTTCTTCCTTTTTTTGTAAATTTTCTGGGTATCACCAACCTTTTAAATTTTTTGTAGAAACAACAACTTTTTCTTCTACTTCATCTTCTAAAATATCTTCATTTTTAGCTAATTGTTCTTCTTTTTCTATTTCCAAATCCTCATAATTTTCTCCTAAAATTTCTTTTTCTATTTCTTCTAAAGGATTAAAAAAATCTTTTAAATTTAAACCTTGTTTTCTTAGATTTTTATATTTATCTAGTTTATATAAAATTTTTTCAGATAAATCTTCTCATTCAAGTAAAATTTCACTTCAATAGTTTTCCTTGAAAAATTCTGCATTTTTTATTTGATGATTTCAAGCACTTTCAGTTAAAGGAACAATTAAACTATGAATTCAAAACATTGTTAATTCCCAAAGAGTAGTTGCTCCAGCTCTAGTTATAGCTATATCTGTTTGTTTCAAAATCTGTCAAAGTTCTTTTTGATTTACAAAATCAAAAGTCCTTACATTATCAAATTTTAAAAAATCTTTTTTGAAATGAGTATTTTTTTCTCATAAAATAATCGTAAAATCAACAAAACTTAGTTTTGGTAAAACTTTTATAAGATTTTCAAAAATACGAGTTGAACCTTGACTTCAAGCTATAACTATTACGTTTAAATACATATTTTCATCAAGTTCTAGATTATCAAGTCCAGCTAAAATATCAGGATTTAAAATTTGTCAGATAAAAATATGTTTTTTTCAATTTTTTGCAGTTTTTGCATTTGGAAAAGTATAAAAAACTTTTGTGGCAAATTTTGAAATTATTTTATTTGCAAGTCCAGGAACTGTGTCAGATTCGTGAATATAAATTTTTCTTCTGAGAATCCAAGCAGCTATACAAAGAGGAACGGCTACATAACCTCATTTTGAAAAAACTATATCAATTCTGTATCTTATCAAATAATAAAGTCAAAAGAAAATTCAAGTTATATTTTTTAAAGGCTCAAAAAAATTTCTCCAGTCAAAATATCTTCTCAATTTTCAAGCTGGTAAATCAATAAATCTGATATCATTTTCCATTGCGATATCAAACTCAAGTCATTCTTCTTCTCAAAACCAATAAAAATTTAGATTTTTATTTTCTTTTAAGTAGTTATAAGTTGATAATAAAGGGAAAATATGTCATCAAGTTGCTCATCAAGTCAGAGCAATATTTATTTTTCTTTCTGCCATAATTTTATTATTTAAAAATATTTACTTAAATAATACTTAAAACTTAAAAATTATCAATTTTTTTTGTAAAAAAAATTGATAATTTTGTTTAATAATATTTTGAAAAATATTATTTCTTATAATTTTCCCATTTTGCAACTCTATTATTCTCATTGAAATATTCATAATTTAACCAAGAATTCATTAAATTTTTATCTTTTGAAATTTCTTCTATTTCTCATTTATTCAAAAAATCTTCCATTAAATCTTCTTGATTTACCTTAAATAAATCTATTCAATATTTTTCTTGTAAAATTTTGTTTAAAAAATGAAATCTTTTTCCACAAATGTAAGTAGGGCTTTTATGGCAATGAGCTACAAAATCTCAAATAGTTTTTATTTCACTTTCAGGATTTCATTTATAAGCATCAATTTTGTATTTTACCCAAATAAAAGGATTGTCATATTTCATTGCTTCTCATAAATTTTTTTGCTCAATTTGTAGTTTTGTAATTTTTGCATTATCTTCTGGGCTTTTTAAATTTTTTGATAATTCTTGAATTTTTTCTTCCATATCCATATATTCAAAATATTGACTTACAAGTTTTTTGATTTTAAAATCTGAAAGAGAAAAATCAATAAATTCTTCTCAAAAATTTTTTATAACTTCTGTTTCATTCATTTCTTCTCAGTTTATTAAAATATTTTTTAAATTTTCTATTTCTTTTTTGTTTTCAGAATTTTCTATTTCATCTAAAAGATCAAATAAATTTTTTGTTGAAATTATATTAAAAAATCAGCTTCTATTTAATTTATTTCAAAAATTTACACTTGAATGAACTACATCAAACTCTTGTCAGTTTCATAAAATTCATTTTGCTCTTACAATTTTATTTCAAAGAAGTTTTAATAAATTTAAAATTGTTTCTTTTGAAATATTTAATTCTTTACTAAAAACTTGAAGAGAATGGTTTCTATGATTTTTATTATTTTGAAGTAAATTTTTGTTTCAAATAATCTGAAAAGTAGCTTTATTTACAGAGAAAACTGTTTTTTTTGTTTCTTCTTTTAGATTCAATTTTTTTAATTCATTCCAAAGATTTTCATAAAATTTACTATATTCATTTGAAATATTTTCTTGATTTTCAGTTGAAAGTAAATCAATTATTTTTGCTTCTTTATTGATTTCTCATAAAAATTTTAAAAAATTTTCTTGTTCTTGTTTTGTTCATTTCCAGCTTAGAGCTATTAAATCAGCAGCTTTTATTTGATTTTTTTCGATTTCTTTTTCTTCTACACTTCTTTCTTTATGATGAACTCAATCTCAGAGAACTATTGTTGTTACATTAAAACCATTTTTTTCTAGAGATTTTTTTATTTGTCAAGCTTCAGCTATTCAGCTTGGTTCAATTATTACTTCAGCTCCATCTTGTCTCAAATTTTTTATTGCAGTTTCAAAAGAATTAAAATCTTGACAACAAACACAACCTTGTTCAAGAGAAATTTTATTTTTTGTCTCAAGTCTGTTTGAATCAATGTTTATTGTTCAAATATCATTTACAATCAAAGTTGTTTTTTCTCAAAAATTTGGAATTAAATTATTGATTAAAGTTGTTTTTCCTGATCCTAAAGGTCAAGTAACCAAAATTGCTTTAGCATTATTTTTTTCCATATTATTTTTTTTCTAAAATTATAAAAGAATTTATTATTTCATTTTTTGGATGAACTATAAGTTTTATATTAAAATATTTTTTTAATAATTTTTTTTCTACTTTTTTATAAAGTAAAATTCTAGAATCATGAGAAGTTCTAACTAAAAGATTTTTAAAATTTAAACTTGATATTTTTTCTAAAATTTTTTCTTGTTCTTCTCAAAAAATTATAGATGCTGCATAAACTAAATCATAGTTTTTTTTATCTTTATATTCTAAAATATTTTTATTTTCAAAAGTTATTTTTTCAGATAAATCTATTTTATCTACTAATTTTTTTGCTATATTTATAGCTTCTTCTGAATAATCAATTATTTTACAATTAAGTCAATAATTTTTTGCTAAAATAATTGCGGTCAAGGGAAGTGGTCATCATCAGATAAACAAAACATTTTTAGGTGTTTCATTAAAAAATCTTATATTTAAAAATTCAAGTTTAGTTAATAGCTTATAATTTTTTAAATAAGTGAAATTTTTAAATTCTTCTTTAGGTAAGTTAGAGTTTATTATTTTTTCAGACCAAAATTTTTCCATTTGATATTCAGCTTCATAGCAAATTTTATTTAACTCATCAATTGTTTTATTAAATTTTATTTTTTTATCATTTTTAATACTATATTGACAAAGTTCACTAAAAACCTTATTTGTTTCTTTCGTTGGGGATAAAGTTTTTAAAGTTTTTATTTTTTTTAGAAATGTTTTTATCATATTAAATTATCAAATATTTTTATTGAGATTTAGTATCAATTAAGTTTTGAGATTTTAATAAAAAAAATATATTTGTCAAGGGAAAAAGATTTTTTTAAAAATCTTTTGACTAAATAGCTTTTTCTATTATAATTTGCCAAAATTTATTATTTAATTAAATAAAAAATGAGCTTTTAAAGCTTGTTTTTTTGACCTTTTAAAGAAATTTATAAAAAAAATATGAATCATAAGTCAATATTATTTATATCAATACTATTTGCTTTAATTATCTCGCTTTTTTTAGTTCCTTATTATAATATTTTTTGATTTGAACAAAATAGAGAAATAATAAAAACTTCTTATAGTTTAGAAGAAATCGAGCAAATAAATGATGTTTTATCAAAAATCGATGATAAAAAAATTTTGGATGAAAAGATGAAAAAAACTTTGGAAAATTTAAAACAAGATTTTTCTAAAGAAAAAAGTTTGATTTTATTTGAAAAAGCTAGACAAGAACATGAATTAGCTCAAAAAGAACTTCAAGAAAAATTAAAAAGAGAAGAAGAACAAAAACAAAAAGAAGAATATGAAAAATCTATTGTTTATCCAAAAGAATTTGATATAACAAATAGGTTAGCAAAACTTCATATTCAAGAAAGAAATTTATCTTGTTAAGCTTATTATACAAATTATATTTTATCTACAATCTTGAAAACAGATATAAAAGAAACTGATATTTTAGATAAAATGTTAAAAGACAAAACTTATGGAAAAGGTTCTTATATCTGAAATGGAGGGAAAATTATTTGGTGAGATCCAAATAATGGTTTTGTTTGAGAAATGGATTGACATCAATTTAATTTGACAGGGTATGCAATTTATGAAAAACCTATGTCAAAAATTTATGATGATTATGCAGTAAAATACGAAACTTATAATAAATTTGAAAATAATTTAGGATTAAAAAACCCAAAAGAAGCTTTAAGTTATATGTTAAAAGAACTTGTAAAAGGAAATTATATTCAAATGCGGTGAGATTATTGTACTGATCAAAGTTTTGAAGATTGAAATATTGATAGAAAAATAACAACTGAAGAATCAAGAAATTGATTATCTAAAAAAAATTATTGTTATTCATTTAATCAAGAGAGAAGGATAACTTGGTATACAGAGGAATGAAAAGAGATAAATGCTGCAAAACAATCTCATAATTTTGTTCTTTTATGATATATTTGAGATATTGAAAATCCAGAAAAAATAATTATTCGGGACACTCAAACTTGAAGGCATATTTATCCAACTTCTGAACGGTTGAGAAAATGGGAATTAAACGATGCTAGAGCAATTATTGTTTATAATAAAGAAGAAAATAAAACTAAAACTTCAGATAAGTTAAATATTTTAAATGAAGAATTAAAAAATCCAAAAAATTCTCAAAAAGAAGAACCTAAAAGAAGAGAAGAAAATTCTGAAGAGACAGAAAAAAAAGACTAATTTTAGTCTTTTTTTATTTTAAAATTTTTTATGGTATCCCTAGCAGGAATCGAACCCGCGCTAACCAAGGTCCGCAGCCTTGTGCTCTTCCACTGAGCTATAGGGACAAATTTTGTTATATTTTACATAAAAATAAAAAAAAATCAAAAATTTTTTTTGAAAATGAATATAAATAAATATAATCTATAAGTTTTAAAAATATTTTATAGAAAATGAATGAATTAGTTAGTTTAAAGAAAAATATTATAAGTTATTCTCCAGAAAGTAAATTTCAAGATATTGAGACTATTTTGCAAGATAGATTTGAAAATGGAGAATTTATAATTGATTGAAAATTTGAAGATTTACATGACCCTTTTATGCTAAAAGATATGCAAAAAGCAGTTGATAGAATAAAACTTGCTTATGATAAAAAAGAGAGAGTTATGATTTTTGGAGATTATGATGTTGATTGAGTTACTTCAACTTCAATTTTAATGCATTTTTTTAGAAAGATTTGATTAGATGCAAGTTATAGAGTTCCTCACAGAGTAAGAGATTGATATTGAATGAAAAAATATTTTATAGATGAAATGAAAAATCTATGAGTAAATTTAGTAGTAACTGTCGATTGTTGAACAAAAGATTTAGAAGTTATTAGTTATGCAAAAAGCCTTTGAATAGATGTTGTAGTTACTGATCATCATGCTGTTCCGGATGTTATTTCTGAAGATGCAATTGCTGTTGTAAATCCTAAAAGAGATGATTGTAATTATATGTATAAAAATTTGGCTTGAGCTTGAGTTGCTTTTAAGCTTGTACAAGCATTGGCTCCACTTTTTTTGCAAGGAGAAGAGTTGGAAAAATATTTAAAATCTACAATTGATATTGCTGCAATTTGAACTGTTGCTGATTGTATGAGACTTACTTGAGAAAATAGAATAATTGTTCAAGAGTGACTTAGGCAAATTAGAAATTCTAGAAGTTTAGGAATTCAAAAACTTATTTGAGAAAAAATTAATTCTGATTTAGATGCTGATGTTTTTTGATTTACGATTTGACCTAGGTTAAATGCAGCTTGAAGAATGGATACTCCTTACAAAGCTGTAAATTTAATTTTAAATAATTGATCAGAACTTGATAAAATTATTGCAGAAATCGAAAAATTAAATGAGGAAAGAAAATATTATACTAAAAAATTTGTAGACGATGCTTTAAATAAAGTAAATCCTAGTGATAATATAATTTTTTATATTTCTCCTGCAATAGAACACTGAATAATTTGAATTGTTGCTTGAAGGCTTACAGAGCAATTTTATAAACCATCAATTGTTTTAAAAGATGAGTGAGATAAATTGGTAGCAAGTTGTAGAAGTCCAGAATATTTTTCTATTGTTGAAAAATTAACAGAATTTCAAGATTATTTTATAAGTTTTTGATGACATAAACAAGCAGCTTGATTTTCTATTTCAAAAGAAAAATTTGCAGAATTTAAAACAAAAATTTTGCAAGATGTAAATAAAATGGATTTTTCACAATATAAAAAAGTTATAAAAGTTGATAAAATAGTTGAGCTTGATGAGTTATGATTTTCGTTTTTAAATAAAATAAATAAATATAAACCATTTTGACTTTGAAATGAAAAACCAATTTTTATGGTTAGAAATCTGAATTATGAAAAATTGGAATTTTTATGACAAAATTCAAGAGACCATTTAAGATTTTTTACAAAACATTGATTTAAAATTTTTGCTTTTTATTTTTGAGATTTTTATGAAGAAATAAAAAGAAGTTGAAGACCAGTTTCTATTGTTTTTGATATTTCAGAAGATGTCTGGATGGGGAAGAAAAACCTTATGTTAAAAGTAATAGATATAATTTTAGAATAAAAAAATAAGAACTAAAAGTTCTTATTTTTTTATTAAATCACAAGTTGGAGTGTAAAAATTTAGATTTTCTTGTCAAATTTTTCAAATTATATAATCTATTAAATCATCTTTTTTTACTTCAGTTTGAGTTCAATCTTGTTGATTTCTAACTTGATAAATTCAGCTTTGAGCCTCCATTATTCATATCATTACAACAAATTTAGAACCAGATTTTTGTGCTTTTAGCATTTGTTCCTTCATAGATGGAGTTCCAAGTGAAATTACTGTATTTATTCAAGCTTCTCTCGCTTTTATAGATAAAGGTAAAATTACTTTTTTTGCATCATCTCAGAGTCAAACAAAAAATAAATCAATCTCATCTTTATTTTTTATTTGAAAATTATTTTCTATTAAAAAATTTACAATTTTATCTGAATAAAGCCAAAATCAAGTTGCAGGAATTTCTTTTATTCAAGCAATATTTTTTGCTATAGCATTGTGTCTATATCACTCAGCAATTGTTTCTCCATTTTCAAAATTAAATTTCCAAATAGTTTTTGTTTGATTTTCATCATCTGTAACTATTGAATTATCTTCAATAAAGGGAACTTTAAGTAGATTTAGATAATCTATAAATTTTTTATAATGTTCTTTGCTATCTTTTTTTAAAAATTTTGCTGCAAATTTTGGAGCATTTTCATTTAATATTTTTTCATCTTCATCTTGAGATTCTAAAATCATTATAGGATTTTCTTCATCTAAAAGTTTTATAGATTTTTCTGTTAAAATATTTCTTTTATTTTCATAAAAACTTACTAATTCTTCTTTATACTTTACTTTTTCTTTTTCTATTCATAGAGAGTTTACTTTTATTTGAAATTTATTTTCAAGACCTAAACTATTTAAAATTTTGTAATTTACAAAAATTTGTATAGCATCCAAAATAGGATCATCTTCTCAAATTATTTCAGTACCAATTAAAAGTTCTTCACCAAATCAATCTTCTGTTTTAGTGAAAAATTTTTCCATAAAATAAAAATAAATTGGTTGTATTTCTTCATTTAGATTGTTTTCTAAATAAGATCTCATTATTCAAATATATGGTTTTTGTCTAAAATCTTTGTCTAGATTGTCTATAATAAATCCATTTTTTTGTTTAGCTTTTGTTAATAAATCCTTGTTTTCTAGGATTGGAGTACTAATTCTTCTAAAACCATTTTTTCTTAATTCGTGTCTATAAACTTTTTTTAAAAAAGTTAAATATTTATGGTAATTCGGTAAAAAATCTTTGCTTATATCGGTTAATTTATTCATGGAAAAATTTAAAATATTAAGTCCTTATATTATATCAAAAAAATCAAAAAATAAAAATTTTTTTGAAAAAAAATAAAAAATTGTTAAAATTATGAAAATATTTTCTAACTTTTTTATTATGCAAGAAATAAATTTAGACTTATTACACTTTTTCAATTCACTTATAAATGAAAAATTTTGGTTTAATTTTGCTTATATTTTTTCAGATTGACCGATTTTTTTCTTACCAATATTTTTAGTTTTTACTTGGATTTTTTATTCTTTTAAAAATATTGATTTAAAGGAAAAAATATCTAGAAAAAAAGATTTACTTTTTATCTTTTATTCTGTAGTTGTAGCTATTTCTGCAAATTTGATTTTTCAAAGGTTTTTTCATTTTGATAGACCAGAAAAGCATTGTTTAGTTGATGGGAAGACTATAATTGATCACCTTCCTGATGCTTCTTTTCCATCTGATCACGCAACAGTTTCCTTTGCATTTTTAGTTTCTTTATACTTAGCTTGATACAAAAAAACATTTTTTGTATTTGCTCCTTTTGTAGTTTTTATGCTTTGTTCTAGAATTATGGCTTGTGTTCATTGGCCTTTTGATATTATGACTTGAGCTATTTTATGAACTATTTGGGCCTTTGTGACTTTTAAATTTTTGAAAAAAATAAAACTTTTAGATAAGTTAAATGATTTTATTTTAAAAATATCTTCTAAAATAAAACTTTAAAAATGGAAGTAAGTCAAAAAATTATTGATTATGCAATTTGGTATTATTGTAAATATTTTCCCTCAAAAAAGGCTTTAGAAAAAAAGCTTTTGGAAAAATTTTGACCAAATTCTGAAAAATGAAAAATTTATGGTTGAATCTGACAAAAAGGGATAGATTTTATTATTTCTGAGTCAATGAGGAATTTGATTTTTGAGGAAGAAGTTGCTAGATCAAAAATAAAAATTTATGTAGAAAAAAATAAAAATTTAAATTACATAAAAAATAAAATGTATCAAAAATTTTTTGATAAAGATTTAGTTCTGTCTATTTTGAGAGAAGAATATGATTTTGAAAATGAAACTCTTTTAGATTTTGATAAACTAAAAAAACAAATTTTTCTTTTGAAACAAAAATGAAAATCAAAAAATTATATAAGAAATAAATTTCTGGAAAGATCTCAAGATAAAAATTTAGTTGAGTGAATTTTGGAAGAAATTTTCTCAAATTGAGAGATAGAAAATCTAGAAAAAGAATATGAAAAAATAAAAAATAAATGATTTGATAAGCAAAAAATTTTTATGAGGCTTGCTTGAAAATGATTTAAATATGATGATATAAAAAGAGTTGTGGAAAAATAAAATTTATATATTAATAATTTACATATGATTAAAATACCTAATTATTTAAATGAAGAAAATTGTAAAATTTTGCTTTCAGAAAATAATAAAACTATATTAAATCTTATAGATTGAACAAATGATTTATTTGAAATATATTATTTTTGAGAATTATTTAATGATAGTTATATTACTGATATTTTTCAAGAAGATTGATATATAATTCCTTGTAAAATAGTAGCAAAAAGTATAACAAATTGAAAAGAATTTTTACTATTTGATTGAGCTAAATATTGATATAATGCTTTATTTGTTGATAAATTTGATAAAGAAAAAATACAAGAAAGAAAACTTATAAAATTTGAAGCTTTAAATTCTAAAATAAAAATAGAATTATGATATTCTATTGATTATGAAGAGGAAAAGGAAGATTATGAATTGATTGATGATAATTTTGTAGAAACTATAAATGATGATAAAATTTCTTGGAATAATTTAAAACAAGATTGATTTGATTATATTTCTATTAAAATTGTTGATGAAAATAATAATGAAATTGAAATTTGTGATTTAGAGCTTGCATAATAAAAAAAGAAAATCTTTTAAAGATTTTCTTTTTTTTCTGTAGAAATAACTTTTAGCATTTTATCAGTAAATTTTTTGTTTATTTTCCATAAATGATTTAAAAATTCTTGTGGATTTTGTTTTAATCTTGAATAATCAGCCTTAAAAATTTTTTCATCCCAACAAAAAGGCTCTCATTTAAGTATTTCAATAAATTCAAGATAATTTTCTAAAGAAATATTTTCTAATTTATAGAGTTTTAGCATTTTTTTCTTTATTTCTTCAGGAAAATCAGATTTAGTAATTCTTTTTATTTTTTTCTTTCTATAATTTTCAAGAAAATTATAATCTTCAGTATTTTTTTCTAGTTTTTTTCAATTAATCAAAATTCAATCTGGTATTTTTTTTGTCAAGTCTTCTATTTTAGCTTCAGTCATCATTTTCCAGCTTCAAATCAGAGAAAAAGTTATTAAAAAAGAATCATATTTTAAATTAAAATTATCCATTTTTTATTTTTTTATTATAAATTATTTTAATTTTTCTGGATAAAGTTCAAAAAACATTTTATCTGTTATTTCATTATGTAATTCATTTAAATCATCTAAAAATTTTTCAGAATTTTCATTAATTTTTGAGAAATCAACATCAAAATTTTTTTCATTCCAGTAAAAAGGTTTTCATTGTAACATTTCTAAAAATTCTTTATATTTTTTCATAGAAATATTTTCTAATTTATAAAAATTTAACTATTTTTCTTTTATTTCTAGAGGAAAATCAGATTCGATTATTTGTTTTACAGTATTATTTTTAATTTTATTTATGAATTCATATTCTTTAGATTTTTTTTCAACTTTTTCTCAATTTATAAAAAATAAATCTGGTAAATCATCTCTAAAATCTTTTAAGTTTATTTCTTTTATTGTAGACCAAACTCAAGGAAGAAATAAAGAAGCATAATAAGATTCTTCTTTAAAATAAAAATTATTCATTTAAAAAAATTAAATTTTAACTAGCTATAAAATTTATTTAAAAAATTCTAAAAGTCAAATAGAAAATTTTTTTAAAAATATTTAACAAATTTTTTACTTTTTAACAAAAATAGTTAAAATATAAAAAATTTTATTTAATAAAAAATAAATTTATGAGTCAACATATAACTTGTCCAAACTGTAAAACAGAAATTGATTTAGATAAAATTGCAGATGAAAAATATTTAGAAAAATTAAAAGAGCAAGAAGAAAAACTAAAAAAAGAGCAAGAAGCACAAAGAGAAAAATTTGAAAAGGATTTGGAAAGAGAAAGAAATGAAATGAGAGAAAAAGCAAAAAAATTTACTGAAGAACAAGTGATAAAAGCTAAAAAAGAATCAGAAGCTGAAATGAGATTTTTGCAAGAACAACTTCAAAAAGCTGATAAAGAAAAAGAAGAAGCAAAGAAAAAAGAAATTGAGTTTCTAAAAAAGGAAAGAGAAATAATGGAAAAAGAAAAAAATTTGGAGCTTGAAATGGAAAAAAGAATTATTGAAGAAAGAAAAAAAGCAGAAGAAGCTCTAGCTGAAAAAATAAAGGAAAATGCAACAAAGGAATTTGATGAAAAATTGGAAAAATTTCAAGAAGAATTTAGAAAAAAAGAGATGGAATATCAAAAACAACAAGAACAATTAAAAAAATCCCTAGATGATGCTAAAAGAAAAGCAGAACAATGAAGCCAACAAATTCAATGAGATATTTCTGAAAATGATTTAAAAAATGCTTTGCAAATGGCTTTTCCTATCGATAATATAGAGGATGTTCCTACTTGAGTAAATGGTGCAGATCTGATCCAATATGTAAAAAATAATTTTGGTCAAGTTGTTTGAACAATTATTTGGGAAAGTAAAAACACAAAATCTTGGTCAGATTCTTGGGTTATGAAGCTAAAAGATGATACTTTAAAAGTTTGATGAAATGTTTCGATTTTGGTTACAAGTGTTTTGCCAAAAGAAGTGAAAAATTTTTGACTTTATGAAGATATAATGGTTTGTACTCCAGAATATGCAGTTGCAATTGCAAATCTGCTTAGAGATAAAATTTTGTCAATTGCAAAAGTAGAAAAATCTCTAGAATGAAAAGATTTAAAAATGGAACTTTTGTATAAATACCTTAGTTCTCAAGAATTTAGCTGAAAAATAAATATGATGCTTCAAGTTTTTAAAAATTTGAAAGAATGAATAGATTCAGAAAGAAGACTTATGGAAAAAAATTGGAAAAAAAGAGAAAAAGATTTAGAAAGAGCCACTTTTGCAATAAGCTGAATGTATGGAGAACTTGAAAGTCTTATGTGACAAGCTTTGCCTTGATCTGAGATTTTGGAGCTTGGAAGTTGAGAAGATGATGAAGATTTTGAATAATACGTGATTTTTCACGTATTATTTTTATTTTCTTGCTAAAAAATTTTAAATGATTATAATACAAAAAAATATTTTTTATAAATTTTTTAATGGAAATCAATCAAAAATTGATGCAGATAAATATATTTTTTAATGCAAAAAAATATAAAGAAGCAATGGCTTTGACTCAAGAAGTTTTAGCTTTGGAACCAGAAAATGTTTATGCAAAAAAATATTCTGATTTGATTCGTCCTTATCTAAATGATAAATCAGAAGTTTGAAAAATTCCAACAGTTAAATGAAAAAGTTTGAGATGTCCACATTGTTTATCTGCTATTTCATTTTCTGCTTTAAATGAAGAACAAAAAGAGAAAATTAGAAATAATTTTTATGAAAATTTATCTATAAAATGTCCTTATTGTAATACAAGCTTTACTTTACAAAAAAAATCTGCGGAGTCTATTATTTGAATAAAGATTTGAGATAAAATAAATTATTTATGAAAAAATTATAGAGCAACTTGATATGTAAAATATGCTTGAAAATGGGATGATTGACTTTATTCTTGAAGACTTGATTATTTAGAATGGATTTTGCTTTGAGAAGATAATTCTTATCTTTATTTTTCAGAATGAACTTATACAGATGATTGACAAATAAAGCAAGAATACGAATTTTCAAAAAAAGTTTTTCCAGATTTTGATTTAAGACTTGATTGAAATAACCTTTTTATAAATGAACAAAAACGTAAAGTTTGAGATATAAATGATGTTTATGTTAGCTCACTTTATGGGGAAAATTCAAAAGTTTTTCAAATATGAGAAAAGGTAGAATTATATAATTTTTCTTATTCTTCTAATAATTATGTCTTAGAAAAAGAAAAAGTTGGTAGGCAATCTGAGGCTGGAATTTATCAAACTTGGGAAGTTAGTAGAAGAGAAGCTTTCAAAATTTTTCAAAAAGAATATAAAATCGATACAACTTGAGTTTGAAGCTTTTCTTGGTGGAGTGTTTGAGTGTATGGTTTTTTTGCAATTATTTTAATTCCTTGAAGTGATTGACTTTTTCCATTTTTATCTTCTCTTTGGGTAATTTTTGCTTTTTTACTTACTATCTCAATTAACCTTTATTATTTAAATCCTGCATTAAAAAGATCAAAATTTTTTCATATTTTTCTTACTTGACCGACTCTTGGACTTTTAGCCTTTTTGATTTGAAATTTTATTTTGGAGAATAATAAAATCATAACTTTAAATGAAATTTCAGATTGAAAAAAATATGAAGTTATGCTTCCTTTAGATTTACAAACTACAGATCTTGAAAAAACTGTAAAATATGATTATTGATGAGTTGAATCTATTTTTAAAACAAATGAATGATTGAAATTTTCAGTTCAAACTGACAAAGATAGAGAAATTATTGAAAAATTGAAAAAATGAGATTATTCTGATGAAAAACTAAAAAGAATTTTTGAAAATAATATTTTAAAACTAAAATAAAAATATGTTTAAATTTATTTTTTTAATATTTTTTGTTTACTTAATTATTTGAGTAGTAGCTTCTTATACAAGTTCTTACACTCCTATTTCTAGGCAAATAGATGTAAAAACTATGAGTTTGACAAATCCAGATTATATTTTTTCAAGAACTTCTAGTTGTAATTGAACTTGTAAAAATTATTCCAGCTCATCAAGTTGGGGAAGTTCTTGATGATGAGGTAAATAAAAACAAAATATTTTATTTTTTTAAAAAAGAAATTATGGACTTACATGTATTTATAAAATGATTAACACAAACTTTTGTTTATTCAATTATTTGAATATCAATTATGTTTATTTGTGTTTACTTACTTGATAAAGTTGTAAAATTTTCTATTAGAAAAGAAATTATTGAAGATGAAAATGTTGCACTTTGAATTATGATTTGATGTTTATTTATAGCTATTTCTATTATAATAGCTGCTTCAATTATCTAAAAATTTATTATTTAATTTTTAAAATATGTGGTTTTTTGGAAATCTTTTTAAATGACAATGAATTGATGTTATCAGATGGGAAAATCCAAGTAATGATTTATTAGTTTGGAAATGGGAACACCATTTGGATGAAATAAAAAATAAATCTTCTTTAATTGTTGATCCAGGTCTTTCTGCTATTTTTGTCAGAAATTGAAAAATTGAGGCAATTGAAAAAGAATCTGGTAAATGGAGTCTTGAAACTGATAATATTCCATTTTTGACAAGTTTAAAAAATGTTTTGAGTTGATTTGAAAGTCATGAAAAAGCTTCAGTTTTTTTCTTGAAAATAAATGAAATAACAAATCAAAAATGGGG
>CAUQKR010000017.1:0-20035 GCA_963518665.1 uncultured Candidatus Altimarinota bacterium | reverse complement strand
GAATATTAGTAGAACAATATGGATCAATGCAACCAATCCAAAATATGGCTTCTGTTTCTACTTTGGATTCACAAACTTTATCAATCAAACCTTGGGATAGAAATGCAATTCACCCAATTGCAAAAGCTATAACTGAAGCTGGACTTGGACTGAATCCTCAAACTATGGCTGATAGTGTAATGATAAAAATTCCACCAATGACTGAAGAAAGAAGAAGAGAAATAGCAAAAGTAGCAAAAAATATGGCTGAAGATGCAAAAGTTTCTGTGAGAACTTCTAGACAAGATTCACTAAAAGATATTAAAAAAGCTGAAGATAATAAAGAAATTTCTGAAGATATGAGAAAAAATTATGAAACAGATTTACAAAAACTTGTAGATGATGCAAACAAAAAAATCGAAGAAATTTTTAAACAAAAAGAAGTTGATATTATGAAAATTTAAAAAAAACTTGAAATTTGACTTTTTTTAAATATAATTCACAAGTTAAAATTTTAATACTATAATTTATTTGTTAATTTAAGCTTAAAGATGGCTAAAGGTAAAAGAACTTATGTTGGATTTTATTCAACTGAAACTGGAAACCTAGTTCATGTTACAAATATTCAAAAAAAGAATTTTGAAGCAGGTAAAAAAGGTCCTGAACTAAGAAAATACAATCCAAAAACAAGAAAACACGAAGTGTTAAAAATGAAAGAAATTAAAAAAGGTTAATCCCTTTTGAAATCCTATCTTTTTGATAGGATTTTTTGTTTTTTAACTTGAAATTTTATTATAATAAATATAATTTATATATATATTTTAATTTTTAAATTTATAAAAAATGAAAACAATTGAAGAATTAAATGAAAAATGGTATGGAAGACTTATAAATGTAGTTTATATTTTTCTTTTGATAATTGCTGTAATTTGCAGTATATACTCTCCTATCGAGTTAGTTTTTGATAATTATTACTATTTTTTAAACCCATATAGTTATGAAATTGATTATTTAAGAGCTATTCCTTTAACAATAATTTTTATTGTAATAAACTTAATAATCTCATTTTGTAGTTTATATTTACTTAGATGAGCAGTTTATTATGTAATTTTAGGTAAATTTAATCCAAAGAAATAAAGAAATCCCAAAATTTTGGGATTTCTTTATTATTTTCGAACACCTAAATTTAAACAAAAAAATAAGATTGTATAGGAACAATCTTATTTTTAAAATATGAAAAACTTTATTTTTTAATATTGGTGGACTTTATAAAAAAGAATCTGAACAATTTTTAAATAAAATGGCTAAGAAAAAAGATAGATTATTTCAACATCTAAAGCAAAAGCTATTTTTTCTAAAGTATCAACTGTTACATTGATTCAACCATTTTCAAGTTTTGATAAATAAGGCCTTTTAACTCAAACTTTTTGAGCTAATTCCTCTTGAGAAATATTTCTTTCTTTTCTTAATTTTTTAATATTACTTCAAACTTTAGTTTTTAAGTTCATATTTTTTAAAGATAATAAGGTAAAATACATACACATTAGACTACAAAAATTAAATTTTAAAAATAAATCTAGTATATTATACTAGATTTATTTTTAATTTTATGTATAATATATTTAATTGGTTAAAATAATTAAATATATTTTATGAAAGAAATAATAAAAATATATAAAAATTTTTCTGAAAAAGAAAAAAAATATTTTAAAGAAGTTTTAAATGATTTTTTAGATTATATAGAACAAAATAAAGAAAAAAATAATAGTTATTTTCATAAAGAAGAAAAAGAAAAAATAACTATTATTTTAAAAAATACAATAGAAAAAACTATAAATGTAGATAAAGTTTTTATGATTTATTGTAACCAAAATATCGACTCTTTAGAAGAAATAATGAAAAATTCTTTAAAAGATTTATTTTGAAAAAATTATGAAAACAGTAATTCTGTATATTTTGATGTATATAAATGAGAAGAAAATATAGAAAATGATGAGAAATTTTCTTGTAGGAGAAAAATTATAAATTTACTAGACAAAGAAAAAATTATACTAATATCCTCAGTTAATATAGTAGAAGAACATAAAAAACTACTAAAATGAAATAAAGAACATTGAAAATATTTTTTAGATGCATATAATAAATACAAAAAAGAAATAATTGATATTCATTGAAAAAGGTACTTTGAAAGACAAGAAGAAAATTTTTTAAATTGAGAAAAAACTAGAGAACTTATACTTTTTAAAAAAGAAAAAATAGAAGAGATTTTAGAAGAAGTAAAAAATATAGATAATAAAAAAATAATTTTTATAAATTGATGTTTAAGATTTGATTGAAAAATGTATATTCCTAAAAAACACACAAATAGATTTTTATTTTTAGAGCTATTTTTCTCTAAAGAAGCTTGAAACTTAATACATAAAGAAGAAATTATAAACTATTTAGAAAATTGAGCTTGAGACTTTTACAATGAAGAACAAAGGAAAAAAGTACTTGATTTATATAATTGATTAAATAAAACAATAGAAAAAAAACTTTGAATAAAAAATTTTTTCGAACTCTGAAAAGATGATAACAAAGACTTTATATCTAGAAAATTCTAAATTCTAATTTAATTCGAGTCGAATTGTGTGATATATAATCCCGTTGAATAATTCAAACGGGATTTTTATTTTTTTGAATTATTTAAATTTCGAAATTTTTATCCTTTCTTTTCCCCTCTTATCCACAAAAAAAATGAAAGCAGAGAAGCAAGTCAAGAATCGGTTCGCGGTTTTTGAACCGCTATTCTTGACTTGGTTTGCTTTCATTACAAAGAATTTGGAGGGGAAAAGAAAGAAAACTCCGACACAATAATGTCGGAGCAGGCCTGAAATAATTTTTATTTAAAAGATTATTGCAATAATCGTAATTTAATAAAATTATTATGTTAAACATTGACAAAATTATTATTCACTTTTGATTGGACCACTTAGAAATTTTTTGAACTTTTAAATATGAAAATGAATACTTTGAAAAATTAGATTTTGATAATTCTAATTATTCTGAATTTTGAAAATTTATAATAACAAAAAATGAAGTAAAAAAATATAAATATAAAATAACTTTTACAAAAGATAATTACACTATATTTAGTTATTACAAAGGATTAAAAAAAGTAAATTGAGTAAATATAGAGACAAAAGATTATATTTGTATATATTCTACAGCTTTTAAATTACTAGAAAAAGAAAACATTTTAAGCTTTTTAAAAAATTTTGAGCTAAAACATCTTAGAAGGTTTGATATTTGTATGGATTTTAATATTCATATAGAAGAATTATTAAAATTTTTTAAAGAGCCAAATACTTGAAAAATATATAAAAAATCTTGAAATATAGAGACTAAATATTTTTGAGAGTTAAGAAATACTTTAAATAAAAGACAAATAATAAGAGTTTATAACAAAATAAAAGATATAATTGAAAAGAAAAAATTAAAATTATATCCTGATTATTTAAGCTTTTGAGAAGTCACAAGAGTAGAATTAGAAATAAGGCAAGAATTAGCTAAAAATATAGATTATTTAAGTGTTTTTGAAAATAATAAAATTATAGCAATTTTTAAAAATTATATTTGAAGATATTCTAAAATTATGGAGATTTTTGAAATTGAAAAATTAACTTTATACAAAAAGAAACTTAATTTTGAAAAATATCAAAAAAATTTTTATGAAATAAAAAGATATAAAAATTTTGTTTGATATGCAAAAAACTTACTTGAATTAGGTTTTTGTCCTGTTAGAATTCTAATTTGAGAAGAAATAATAAAAGAAAGAACAAAAAAAATTCTTTGATATGAAAATATTCATAAAATTTTAGAAAGTGAATCTAAATTAAAAAGAGAACTAAATGAAGAAAGATACTTTAGAAAAGATTTTTCAAAAATACTTGCTAAATATTACAAGTATGGAAAAATATAAAAAAAAAATACTTGATTTAATTCCAAATAATTATAATCAAGAAGAAAAAGAAGAAATTTTTCTATTACTAAAAAATTTGGCTGAAATATATGTAGAGATGGAAAAATAATTTTCCTCTTTACATTTTATAAAATTTAATTATTATAAGTAATATATAATATACTTTTATATTCTTAATATAAAAAATATGGGTTTAAAATGATTGATATACTGCAGAGTTTCATCAAAAAAACAAGTAAATGAATGAAACTGATTATCATCTCAAGAAAAAAGGTGTAGAGATTATGCAGTAAATACTTTATGAGTTGAAGTAGAAAAAGTTTTTAATGATGAGTGAGTAAGTTGATGAGTATTTGAAAGAAAATCTATTAAAGAACTTTTAAAATATATTGATAATAATAAAAAATCTAGCTATATAGTAATTTTTGAAGACTTAAATAGACTTTCTAGAGATATTCAAGTTCATAACCTTTTAAAGGCAGAATTTAGAAAAAGATGAATTGAGTTAGCTTGTCCTAATTTTCAATTTGAAAATAGTCCAGAATGAACCTTTAGAGAAAATATGAGTGTCTCAATGGCTCAATATGAAAAAGATAAAAATAAACAAAGAGTAAATGATAGAATGAGAGCAAGGCTAGAACAATGATTTTGGTGTTTTAAAGTTCCTATTTGATACAAATATTCTACAAATTCAAAATGATGAAAAGAAATTTTAATTGATGAAGAAAAAGCAGGAATTATAAAAATTGCATTTGAAAAATTTGCAAATAATGAGTTAGAAAGTGTAAATGATGTAGTAAGGTTTTTAAATAATAAATGAATTAAAAATTGAACTATAAAAAATTGAAAAGTGTATAGTAGTGATTTAGCTCATAGACTGTTAAGAAATATTTTATATACTTGATTTTTAGAATTTCCTAAATGGAATATTTGAAAAATTAAAGCAAAACATAAAGCTATTATCTCTTTAAAACTTTTTGAAAAAGTTCAATTTAAACTAAATAATTTTAAAGAAATTAATAATTCTACTATAATAGAAAAAAGTAACAATAGAATTGATAGAAGTGAGGATTTCCCTTTAAGATGATTTTTATTTTGTCAAACTTCAAATCTTCCCCTTTCTTGAGCTCGGTCTCAATGACAAAGACAAAAATTTCCATATTATACTTTTAATAGAAAATCAGAACTTTTTTGAAAATCAATAAATAGAGATATTATTCACAAACAACTAGAAAATATTTTAAAAAATATTCAACCTAAAGAAGATTTAATATCAGCTTTTGAAGAAACTATAAAATATATTATTAAAAATAAAGAACAAGAAAAATTTGAAATACAAAAAAATAATGAAAAAGAAATTAAAAATATTGATAATAAAATAAATAATTTTTTAGATAGAATTTGAAATACTGAAAATGAAATTTTAATTTCAAATTATGAGAAAAAAATAGAAGAATTAAATGATTTAAAAAATCAAATTTTACAAAAATATGATTTAACAGTAAAAAATTTTCGAACACCCCTAGAAAACAAATTAAAACTAGTTAGAAATAGCCTAGAAATATGGAAAAAGTGAGATTTAGAAATTAAAAGAAAACTTATAAAAAATATTTTTCCTAACTGAATTTTTATAGACGAAAAAAAGCAGGTTCGAACACCTACTTTTTCGCTAATTTATCAGTCTTTTCAAGTATGAAAAGAGTCTATTTCTAATATGGTGGGTCATCCGGGATTCGAACCCAGGACCTTCTCCTTAAAAGGGAGCTGCTCTACCTGCTGAGCTAATAACCCTAATACACTGTTGCTTTATCTCTAAAGCTTGTGTATTTTATTTATTTTTTTTATTTTGTCAAAACTTTTTTTGACTTTTTTATAAATTAAATTATTTTCCTTTTAGGAAGTAATTTCTCTCCATCATAAAAAATAATATTTGTTACATTTTCACCATCAAAAGCAAAAATTTCACTATCTTTTTCAAAAGAAAATTTTCAAAAAACAGGAAGTCCATTATTTATTTTTTTCAAAATATTTTCATTTATAGTTTCAAAATTTTTATTTTTAAAAATTTCTTTCAAATCAAGTTTTTTTTCTTTATCAAAATTTTCTAAATCTTGAGAAAATTTTACATCTAAATCTCAAATAAAAGTTCTACGAAGCTCTGTAACATAGGCTCAACATCAAATTATTTTTCATAAATCATTTGCTATGCTACGGATATATGTTCCAGCCGAAACTTTTGCTAAAATTTTTGCTTTTGGATAAGAAAAATCTAATAATTTTATTTCAAAAATAGTACATTTTCTAGCAACTAAATCAAAATCCTCACCTGCCCTAACTTTATCTAAGGCTTTTTTTCAATTTATTTTTAAAGCAGAATATTTAGGTGGAATTTGAGTTATTTCTCATAAAAAATTTTCTTTCAAAATGTTTTCTAATTTTTCTTTAGTCAAATTCTCTTGAAAATATTTTTTTCTTTTATCATCCAAAAATCTAACTTCAGTTCACAAATCAAAAGAATCAGTTTCTCCATCAAAACTAACTTCAAATTCATAAGTTTTTGAATCTTTTTCAAAATATGGAATAAGTTTTGTATAATTTCAAACAGCAATTAAAAGCCCTCCTGTTGCAAGAGGGTCTAATGTTCAAGTATGTCATATTTTTTTTATATTTAGTTTTTTCCTTAAAATCCTTATAACATCAAAACTTGTTATATTTAAAGATTTATCTATCAAAAAAAATGCATTCATTATTCTTTTAATTTAATTCTGTATAATTATGAGTAGCTTTAGAACTGAAAAATTTTGGTGTAGAATCAACTCAAGTGTCAGTTACGTATTTTAGTTTCAAAAAATTTATATATCATAAATCAACAAAAACTTTTCAAATCATATCAGATTTTGAAATAAATTCATCAACTTTTAAACAATTTCAAAAACATTCCCTTGAATCTGTAGAGTGATTTCTATTATCTCCTATAACAAAATATTGGTCATCTCAAAGTTCAAATACATTTGCTCTAGCTCAAATTCAAACATAAGTTTTTCAATTATTTTCTGAATTTAAATAAAAACTTTCTTCAAGTTTTACATATTTATCTGATCATTTTTTTTGAATATAAACATACCCATCTTCAATTTTTAATTTATCCCCAGGAACTCAAATAATTCTTTTCAAAAAGTATTCTTTATTATCATTTACATGAGGTTTAAAAACTATTACATCTCATCTTTTAGGGCTTCAAAATAAATAAGAAATTCTATCAACAATTATAAATTCCTTATTATAATAAGAATCAGCCATAGAAGAACCATTTATCTGAAAAGGCATAGCTATAAAAAGCCTTATTATAAGAACTATAATCAAAATAATAACCAAATCTTTTAGAAAAAGGAAAATTTCTGATTCAAAAAATCACTTTTTTCAGAAAATTTTTTCCATACTTTCTGGGGAAATTTTCATTTCTCAAATAGAAACATTTTGATTATTTTCCAAAAATTTTTCAAATTCATTTTTTAGTTCTTCTTCAGAAAATTTTTCAAATAAGTTCTCTTTCTTATCAAAAACAAATTTTTCAAATTCTAGAATAAATTTTTCTTTTTCAAGATTTTCTAAATTTTTTCAATCTAAAAATTCTTTAAAATTTTTTAATATTTCAAGATTATTCATTATTTTATTTTTTAAAAATAATTTTTTGCAATTATAATATTTTTTTTTGTAAAAGCAATAAAAAGTGTGAAAATCACACTTTTTATTTATCAGAATCAGATTTTAACCAATCTGGAATTTTCATTCCATCATCCCAAAGTTCTTCATCTTTAGCTTTTGATTTTTGCTCTTGTCTTAAAGCTTCACTTTGAGTTTGTTTTTTAGGTTTTCTTGTTTTTTTAGGTTTTGGCTTTGTTTCTTCTTTTTCTTGTGAAACTGTATCAAAACTCAAATCTTCAGATTTTTTTTCTTCTATATTTTCTGTTTTATTTTCAGTTACAGCTGAAGAAAAATCTCATTTTAACCAATCTGGTAAATTATCTTCTTCTTTTTTTGTATTATCAGGAATATCTTCATCTCTGATTTCTGTAAATTTATTTAATTCTTCTTCTGTTTCAAGTTTTGGTTCTTCTGATACTTCTTCTATTGTTTCAGTTGTTTCAGCAGGTTTCAACCAATCTGGAATTTCAGAATAATCAGAATTATTTACTGTTTCATTTTTATCTTCCTCTTCTGAAAAATTTTCTTCAACAAATTCTTCTTTTACTTCATCTGAAGCAATTTCTTTATTTTTAGAAATATTATTTTCAGATAAAATATCTTGTTCAAAATTTTTAGTTTCTTCTGTTTCAGCTGGTTTTAACCAATCTGGAATAGAATCTTCTTGTGTTAAATTATTTCCTACTTCAGAAAAATTTTCTTCTGATTTATTTTCTGCAACTTGAGTTATAGTTTCAGTTTTTTCTTCAAAAAAATCATTATCTTCAATTTTTTCTTCTTGTTTTTTTTCGGGATCTTTTTGTCCTCCTAAAAGCCAACTTGGAATTTCTCAAGTATTTTCTGGAGAAATATTTTCTTCTTGTTTTGATTCTTCTGTTACAAATTTTTCAGTTTTTTCTTCTTTTGTATTGCTAGAATTTTCAGAAAAGCTTTCAGATTTTGTAGTATTTTCAACTCATTTTAACCAATCTGGAACACTTCAAGAATTTGAATTTATTACGTTATTTTCAGGAGAAAGTGGATCAAAATTATCTTTTTTTTCTTCCTCTACTTCTCATAAAATATCCTCTTTTTCTTGAATATTATCTGTTTGTTCAGCTATATAATCAGAAAAACTAGAATTTTCTTTTTCTCATTTTAATTTATAAGAAATAAAATAAATCACAAATCAAATCAATCAAATTCAAACAATTACGAAAAATGCATAAACAATATACATTAAAATTCCAGAAATTCAAAGTCAAGAATTGTTATCATTTGAATTATTATCTTCTTTTGGTAATTCTCCTTCTTCAGGAGCTTTATCTTTATTTATAAGTTTTTGAAGTAAAGCCTTAAAATCAACTTTTTGGCTATTTGTCATAGTTTTATCAGCTGAAATAACTTCAAGAATTTCTTTACCCAAAACTTTATTTTCAGCAATATTATTATTTCAATAAATTGTTTCAAGTTTTGAAGTAAGTAAATCATAGCAAGTTACTTTTTTACTATCAACTTCTTTTTGTAGATTTTCAGAACAAACAATATTTTTTGGAATAAGATTTTTCAAAGCATTTAAAACAATTCTATATTCATCAGCTTTTTCATTTTCTTCTACAAGTAATCATTCAAGCAAACTAACAATTTCATCAGAATTTGAAGCTTTTATTTCAGAAATAAAACTTGAAAATTCCATTATAATATTTGTTCTTTCTCTTGCATCAGACCATTCTTCTTGCAATTTTTGTAAATAAGAAAGTGATTTTGTTTTATTTTCTACATCAAGTTTTTCTACTTCGGCTTTTATATTTTCAAAAATATTTTTTATACTATCAGAAACTCAATCAAGTTTTATAGAATCTTTATTTACAGATTCTTCAATAGCAATATATTCTTTTTCTATTGTTAATTCTTTTGTTTCAAGAACTTTTCCACTTTCATCTTTCAAGAAAATTTTTATTTTTTGAACTCTAGAATTATTTAATTCAATATTTACTGGTCAACCTGTAGTGTAAGATAATTCATTTTTATTATCTTCATCATCATCTTTTCAACCATTTAAATCAGAATCAGCTGCTACATTGAAATCTACAGCAAAATTTTTTACTGAAGATAAATTTGTTTTTAAAAACAATTGTAAATCAGATACTTCTTCTTTTAAAGTTATTTTATCTCAAGAAATTGGATAATTTGAAAAAATACTTAAAGCTTCTTTTTTTGTTGATATCATTCTACCAAAATCTCTAACAACTTTTTTTGTAATTTCTTTTGTATTGCTAGAATCTGAAACTTTTAATTTTATCAAATGAACAGAGCTTCCATCATCATAAGAATAAATAAAACTTCATTTTTTATCCAATTTTTTACCATCTCACATTTCCCAAGTATAAGAATCAATTGAACCTGAAGATTTATCAAAAATCAAAACTTCATTTCAAATAGAAATAGCATCAAAATCAGGGTTTAAAATATTTGAAACATTTATTGTTATTGTTTTTATATTTGAATATCATTTATTTTTTACTTTCAATTTTACTCTATACTCTCAAGCTTTTGTAAATTTATGAGAAATAATATTTTTCTTTGTTTCTGTATCATAAAATCCATCTCAGTCAAAATCCCAAGAATAACTTGCTTCATTATTTAAATTTTGACCTAAAATATTTGTAACATTTGCTGTAAAAACAACTTCATCAAGAGCTTTTACAGAAGTATTGTTTGCAGAAATTCCAACAAGTGGAGTATTTACATTATCTCAAGTTAAAGTTATATAATATTTTGAATTCAAATCTTGTGAACTTAACCTTTCTTCATTATTATCTTTTAAAACAAGAACAAAATAATAAGTTCAAGTAATTTTTGGTAAAACAAAAGTTGTTTGACCAGTTTTGGTTGCCCTAAAATCTTGTGGTTCTGTACTTAAATCAGTATAATAATACCATAGATAAGATTGGATAACACCATCTCTATCCATAGCTCAAAGAGCTTTTACATCAACAATAACTGGATCAGAATTTGTATCTTTTACAGAAATATCAAGTCCAGCCAAAGTTGGTTTTAAATTTTCTACTTTTAGGTAAGTTTCAGCTGTCGCTTCTCTACCATTTTTCAAACTTTTTACTGTAAGCTTTACAGGAATACATCAAATATCATCAAACCTCCTAGTTATATCAGAACTTGAATAATATTTATCTCAAATTTTCCAAGAATAAGTAAGATTTCCAGTTAAACCTGTTACATCAATACTTTCAAGTCAAGATAAATTTACTGAATCAACTTTATTTACAATATAAGCTCAATTTCAATTACAAGAATCTTTTATAAAAGGATAAGCTCATTCTGAAGAATTCATTCATCAAACTTTTATTACTGCAAAAGGTTCATTTGAATCAGAAACATAAATTACCTTTTCTATAGAATTTTTAACATTATTATCATCTCTAACTGATAATCTAACTGTATAGGTACCAGCCCTTTTATAAGAGTGAGTTACATTATCATCTACTCAAGCACGAGTATCTCCATCACCAAAATCCCATTCATAAAATTTTGCATTTGGAGAATCAGCTATAAATTTCATAAGTCCTCAAACTTGAGAAACTCTAGGAAATACATTTAAATCAACTGATAAAACTGATGAAATAGAAATTTTTTGACTTTTTTGAGTACTCAAATCATCTGGATCAGTTACTTCTAAAACTACTGATTGTTCTCAAATAGTTGAAAAAGTATAGTAACCATTTGATCAATTTGCATTTGCATTATCAAGATTTACTCTTTCTCAATTTATAATCCAACTATATTCAAGTTTTCCATCATCAGAAAGATCTAAATCATACGATGTAGAAGCATCTAAAAATACAGTATTTGGTTTATTTAAATGCGGAATTGTTGATATAAATGATGCAAAAGGAGGCCTAGAATTTATATAAATAATTTTATTATCATAATCTCTCTCTCAACTTGGAGAAGTAACAACTAGTCTTACATTATATCTTCATTTTTCTGTAAAACTATAAACAAATGTAGATAAATTTTTTGAAAATAAAACTTTATCTTTTTGTAAATCTATAACTTCCCAACGGTAAGAATAATTTTCATTTTTAGAATAAGAATTTGCAGTAAAAGTAAATTTATCTCAAATATATCATTCTGTATCTGAAGCATTTATTGTTGCAATTGGGTTTCTAATAACTAAATTAAATCTTCTTTCAAGTTCTTTTCAAGCATTTGTTTTTAGTTTTAAAATGACTTTATAATCACCTTCATTTGCATAAGTTATTCTTTCTACTTTTGGAGCAGAATCATATTTTCTAACTATTCAATTTCAAAAATCCCATTCTGTTCTCAAAAATTTTGTTCCTGAAGTAGGAATTGAAGAAGTTGCATCAAAAAGTAAACCATAAATTGAATCATCTGGAGAAAATTTTAACTCATCATTTTCATCCAAATTTTTACTATTAACTTTCAAAATCATAGAAGCAATTTTTTCTTTTACTGTAACTTCTATTTTTTTAGAAAATGGTAAAACATCTGTTTTTCAATTTCAATTTTTATGATTTGAAGTTACATCTAAAAATACTGAAAAAGTTCACTCTTCTCTAAAAGTATAATTTAAAAAATTATTATTTCATATAATTTTTCTTTTACTTCAGTCTTGAATCCACCAAGTATAATTATAAGTTTTCAATTCAGCTCACGTTGGATCTGTAACATTTCCTCTAAAAGTCACAGTTAAAGGAGCATTTCCTGAAGAAGGAAAAACTTCTACGTTTCAATTTATTTCTTGAATAATAGTTTTATTTAAAAAATTATCAATTGCAGTTGCAATAGAATCGAAATTTGCACTATTTTTTGTATCTTTCAATCATCTTTCTATTGCAGTTTGTAAATGAGTATAATAATTTTTATTTTGCAAATCATCTGGCAAAAAATTTAATCATTGTCTTCAATAATTCAAAATTCTTCCAGCTAAATAAGCATCAATTTCTCAATCTACTTTATATTTATTTCTCAAAGACAGATAAGCATCTGTTATTTTATAACAATATTCTTTAAAAGTATTTGTATCTGTTGGCCCAAGAGTTGTACACTCTCTAGAAGCATTTGCTTCTGAAGTTAATCACATTAAAATAATATTTAATGATACAAATAATAATAAAATTTTTCTAAACATCTTTTCTTTTTAAAAATTATTTGTTAAATAATAACATATAAAAAAATTTTTAGCAATTTTTTCTTCTTGACAAAAGTATTTTTTATTGTATTTATTTAATATTTTTAAAAAATATTTTTTGAAGTTTATTTGAAGTTTATTTGAACATTTTTAAATTTTCTTTATAAATTCATTTTACTTTTATAAAAAAATAATTATAATTAAAATATAAATTTTAATAATTTTAAAATATATAATTATGGATTTAAATAAAGTACAACTAATCTGAAGATTAACTCAAGATGTTGAATTAAAAGAAACTCCAAATGGATTAAAAGTTACAACTGTAACAATTGCTACATCTAGAACTTTTAAAGATGCAAGCTGAATGAATCAAGACCAAACAGAATTTCACTCTGTAGTTTTTTGGTGAAAATTAGCTGAAATTGCGGCTCAATATTTATGAAAAGGAAAACAAGTTTATGTTGAATGAAGACTTCAAACCAGAAACTGGGAAGCTCAAGACTGAACAAAAAGATATAAAACAGAAATCGTTTGAGAAAATTTAATTATGCTTGGAAGTAAAAATGATTCTTCAAGCTCAAATAATTTTTATAACGAAAATTCTGATTCTTCTTATGGAAATGAAACTCCAGCAGTAAGAAAAACTACTCCAAAAGTAGAAGAAGAAATTTCTATCGAAGATTTACCGTTTTAATTAAAACTAGAAAATTTTTCTAGTTTTTTATTTTTTTTTAAAAAACTTTTGAAAAAATAATTTTTTTTGCTATAATATACAACAATATTTTAAATATTTTTTAAAAAAATTTTTGAAGAAAAACATTTAATAACAATTTTTCAATCCTTCTAGAAGTAATAATGAAGGAATTTTTTGTGTTATAAAGAGAAATATTTTATTTTTTTACTTAAAAATATAAAAAATGGCAAGAGTAAAAATAACAAAAGTTAAAAGAAAAAATCCAGAATTAAATCAAATAGAAGAAGTTTCTCTAGATGATTTAAATATTAACCAAGATATAAAAAAATAAAAAAATACCAAAACAGATAAAAAACATAAAATAAAAGAGGAAAAAAAAATAAAAAAAGAAGAATTTATAGATGATCTTGATGATGAAAATAGAAATAATGATTTTGACGATTTTGAAGAAGATGATCTATATATAGAAAAAGATGAACCTACAGAAGAAGATTTAGCTTGACTTGAAAATTTTGATGATTTTGATAACTTTGAAAATTTTCATTCATGATTAGATGATTTTGAAGATTTTAGTAAATATGATGATGAATATCATAACAATTATGATGATTTAGATGATGAAGATGAATGAGACCATATTTCATATACTGATGACTGAGAAGAAATAGCATATGCTCTACAAAGAGAAAAACATTATACAAAAATGCCAAAAGAAAGAAGTGAAGATAAAAGAAGAGTTTGAAAATGAATTCAAAAATTTATTGATGTAGAAGTTCCTGAAAAAATGCTTGAATGAATGCCTGAAAAAATTCAAGAACTTATGAAAAAATGAAAAAGAGAATGAGTGGTTAGTCAAGATGAGGTAATTGCAGCTATTCCCCTAGCTGAGGAAGATTTAGATTTACTTGATGAAATTTATTCTAGATTTTTACAATTAAACATTGATATTGTCGATAATATGGATAAAGATAATTTATTCAAATTAGACAAAAAAGATAAAAAAGATAAAGTTTGAAGTATTTCTCTTTCCGAAATTTCTGATGACTCTATTAGAATGTATTTAAATGAAATCTGAAGGGTTGAACTTCTAAGTTCTGAAGAAGAAATAGAAATCTGAAAACAAATCAGAGCTTGAAGTATGGAAGCAAGAAAAAAACTTGCAGCAGCAAACTTGAGACTTGTGGTTTCTATCGCAAAAAAATATATGTGAAGATGACTTTCGCTTCTTGATTTAATCCAAGAATGAAATGTTTGACTTTTTAGAGCTGTTGATAAATTTGATCCAGATAAATGATTTAAATTTTCTACTTATGCAACTTGGTGGATTAGACAATGAGTTACCAGAGCTATTGCTGATCAAGCTAGAACAATCAGAGTTCCAGTTCATATGATAGAAACTATAAACAGATTTACTCATACTTATAGAAGACTTACTCAAGAACTTACAAGAGAACCTCTTATGGAAGAGCTTGCAACAGAAATGGATATGGATATAAGAAAAGTAAGACAAATAATGAGAATTTCTCAAGATATACTTTCTCTTGATAGTCCAGTTGGTTCTGAGGAAGATACAAGTTTATGAGATTTTATAGAAGATGATAAAAACCCAACTCCAGATTCTCAAACAAATATGAATTTATTAAAAGATAATCTTTATGAAATGCTTGATTTCTTGACTCCAAGAGAAAGAAAAATAGTTATCATGAGATTTGGTTTAGATGGTTGAGATGTACATACTTTAGAAGAAGTTTGAAAAGAGTTTTGAGTAACGAGAGAAAGAATAAGACAAATCGAAGCAAAAACTCTTGAAAAATTGAGAGAACACCCAAATGCTGATAAAATTAGATTTTTCTAACAAAAAAAGTCCCAATTGGACTTTTTTTATTCTTCTGAAAATAAATCTTTGATTTGATATTTTAAATAATTTAAAACATTTCTTATTCTCCAAGTTTCATCATTATTTTTTTGAGATTTTGAAACTTCAGAAAGTTTTTTATCTATAGTTTTTACAAATTTTTGAGCTTTCTCTACATTTTTATAAACATCTTTTTCAGAAGTAAAATTATTTTTCAAAAAAGTATTTATAATTTTTATATCATTTAGAGTAAGTCAATTGTAAGCTAAATAAAACAGATCTTTTTCTTCATTTGTCAAAAATAAATCATTATAAGCTATACAAGTATAACTTGGTTTAAAATTTTCTGGAACTCAAATTTTAGTTGAACCAACAAATTTCCCATTATTTACAAATAAAGTATTTACAGAATCTGAAGCTGTTCCACAAATTTTTCCATATTTTTCTAAAAATATTTTTTGGTCAGTGATAGGTCCAGGTAAAGCAACAGAAAAATCTAAATGAGAGTTTAAAGTTTTAGTATCTGAATCATCCCAAGCTCCTGCTGCTTTTGCCATACAAGAATTTGAATATTCTTTACCATCAGTTCAAATAACAGGCATATAAATCAAGGTACAAGAAAAAGTTTCTTGTTCTTCTTTTACTAAAGCACCAGCAGCTTCAGCCATACAAGAATTTGAATATTCTTTACCATCAGTTCAAATAACCGGAGCATAAATTTTTGTACAAACTGCATCTTTTTTAGATTCAACTTTTTTTAGTTCTGAAGCTCCTACAAAAGAATAAAATCCAGCAAAAATAGCTATTAGTAGAAATAAAAAAATAGATTTTTTCATAATTTTTTATTTATAAAATAATTCTCATTATAACCGAAAAAATTATATTATCAAGAAAAATATATATTTTTTCTTGACTTTTACAAAAAAATACTTATAATTTATAAGCTTCTATAAAGAAGTAATTCAAAAAACATTTTTCTAAAACAAAAAACAAGGAGAATTAAAATGAAAGTTGAATTTAAATTTGTTCCAAAATCTGGTTTTGCATTGGTAAAAGACATTTTCTTAAAAAATGAAAACAAAGTTTACAACACCAAAACAGGTACTTTTGAAGAGCAATCATTAGCTGAACATGAAAAACTATGTTTAGTTAAAATAGATCACAACACTCTTCGTGCACTCAATAAAATGGTGGGTAAAACACTTTATGAAGCTTATATTTTTGCAAAAGAATCATCTGAAGAACGTACCCAAAAAGGGGAATTACAAAATGCAGTAGCTTTTAAAAATGCATTTAACCTTTTAAATTCTATTAAGTCTACTCAACCAGTACCAAATATTGCTGCAAATGATTTCTTGATCATTCCGGCCTCATTTGAAGCTTATTCAAAAGATCCAAATGAACTCACGGATAAAGATCTTAAATTGGTAAAATTAAGTGAATATGCAAATGATTTCCTCTACAAACACTTAGCAGGAAAATCTATTGGCAAAATCATTGAAATTTTATCAATGGAAATCGTAAAATACAGTGAAAACAAACTAAAAGAAGATTATGATAGTCACTTACATGAAGAATACGAAGCAATCAAATTGCTAGGTCAAATCTTTGGGTTACTAAATCAAAAATTCTGGAAATAAGCTGTAGCAATTTTTTAGGAACATAACATTTTTAAAAAGCTTAGATTTTTATCTAAGCTTTTTTCTTTTTATCCAAAATTTCTTTATAATCAAATTTTTCACATTCTTTATCTTTGTAAATAATATTTTCATTAATATAGTCAATTCTATCTTTATTTATTGGATGATCAGTTGTAAATTTCAAAAATTTTTCATTATCTGAAGCAAAACTACTAAAAAATCTATTTACACAAGTTCAATTTAGTTTCATATTATTTATATATTCTATAGCTCAAAAATCAGCTTTTCTCTCTATTTCTCTAGTAAAATAAGTAGAAATAAAAGTACTAGAACTAATGATTCAAGATCAAAAATCTATTCAAAAATAATTTAACAAAGCTGTAAAAGGCATAATTTTTGTAAATCAAGTCAAAACATCACGATTTTTTACATGAGTCATTTCATGAGCCAAAATAAATAAAATTTCTTCTTTTGTTTTTGCTTCTTTTAAAAGTCATTCTGTAATATAAATATTTGCTCAAATTGTAGCAAAAGCATTTGGGCTCTTTTCTTCTGAAATATAAATTTCATAATTATTTAACTCTCATAAATCTTCTCAAAGCCAAAATTTATTAAAAATTATTGCATTTTCATCTTTTGTGAGTTCTCAAAAAAATTTTTTCTCTTCTTCTATAGAAATATTTTGAATAATAAATTTTGAAAAAATAATTATACTCACATATAAAATAAAAACTAATGAAAATGAAACTAAAATCATTTTTCATAACCATTTAAAATCTGGTTTTCAAGGAGAGACTTTGTCATTTTCCTCTATTTCTATTGGTAAATCTATTTTTTCCATAAAAAATTTTTTAGTGATATATTTATGAAATTATACTTGTTTTTTTGAAAAAACAAGTATAATTTCATAAATTTTATTTTTTAAACAAAAAAATATGGAAGCTTTTAAACCAAATAAAATCTCATTTTTTGCAAAAAATATTTTTATAAATTTTATTTTTTGTTTAGCTATTTTAATAGGATTCATTTCAAATATTCTTATAAACAATTATGTAAATTCTTGAATTATGATAATTGTTTGAATAATTTGATTTTTTATTTTGATAACTTTAAGCTATTTTTTCATAACAATAATTTACAAAAAAGAAAATTATATTTTTTCAGAAGAAAAAATTATTTATCATAATTGAAGTATTTTTTCTGACAACTCTGTAGATATTCCAGTTAAAAATATAACTGAAGTAAAGCTTGTTTTACCTTTTGTAGAAAATATTTTATTCAAAACTGGAAAAATAATCATAAAAACTGCTTGAAGTGCACAAGAAAAAACTGTTTTAAAAAATATAAATAATTCAGAAGAATATTTTGAAAAAATTCAAGATTTGATGAGAAAAAATTGATTTCATCTAAAAAAAGATAAATTAGTTCAAGAAACAAAACCACACACTTTATGAGTTTTTGCTGAAGTTTACAATAAAATAATTTTTGTTTTATTTATTTTATGATATATGGCTCTAGTAATTTTTTGAAATGAAAAATGAGAGTCTTACAAAGATTTACAAAAAGCGCTAGAGAATACAAATTTCACGATTATTGCGATTATTGCTTGAATAATTTTAATTTGAATAATTGTCTACATAGTTTTAACTTATTTGGATTTAAAAAGACAAAAATATACAGTTTATACAGACTCTATTTTTTACACAAACTGATTTTTGACAAAAGTTTATTCTTTCTTGCCAATGGAAAAAATAGCTGATGTAAATAATAATCAATCATTTTTTAGTAAAATTTTCTGACTTCACGATTTAGTTATTTCTTCAGAATGAGCAAACAATAATGTAACTTTTTCAAATATGACAGAATGAGAAATAATGATTAAAAACATAAAATTTCTAAAAAATAATATAAGTTTAACAGAAAAAGAAGTAGACAAAAAAGAAGAAAATGAAATCTGATTTGTAGACAAAAGCGAAAACCTAACTGAAAATATAGAATATGACAAAGATTTTACAAAAAAATATTTTATGAATTTACCAAGAAGTGCTTTTGCTGGAATTTTCTATTGAGTTGCTTTAGCTCTTTGATTAGGTATTTTTTCACAAAATTATATAATTTTATTTTCAGTTTTAGTTTTGGCTATAATTATATGAATTATAAAATGAATCCAAGAAGCCAAATTTTACACTTTCATTGTAGACAAAAATACAATTGAGTCAAAATATAGTTTTTTGACAAATAAACATATAACTTTTACTATAGATAAGATAACCTCTGTTTCTTTTGAAGAAAACTTAGTAGACAAATTATTTAAAACTTGTACAATAAAATTTTCCTCTATTTGAGCAAGCCAACAAATTTTATTTTCAAATATCAAAAAAGAAGAAAATTTAGAAAAAGAAATTCTTGAAAAAATCTGATTAAAAAAATGAAATTTTGATGAGTTAGATTTTTCTTTCAACTTAAAAAATTTTATTTTAAATAATTTAGTAAGTTTCTGTATTTTATTTATTATTTCAGCTTTCTTGATTTTTATTCAAAACTCTGATTTAGAAATAATAAAAAATTTGAGAACTTCTGATGAAGATTTAAAATTATTTTTTGAAAATAGTATAATAATTTATTTTATTGTTTGAACAATATTTTCACTTATAATTTTGACTTTCCTATTCAATAAATTTGTTTATTATACAAAAAGATTTTATGGTAACAAAATTTATGAAAATTTTTATGAAAGTATAAAATGAGTTATTTTCCAAACAAAAACTTATGCTACTTTTAAAAATATAAAACTTGTAAAAACGACAAAATACCCATTATCAAAAGATTGATTCATTTTACTTGATATAGCTTGAGATCTGGTTGTAAATAATTGAAAACAACAAGTTCAAGTAAAAACAATTATTTTTGGTTGATATTTAAAAAATATTTTTGAAGTTCACCAAAAAATTGATAGAATTTTAAATAGAAAAGAAGTTGATGAAACAATCATAGAAAAATCAAAACAAATTATCTGGAACTCAATTTTACCATTATTTATTAT
>CAUQKR010000016.1:0-20340 GCA_963518665.1 uncultured Candidatus Altimarinota bacterium | reverse complement strand
CTGTTATGACTTGTTGTATAATGTTTATAATGTGCCCAATAATGAGTTTTTTTGCTTCAATTTTATTTTATAATTATTCAGAATGATTTAATTTTTGAATTTGGTTTGTAAAATATTTTTCTTTACTTTGTTATAATTTCCTTTTTGCATTTTTTGCACAATTATTTTTTATACAACCATTTATGAGGAAAATTTTTTCTTTAGTTTTTTATAAAAAAATTCTTAACTAAAAAAACTAGCTAAATTTAGCTAGTTTTTTATATTTCTTCTATTTGTAATTTTTTTATATTTTGTTTTACTTCAGAAATAATGAAATTTGATATAGAAATAGCTTTTTCTTTTTGTATTGAAATATTAACTCCTTTTAAGAAAAAAGAAAAAATTTGTGCTGTAAAAAGAAGTATTATTTTATTATCTTTTTCTAGTAAATCTATATTTCTTTTATTTTGTATATTTGAAAATTCTATGGATAAAATATCAATTAAATCTTCAATCCAAAAATTTATTCTATTTTTTATATTTTTATTTATATTATTATCATTAAATTCAATATTTTCTTCTGAAATAAAATTAAAAGATATTTCTTGTTTTTTTGATAATTCTCTGATTTTGTGAGAAATTTCTATATTTATTAGAGATAAAATTCAAAGTACAAAATTTGAACTATATCAGAAATCTATAACTTTAAAAATATTTTCAAGCAGAGAATCATATTTTTTATCAATAATAATTTTTACTAAAAAACTAGCTAATAAAAAATCATATTTTTTAGCTTTTTTTTCATCTTTTTGAGTTTTTGCTATTCAAGCAGAAGCTCTTTTTATTGATTCTTTAAATTTTTCTGAAACTTCAGAAATTTTTTCAGCAGAGTTTTCAGATATATTACTATCTAAATCAAAAGAAAGTTCATCTAAAGACATTTTTATTTTTATAATTTTTAAATTTTTATTATTTTATCATTTTATTTAAAAAATTTCAAATTTAAAATATATTTAAAATTTTACTTTTATACACCTGTTTATTCAAGAATTATCTTTGAAAATTTTATATTTTAATCAATTTTTTTCTAAAAAATTTACGGCAAACTCTTTTTGATCAAATCAAATTTCTATAAATAAAATTATTTCCTTTATTTTTTGTAAAATTTTTAATTTTTGTAGTTGTTTTATAAGCTTTTCATATAATTCAAAACCTGTTTTTTCTCATCAAAAAAGTGCTAATTTAGGTTCAAAAATCAAAGTTTCTTTATCCATATTTTCAAAATCTCAATTTTTTATGTATGGTAAATTTGCTGTTACTAAAATTTTTTTATTTTCTAAAATATGAAAATTTTCTTTTTTAAAAAATATTTCTAGTAAATTACTTTTGTAAAATTTTATTTTTTTATTTAATTTATGAAAAAAAATATTTTTTTTAGTTATTTTTAAAGCTTTTTTTGAAATATCTAAAGCAAATCATTTTTTTAAATTTTTAATTTCTTTGAAAATGCTACAAATTATAGCGGAACTTCAAGTTCAAATATCTATAATTAAAAAATCTTGTAGATCTTTTATTTTTAGAGCTTCTTGAACCATTATTTCTGTATCATTTCTAGGTATTAAAACCCTATTGTCTACAAAGAAATTATTTCAGTAAAAATTTGCATTTTTTGTATAGTATTCTAAAGGAAATCAAAGAGATAATTTTTTTAAATCTTTTTTAATTTTACTTATTAAATTATCATTTATTTCTTCAAGAAAAAATAATTCTTTTTTTGAAATTTTTAAATTTTTTATCAAAGAAAAATCTAAAAATTTTTTTTCTTTTTCTGTTAAAATATTTTTTAGTTCAACTTTTTTCATTATCTAAATTCTTTTTTAGAAAAAATAAAACTTGTCAATATTACTAAAATTATTATGTAAATTATTGAATAAATTCAATTTAAAATAAAAAAACTTGTACTAAAATTATCAAAAGTTCAAATTAAATCCTTTGTATTTAGTCATTCAAATCTTGGAATAAAAATTCATAAAATTTTACTTGAAAAAATAATGATTTCATTTTGTGTTTTGTTTGCTATTTCTAAAATTATAGAAAAACTATGTCATAAAAAATAAATCAAAAAACTTACTATTATAGTCATTAAACTTCACATAAAACTAGAAAAAAAGAAAACTAAAGCTAAAATTATTTCAAGCTTTAAAAAGGTATTTATTAAACTCCAAATTATTAAATTTGTTATTTCTATATCTTTGAAAAATAACATTCATAAAAAAAGTATAGTTTCTATTATTGTTATCAAAAAAATCACTAAAGAAAAACCTAAAAATTTTCAGATAATGAAATCTCTTCTTTTTATTGGTTTACTTAAAATTAAAAAAATTGTTTTTCATTCTATTTCTTTAAAAAGAAGTTGGCTTCATATAAATAAAACTCAAATTAGTCAAAAAATTTCTATTGTAGACAATCAAAAGTCTATAATGATTTTTTTTGTGTCTCAAATAGTTAAACTTTCTAGTAATAAAGAGAAAAATATAAAAATTATTCAGAAAAAAATAATTATATATAAATATCTATTTCTGATAATTTCTTTAAAAGTATTTAATGTTATGTTAAACATAATTTTTAAAATTTATAATCTAAAAAATCTTTATTTCAATTTATGAAACTATTTATATCCATAGATTTTTTTCATTCTTGTTTTACTGTTTTTAAAGTTAAAACTCATTTTTTGCAAATAATTCAAATTTGGTGATTTTTTTCTCAATGTTCGTTTTCTATTTCTATAACATCTCAAGCTGAAAAATCTTCATCATCTAAATCTATATCTTCAAAAAAACAATCTTCTATTGCAAATTTTTTAGAATTGTAAAAACTATAAATTCCAGGCCAAGGAGTATAGGCTCTAAATTTATTATAGATTTCCTCTGCAGTTTCATTTTTAAAATCTATTTCTCAATCTTTTTTTTCTATTTTTCAGCAATAAGTTGCTTTTGTTTCATCTTGTTTTTCTGCTAATTTTTCTCAAGAAATTATTTTTTCCAAAGTTTCAAGAAGTAAATTTGCTCAAAAATATTCAAATTTTTTAAATATATCTGGAGTTTTGTCCATAATGTCTATAATAACTTCTTTTTTGGCTAACATATCTCATTCATCCATTCATTCAGACATATACATTATTGTTAATCATGTATTTTTATCTCAATTTTTTATTGATTCTTGAATTGGACTTGCTCATCTATAAAGAGGCAATAAACTTCAGTGAATATTTATACATCAAAATTTTGGAATTTCTAAAATTTCTTTTGGAATTATTTTTCAGTAAGCAACAACAACTATAAAATCTAAATCTAAATTTTTTAGTCCTTTAAAGAATTCAGTATTATTTTTTAGTTTTTCTGGTTGTAAAACTTTTAAATTTTTTTCTTTTGCTAATATTTTTACAGGAGTTTCTGTTAAAATCATTTTTCTTCAAGTTGGTTTATCACTTTGAGAAACAACTAATTTTATTTCTGGAGAATTTTTTTCTTTCAAAATATTTTTTAAAATATTTCTTGAAAAATCTCAAGTTCAAAAAAATGCTATTTTCATTTTTTAATTTTTAAGTAATAAAAAGTTTTCTTTTTGGTTTTCATTGTCAAAAAATAAGTATGCTTGTTTTTGTTGTTTTTTATCAAGTAAAAATTTTTTTTGTCAATTCTTGTTTTCTATTTCAAGTTTTTGAAAAAGGTATCATTTTTTCTCTGAGTTAGATAAATCTTTTAAATTTAATTCTTCTTTTAAACTATAATTTTTTAAACTGAAATTATATGATGTTCAATCAAAATTTTTAACTGATATTTTATAATCATTATTTTTAATTGTTTCTATTATAAGATTATTATTTTTTATATCTATTTTTTGATTTTTATCTACTATTTTATTTTCTATTTTTTGTCAATTTTTAAATAAATAATTTCAGCTAAATTTATTGTTTTTATATAAATTTACTTCAATTTTATTATTATCATCAGAGAAAATATTTTCTATTTTTATTTTATCGTTTTCTATTTTTACTTTATTTTCCTCTATATCTTCATAAACTGAAAAATAGCTTTTATTTTTTTCTAAAATGATTTTGTTATAAAAAATCTCTTTTTCTTTTATTTTTAAATCATATTCTGATAAGATATTTTCTATATTGCTTATTTTAGCTTTAAAATCTTGATTTTTTAAAAAAATATTTAATCATCATATAGAAAAAACAGAAATTATTGAAATAATTCCTATAACAACTAATAATTCTACAAGTGTAAATCAAAATTTATTTTTCATTTTTTCTTTTTATAGGAAATATACTTTCAAAAATTTTATTTATAAATATTACAATTACAACAATTATTGAAAAAACAATAATTTTTCAAGTCTTTTCTAAGAAAAGTCAAGTTAATCAAAAAAGTAAAGATAAACTATAAATTGTAAAAAGTATTTGATTTTTTGTTAATCATATTTTTAAAAGTCTGTCATGTAAATGTATAAAATCTCTTCATTTTAAAGGGTTTCTTCAACTTAAAAGTCTTCTACAAATTACATAAATTGCATCTACACTATAGATTCAAAATACAACTAAAACTGTTGCTATTTTTCATCCTGAAATTATAGCTAAAGAAGCAAGCATAAATCCAAGAAACATAGTTCAAGAATCTCACATAAGAATTTTTTCTTTGAAGTCAAAATACCAAAAAGGGATCAAAATTCAAACTAAAATTAAACTTGTTTTTAAAATAAATTCTGCATTTTTTATTAAATCATATTCTATTTCTCTGTTAAATAAAATTATTCAAAGTAGAAATAAAATAAAAAAAGAAATAAAAGAAATTCAAGAAGTGTTTCATTGTATTCAATCTGACCAATTTAATGCATTAAAAACAAAAACATACCAAAAAATTGTAAAAAATATCGGAATGATATAGATCGTTAAATCAAAAATTTGAAAATGAAAAGTTTCTAAATTTATTATTCATCAAAAAATATTACTTATATATCAAATTTTTATTGAAGTAAGTCAAATAATAGCTCAAATTAAAATTTGTATAAAAAGCCTTATTTTTGGGCTTATGTTTAACCTATCATCTAGAAAGCTTATAAAAGTTATTATTAGTCAAAAAATCCAAATAAGTCATAATTTTTCATTGTAATCAATAAAAAAATAACTTATTAAAAAAAATCAAATAAAAAAAATTATTCACATACTATATGGAATAGGATCTCTATCTTTTCAATATTTTTTTGGATTATCTAAAATATTTACTTTATAAAAAAGTTTTCTAAAAGCAAAAACTAAAACTAAACTTAAAAATATTGATAAAAAAAATATAGCTAAAAGTTGAAAAATCAAAGTATTTGTATTCATTTTTTGTTTTTAATAATATTTATGCTTAAATAATAATTATTTTAAAAAAAATTCAAGTTAAAAAATAAAAAAAATTGAAAAAAATAAAAAAATGTATTAAAATTATATCAATATAAAATTTTAATAAAAATTTATGGATAGAATAATAGATGAGTTAAAAAATAATGTTATAGTTGATACAAAAGAAATGAGATATCTTTTTTATGGTCTTTTTTTGTTATATTCAATTATTTCTGTTTTAATTATAATTTGAGTTTTAAAAATAGCAGATAATACTCAAATTTTATTTGCTCAAATTTGAGTTATTGTTACAGTTTTGATGTTTGTTTCTTTAATAAAAGATTGAGCTATTAGAAAACTTGAAAAAGAAAGAAATGTTGTTAGTCAATGAGAAAGTTTACTTCTTTATGTTTTTGAACATAATTGAGAATTTAAACAACAAGATATTATTGATTATTTTAAAATGCAGAAAATTTTTCTTGAAAAAGATATTTTTATGAATATGAAATCAAAAACTACAAAATGGATTTCTCCTCTTAGGATTGTAAATAAATGAGAATGAAAAAGAGATTGAATTTTTAATAATTATTCAACAGAATTTTGAGATATTTGACCTTTGATAAAAGAAAATCAAGATAAAAAAATTATTTTAACAGAAGAGTGAGAAATGGTTTTGAAAAAACTTGAGTTAATATAAAAAGAGAAATAAAAAATATTTCTCTTTTTTGTTAATTAAAATTGGTTATTTAATTTTAGTTTTACTTGATAGAACATTCTACTAGAATTTACTCAGAATCTTTGAGCAGCAACTCTATCTATTCATAAACCGAATGCAAATCAAGTATATTCTTCAGGATTTATTCAAGCTCCAGAAAGAACTTTTGGATGAACCATTCAAGCTCATAATAATTCTACCCAACCACTTCCAGAACACATAGAACAATTTTTTCAGTTCTTTTTTCCTGTTCCAGAACATATTTGACAACTTACATCAATTTCAGCACTAGGTTCAGTAAAAGGAAAAATACTTGGTCTAAATCTTAATTCTGTTTTTTCTCAAAGTAATTTTTTTATAACAGTATCAAGAGTTCATTTTAAATCTCAAAAAGTTACTCATTTTCAGATAACAAGTCATTCTAATTGATAAAAATTACAAGTATGTCTTGCATCTTCTTGTTCGTATCTAAAAACTCTTCAAGGAACAATTATTTTTATAGGAAGTTTTCATTTTAACATTTCTCTTATTTGAACAGGAGAAGTGTGTGTTCTAAGTAATAATTTTTCTCAAAAATTTTTTTCAGAATTTATTTCGTCTGTTATCCAAAATGTATCCCAAACATCTCTAGCTGGATGATTTGCTGGAATATTTAACATATCAAAATTATGAGTTTCGTCTTCTATTTGAGGACCGTCTTCAACTTTAAATCATAAAGAAATAAAAATTTCTTCTATAAGTTTTGTTGTTATGCTGATTGGATGTAAATGTCATTGGTTTTCTAATGGAAATTCTGCTGTTACATCTATTTTTTCTTCTTCTTCAATTTTTTGAAATTTTTGTTCTTCCAAGAATTTTATTCTTTCAATTATTTTATTATCTATAAAATTTTTTAATTCATTTGCAATTGGTCAAACTTCTTTTTTTTCTTCATTTGATAAATCTTTGATTCATTTTAAAATTTCAGATAATTTACCAGTTTTTCAAAGATAATCTTTTTTTAATTCTTCAGCTTTTGGTTCTGATTCTATTTGTTCTAGATTTTGTAAAAAATCTTCTTTTAATTGTTTTAATTTATTTAACATTTTTTTCTTTTATAATAAAAATATTTTTAATAATTATAAAAAAAATATTTTATAAATCAATAAAAAATTATAAAAAATTAAAATTGTATGTTTTTGAATAAAAAATTTAAACAAAAATTATTAGAATATTTAAAATGTATTAAAAAATAAAAACAATAAAAGTCAAATATTTTATTTTTGTTAATATAAAAATGAAAAAATATTTTTCAAAAAAATTAGAAAATAAAATTTTCTTTTGACAAATAATTATTTTTTTATATAATTCTACCACTTTTTCAATTTATGAAAAGTTTTATTTAGGAGGTTAAGTTAAACTATTCCTGTCTTTGATGCTGAAAAAAGGATAAAGAAAAAGTTTAACCTCTGGCTTTATTTATTAAATTTTATTTTTATATGGCATGAATTATAGCTACTAAGTTGGAAATGACTAGAGTTGTAAAGGATGAAAGATTAGTTCCTATTACTCTACTTCAAATCCCAGAGCTTAGAGTCATATGATTTAAAACTCTTGAAAAAGATGGTTATGATGCTATTATCATCTGAGTTTTAAAAAACTGAGTTTCGGCTGAATTAGCTGAATGAAAAAGTACTCTAAATAAGGAATTATTCTTAAAAATAAAAGAATTTCCTGTTACTGAAGAGGAAAAACAAAATTACCAAATTGGTGCTTCTGTTTCTCTAGATGTTTTAGAGTGAGATGTAAAAGTTACTGTTGAGGGTATTTCAAAATGAAAATGATTTACTTGAGCTATGAAAAAACATAACTTTTCATGAGGACCAAAAACTCATGGTTCAAAATTCCATAGAGCATTAGGTTCTATTGGTAATAGAAAACCAAAAAGAACTCATAAAGGTAAAAAAATGCACTGACATGATGGTGTAGAAAAAGTTACTATAAAAGGAGTTCCAGTTGAATTGGTAAATAAAGATATAAATGTTATTTGAGTTAGAGGATGAGTTCCTGGTGGAAGACATTCTTATGTAAATATCATTTTTTAATTATTAAGCAATTTTAACCGATGAATACTAATTTATTTAATCAAGAATGAAAAGTTATTTGAGAAATTGAATTAAACTCTTCTATATTTTGATTAGAACTAAATGAATGATTAGTTCACAGAGCTTTGGTTTATCAATTAGCTAACAACAGAACAAATATTTCTCATACAAAAACTAGATGAGAAAGAAGAGGGTCTACTAGAAAAATCTATAGACAAAAAGGTACTGGTAGAGCTAGAATGGGTGCAAATAGATCTCCTATTAGAAAAAAAGGTTGAGTTGCATTCGGTCCAAGAAATACTGTAAATTTTGAAATTACAATGAATAGAAAAGAAAGAAGAAAAGCTTTATTTTGTGTTCTATCTTCAAAATATACAAATAACCAACTAGTTCTAGTTGATAAAATAGAATTTGATACAATCAAAACAAAAAATATGGTTGCTGTTTTAAATAGTTTACCATATGAATGAAATGCATTATTGGCTATTCCAGCTAAAAATGAAATTATTGAAAAATCTTCTGCTAATTTACCATCTGTAAAAACTATTTTGGTAAATTATTTAAATATAAAAGATTTATTAAAATATAAAACTCTAATATTACTAAAAGACTCTTTAGTTAATTTAGAAAATTTAGTAAAATAATTTTTATTTAGAATTATGAGACTATACAGATTACTTAAAAAACCAATAGTAACTGAAAAAACTGCAAATATGTCTTTACAAAAAAATGTTTACGTGTTTGAAGTATCTCTAGATGCTACTAAAATAGATATTAAAAAAGCTATTAAAGAGTTATATTGAGTAGAAGTTGATAAAGTAAACGTTGTCAATACTAGAGAAAAAGTTAGATTTGGTAGAAAAGGTGGATTGCAAATGAGAAAAAGAGCTTCTAAAAAAGCTTATGTTACTTTAAAAAATCCAACTGAAACAATTGATTATACAATTATAAAATAATAATTTAGTTCTTAATAATAAGATTGTGGGAATTAAAAAATTTAAACCTACTACTCCAGGTAGAAGATGAATGTCTGTAAATTCTTTTGCTGAAATTACTACTTCTTCACCTTATAAACCTTTAACTGTAAAATTGAAAACAAATGCAGGTAGAAATAATACTTGAAGAATTACAGTTAGACATCAAGGTGGTGGTCATGCAAAAAAATATAGATTAGTTGATTTTTACTCTGTAGATAAAAAAGGTATAGAAGCTAGAGTAGAAACAATAGAATATGATCCATATAGATCAGCATTTATTTCTCTGGTTTGTTATAAAGATTGAGAAAGAAGATATGTTCTTGCTCATAAAGAAATAAGAGTTTGAGATATTATTGTTTGTAATGATAAAACTTCATTAGTAAATGGTAATAGAATGCAAATTGGAAATATTCCAACTTGATTACAAGTTTTTAATTTAGAATTAATAGTTGGTGAAGGTGCATCTTCTATAAGATCAGCTGGAACATTTGGTACTATTTATTCTCAAGAAGGTGAATATACTCAAGTAAAAATGCCATCTGGTGAAATAAGACTTGTTAATAAAAAATGTTTCGCTACACTAGGTCAAGTTTCAAACCCAGACCATAACCAAATTGTTATTGGTAAAGCTGGTAGATCTAGATGGATGTGAAAAAGACCTACTGTTCTTGGTAAATCTATGAATCCTGTAGATCATCCACACTGAGGTTGAGAAGGACACTCTCCTATTGGTATGAAAGCTCCAAAAACTCCTTGGTGAATGCCTGCTCTTGGTTGCAAAACTAGAAGTAGAAAGAAAACTACAAAAAAATGGATTTTAAGAACTAGAAAAGGTAAATTAATGGTTTAATTTTTATTAAGAAAAACTTATGACTAGAAGTTTAAAAAAATGACCTTATATTGATGAAAGACTTCTAAAAAAAGTGGTTGCTATGAATGAATCAGGTAAAAAATGAGTAATTAAAACTTGGTCTAGAGCTTGTACTATAGCTCCAGAATTCGTATGACACACTTTTGGTGTTCACAATTGAAAAAGTCATGTTCCTGTATTTGTTACTGAAGATATGGTAGGACATAAATTATGAGAATTTTCAATGACAAGAACATTTAAAGGTCATTCTTGAAATAAAAAATAGAAATATTTTATATTTTCCTGATTACAGGTATAATTATTTAATTGATTATTATGAAAGCATACGGAAAAAACCTAAGAATTTCTCCTAAAAAATTAAGAGTTATTGCTGAGGTTGTTAAAGGAAATGATGCTTCTGAAGCTTTAAATTTTTTAAGATTTGCTCCTAAAAAATGAGCAAAATTACTATATTGAGTATTAAAATCAGCTGTTTCAAATGCAGTAAATAATGATGCTCAAAAAGTGGAAGATTTAAAAATATGAACTTTGATTATTTCAAAATGAATGGTTTTTAAAAGAGGTAATCCAGTTTCAAGATGAAGAATGCATCCTATTTTGAAAAGAACATCTAATGTAAAGTTAGAATTACAAGTTAAATAATTTATTAATTATTACAATTATAATTTATGTGACATAAAGTAAGCCCTATTGCTTTTAGAATTCCTTATATAAAAACTTGGAAATCTGCATGGTATGAAGATAAAAAATCATACAAAGATTCTTTAGTTTTGGATATGAAAGCTAGACAACTTTTAAACACAGAACTTAAAGGTATACCATTATGAGATATTCTTATAAATAAAGAACAAGATAGTATACATGCTGTTGTTTACACTGCTAAACCAGTTTTAATATTAGGTAAAACTGATGAAAATAAAGCAAGATTAGAATCTCTACTTACTAGAAAACTTGGTAAAAAAGTAACTATTGAAGTTAGAGAAATTAAAAAACCTGATATCAATGCTAAAATCGTTTGATTTACTATAGCTAATCAAATAGAAAAAAGAATGCCTTATAAAAGAGCAATTAAACAAGCTATATCAAAAGCAATTGAAAAAGGTGCAAAATGAATTAAAGTGAAAGTTGGTTGAAGATTGAATTGAGCTGAAATCGCGAGAAAAGAAATGTTTAAAGAGTGAAATATTCCAACTCAAACTGTTAGAGCTGATATAGATTATGTTTCAACAAGAGCTGAAACAGTATACGGAACTATTGGTTTAAAAGTATGGATTTATAAATGAGATGTTTTTAAAAAGTAAAAACTTGACATTTTAAGTTTTTTATATAATATAATTTTGTTTAAAAATGTTACAACCAAAAAGAACAAAGTATAGAAAAACCCATAGATGAAGACTAAAATGAATAGCTGTAAGAGGTTCAACTATATCTTTTGGTGAATATGCTATTAAAGCTACTACTAGAGGTTTTATTACTTCTAGACAAATTGAAGCAGCCAGAAGAGCAATGGTTAGATTTGTAAAAAGATGAGGAAAAATCTGGATTAGAATTTTCCCAGATAAACCATTTACATCTAAACCTCTTGAAGTTCCAATGGGTTGAGGTAAATGATCAGTTGAGATGTATAGAGCTCCTGTAAAACCTGGAAGAGTGTTATTTGAAATGACATGAGTTACTCCAGAAGTTGCAAGGGAAGCTTTTAGGTTAGCTTCTTACAAGTTACCTGTAAAAACTAAAATAATAGTTGATTAATCATTTTTAAAATGAAAGAAATAAAAGATCTAAAGTTAAAAGAATTAGCTGAGTTAAATAAATTAAATGAGGCTGAATTGAAAGCTGAATTAGCAAGTTCATCTAAAAATCTTTATGTTTTGAAAATGAAAAAACAATTAGGTGAAATTACGCAAACTCATTTGATAAAAGCTTTAAGAAGATATATTGCTAGAGTAAAAACTATAGCAAGTTCAAAATGAATAAATATATAAATTAAAATAATATATAATTATGAGAACAAAAAAAGGGTTAGTTACAAGTGATAAGATGGATAAAACTATAGTAGTTTCTGTTCATACTTATAAAAGTCATCCTAAGTATAAAAAAAGATATAGAATTACTAAAAAATTTTATGCTCATGATGAAAATAACTCTTATAAAGAGTGAGATGTTGTTGTTATAGAAGAAACTAGACCAACATCTAAATTAAAAAGATGGAAAGTCGTTGAAAAAAAATAGTTTAAATTTTAAGGTTCTAATTTATGATACAAACAGAATCAAGATTAGTTGTTGCTGACAACTCTTGAGCTAAAGAGGTTTTGTGTATAAAAGTACTTTGAGGTTCAAAAAGAAGATATGCATCAGTTTGAGATGTTATTATCTGTACAGTTAAAAAAGCTTCTCCAGATGGAAACATTAAAAAGAAAAAAGTTGTAAAAGCTGTAGTAGTAAGAACTTCAAAAGAAATAAAAAGAAAAGATTGAACTTATTTGAGATTTGATGATAATGCTTGTGTTATAATCGGTGATGATGGTAATCCAAAATCAACTCGTATTTTTGGTCCAGTTGCTAGAGAATTAAGAGCAAAAGGGTATCAAAAAATAGTGAGTTTAGCTCCAGAAGTTTTATAATTTTTTATTAAAATGCTATGAAAATAAGAACTTGAGATAAAGTACAAGTTATGTCTGGTAAAACTGCTGATAAAGGACAAATCTCTGTAGTTTTAAAAGCTTTTCCAGATCAAAATAAAGTTTTAGTAAAAGATATCAATGTAGTTACAAGACACATTAAAAGACAAGGTACAAATCCAGGTCAAATAGTAAAAATGGAAAAACCTATTGATGTTTCAAATGTTATGCTTATTTGTCCTTTTACTGAAAAACCTACTAGAGTAGGATTTGTAAAAATTGAAGAAAAGTGAAAAATTAAAAAATTTAGATTCTCAAAAAAAGCTTTGAAAGAGAAATGATGAGAAGCTAGTAAGTATATAATTAAATAATACTAGAAAATTTATTTTATAAAGCTTGAAAAAATGCTTAAGGAAAAATATTTAAAAGAGATAGTTCCTGCACTTAAAGAATCTTTAAATATTTCTAATATAATGGAAGTTCCAAAAATTGAAAAAGTTGTTTTAAATATGTGAATTTGAACTTATGTTAGAACTACAAATAAAGATTTCTCATCTCTAAAAGACCATTTAACATTGATATCTGGTCAAGCTTGTACTGTTAGACTTGCAAAAAAATCAGTTTCTAACTTTAAATTAAGAGCTGGGATGCCTGTATGATTAACAGTAACTCTTAGAGGTGAAAACATGTATAACTTTTTAGAAAAATTAATACATGTTGTTTTGCCTAGAGTTAGAGATTTCAGAGGTATAAACAAAAATGCTTTTGATAAACAAGGAAACTATAATCTATGAATTAAAGAACATACTATATTTTTAGAGGTTCCTCATGATGATGTAGTTAGACCACATGGTATACAAATAACTATCAAAACTACTGCAAAAGATAAAGAATCATGAAGAGCTCTATTAGAAAAAATGTGATTTCCTTTTTCTAAATAATATTTACTTTATAAGGATTAAATAAAATGGCTAGAAAAGCAAAAATCGCTAAAGCTAATAAACTTAAAAAAAGATTTCTACAAGCAATAACTGATGGTAGAAAACCAAAATTTGCTACTAAAGTTTTTAATTGCTGTTCAGTATGTGGTAGAACTAGATGATATCTAGGAAAATATGGTATTTGTAGAATCTGTTTTAGAGAAAAAGCTAATGCTTGAGAATTGCCAGGTGTTAGAAAATCAAGTTGGTAATATTATAACTAACTATATAACAAATTTAGTTTATTAATTTTATTGTTATGATAATAGATCCTATTGGAGATTTATTAACAAGAGTAAGAAATGCTTATATGTCTAGAATCTCAGATGTTAAGCTTCCTTATTCTAAAATTAAAGAGGATATCTCTAAAATATTAAAGAAAAACAAATATATATCAGATTTTGAAATAGTAGATGAATGAAATAACAAAAAATCTATTTTACTTAAATTAAATGATGTTAGAGTAACAAAATATATTCCAACATTAAAAAGAATAAGTAGACCTGGTCAAAGAATATATATTTGAGCAAGAGATATTAAAAAGTCAAGAAACGGACATGGTATTTATATAATCTCTACACCAAAATGAGTAATCACTTGATATGAAGCTAGAAGCTTAAATGTTTGAGGTGAATTACTTTGTGAAGTTTACTAATAAATATATAAATGAGAAATGATTTTTTCATTGTTCCGGTTTATATTTTTAATTTAAAATAAAAATGTCAAGAATTGGTAAAATGCCTATTGAAATTTCAAGTAAAGTTGAAGTTAACCTAGCTTGAAATGAAATAAAAGTAAAATGACCATTATGAGAATTATCTTACGTATTTTCTGATAAGGTTGAAGTTTCAAAAGAAGATAATGCTGTTGTTGTTACTCCAAAAAATGAAGATGCAAAAGCTTTATGGGGAACAACTAGAGCAATTATAAATAATATGGTAATCTGAGTAACTGAAGGTTATAAGAAATCTTTAGAAATAGTTTGAGTAGGTTATAAATTTGAGGTTTCAGGTGCTAAATTAATACTTAGTATTGGTTATTCACATAAAGTTGAAATGGCAGTACCTGCTTGAATTAAAGCTGAATTAGATGAAAAAATAAAAAATGTTTTACATATTTCTTGAATTGATAAACAATTAGTTTGAGAATTTGCTTCTAAAGTTAGAGCTAAGAAAAAACCTGAACCATATAAAGGTAAAGGTATTAAATATACTAACGAATATATTAGAAGAAAAGCTGGTAAAACTGGTGGTAAATAATACTAAATTATTTAAATTATAAATTTTAGAAAAATGTTAGCAAAAACATTAAAAAGATTAAGAAGAAAAAATAGAATCAGAGCTAAAATTTCTGGAACATCTACTAGACCTAGATTATCTGTTTTTAGAAGTAATAGCTTTATCTCTGTTCAACTTATCGATGATACTAAATGAATAACTTTAGCTTCAGCTAGTGACTTAAAATTAGAAAAAAAAGGAACTAAAACTGATATGGCACAACTTGTTTGAGCTGAAATGGCTAAAAAAATAAAAGATTTAAAAATTGAAAGCATCGTTTTTGATAGAGGTTGATTCGTATACCACTGAAGAGTAAAAGCATTAGCTGAAGCTCTAAGAGAAGGTGGAATTAAATTTTAATTATTTAATACTAATAGGTATGGCTTTTTCTGCAAAAGACAATAGAAATAAAAAAAGTGCTAAACCAGTAAAAGAGTATAAAGAAGAGTTACTTGCAATAGATAGAGTAACTAGAGTTACTTCTGGTTGAAGACAACTTAGATTTAGAGCTGTAATAGTTATTTGAGACTGAAAAGGTAAAGTAGCTTTATGAACAGGTAAATCTTGGGAAGTTGTTGATGCTATAGCAAAAGCAGTTGCAAATGCAAAAAAGAAACTTGTAGATGTTAAAATAGTTAATTGAACAGTACCTTATAATGTAGAAAACAAATATAAATCAGCAAAAATTATGATTCACCCTGCTTCTGAAGGTACATGAATTATTGCTTGAGGTGCAGTTAGAAAAGTTTTAGCTGTTGCTGGATATCAAAATGTTTTAGCAAAAAGATATGGTTCTACAAACTTGATTAACAATGCTAGAGCTGCTATTGAAGCATTGTCTTCATTTAAATAGTATAATTTTTAACAAATTTTATTATGTTATCATTAAATAACGTAAAAGCTACAGAAGGATCAAGAAAAATTTCAAAAAGATTAGGTAGAGGTAATGGTTCTGGAAAAGGATCAACTGCTGGTAGAGGTATGAACGGTCAAAATTCAAGATCAGGTGGAGGTGTTGCTCCATGGTTTGAATGAGGACAAACTCCTCTTTTCAGAAGAATGCCTAAATTGAAAGGTTTTTCAAATTCTAAATTTAAAAAAGAATATAATATTGTTAATTTATCAGATTTAGAAACTTTAGCTTCAAAAGGTATAACTGAAATTACAAAAGAAGTTTTACTTGAAAATGGAGTTATTAGAAAAAAAGTTTTATGAGTAAAATTACTATGAAATGGTGAATTAAAATCTAAATTAACAGTTGTTGTAGATTTAGCTTCTACATCAGCTAGAGAAGCTGTTGAAAAAGCTTGAGGAAAAATAGAAACAAAATAAGAAAACCAAGCTTCCGTTTTGGTTTTCTTTTGTTTAATTACCTAAATTTAGAAAAATTTTTAAATAACTTTTAAAACTTAAAAATATGATAAAAAGTTTAAAGTCAGTATTTAATAATGTAAATATCAGAAAAAAAATTATAGCTACTTTACTTTTAGTTTTAGTTTATAAAATTTTATCTGTTATTCCTGTTTATTGAGTAAATACTGAATGATTACAAAATCTTATAGAACAAAATAAATGATTATCATTTTTTAGTGCTTTGATGTGAGGTTGATTATCACATTTCTCAATTATTTTGATGTGACTTTCTCCATATATCAATGCAATGATCATTCTTCAATTACTTTGAGTTATAGTTCCAAAAATTTGAGACTTACAAAAAGAATGAGAACAAGGTCAAAAAAAGATTACTAAATGGACTAGATGGCTAACTTTACCTCTAGCATTTATTCAATCTTATGGTATGATCGTTTTATTAAACACTCTTTCTCATACTACTCTTATAGATTTACAAGATCATTCTACAGTTCTTACAGCAATGCTTATAATTACTGCTTGAACTATTTTCCTAGTATGGTTATGAGAAATAATGACTGAAAATTGAATTGGTAATGGTATAAGTGTGATAATTACTGCTTGAGTTCTAGCTGGTGTTCCATCTGTTATTTCTCAACATATTACTGCACAAGATTATAACTTATTTATAGCTTTAATTATAGCTACTTTAGTTATTATTTACATAATCATAAAATTTACTGAAGGAAATAGAAGAATACCAGTTATTTATACTAGAACAGGTAGAGAAGAAAAATCTTACTTCCCAATAAGAGTAAACCAAGCTTGAATGGTTCCAATAATTTTTGCTATCTCTTTGATAACATTCCCATCAATTATTGGTCAAATTATGCAAAGATCAAGTTCTGATCAAGCTGCTTCAATCTGAAGATTTTTAGTAGAAAATTTTAATATGACAAATCCATCTTGGGTTTTTATAGGAATATATTTCTTACTTGTAGTTTGATTCTCATTTTTCTATGTTTCAGTTACTTTCAATACAGAAAATATTTCTGAAACAATTCAAAAAAGATGAGGTTATATCCCATGAATAAGACCAGGAAAAGAAACTGCAAATTATTTAGCAAAAGTTTCTGCTCACCTAAATTTATTTGGTGGTTGATTCTTAGCTTTGATTGCTGTTTTACCATATATAATAAGTAAATTTTATGGTTCAACAGTTGATTTTATAATTTCAGCTTCAGGTTTGATTATTATAGTTTCTGTTATACTTGATATTTTTAGAAAAGTAGATTCAGAATTAAAAATGTATGATTATTCTAAATATGAATAATAAAAAAGACTAGAAAAATCTAGTCTTTTTTTAGTTTTAAGAAATTATTTTTTAATTTACTAATATTTTTTACATTTAAAAATAAAAAACCTTTTAAAAATTAAAATTTTAAGATTTTTTAAATAATCTTTGACTTAAATATAAAATTTTTTTACAAAATATTAAAAATAAATATAATACAAAAAATATTTATTTAAAATTTTATAAATAATATGATAAATTGGAAACTTGAATCTGATGTAAATTATTGGGTTTTAAAAAATTTAGAAAAAATTTGACTTACAAAATGAAAAGATTTTAATGATGAATCTGCAATGTCAGATTATATGAAAGAATCTTTAAAATGATGAGCAAAAACTCAAAATAAAACAAATTTTTGAAAACCTGATTTTCATTTAGAAAATTATAAAATTCCTGTAATTATAGAAAATAAACTATATCATAAAAAATTATTATCAGGAAATATTTGATCTCCAAAAAATGATGATTCTTCTATAAAAAATTTTTCTGTAAATTGAGCTTTACATTATGCAAGAACTATGATTTCTAGTTGAAAATATAAAGAAGTTATTGCAATTGGAGTTGCTGGAGACAATGAAGAAAATGTAGAAATACAAGCCTACTATGTGTATGGTTACACTGAAACGGATTTTAAATATCTTGAAAATTATAAAAATTTTAATTTTTTAGAAAATTTTAAAGCCTTTGATAATTTTTATCAAGATATACAACTTACAGAAACAGAAAAACACAAAATTCTGATTGATAGCCGTAAAACGTTGCAAGATTATGCAAAAAAATTAAATAAACTGATGCATAATCACAATATTACTGCTTCACAAAGAGTTTTGTATGTTTCTGGAATGCTTCTTGCAATGCAAGATATAGAAGATGAAAATTGAAATATTTTGGCTTCTGGACTTACTTTAGATGATTTAAAAGGTTCTCAAGCTGATAATTTTAGAGATGGAAAACTTATTATTTCTCAAATTGAAGAATTTTTAAAATCAAGAAATATTCCAAGAGAAAAAAGAGATTTGATGCTTGCAAGTTTTTTTGAAATTTCAAAAAATAAACAAAGAGATGAACTTGCAGAACTTGATAAAGAAGTTGCAAAATTTTTATCTTCAAGTTCTTCGATAAATAAACAAATTTTTGCATTTATTTATTATACAATTTATACAAGAATTGATAGTTTTAAAGGCCATCTTGATGTAATGTGAGAAATGTACTCAGAATTTCTTAAATATGCACTTTGAGATGGGAAAGAGCTTTGAATTGTCCTAACTCCACCATATATTACCAAAATGATGGTTCAAATTCTTGATATCAATAAAAATAATAAAGTAATGGATTTGGCAACTGGTTCGGCTGGATTTTTGATTTCTGCAATGGAAGAAATGATAAATAATGCAGAAAAAGAAACAGGAAAACAGACAACAGAAACTTTGCAAAAAATAGAGGAAATAAAGAAAAAACAACTTCTTTGAGTTGAACTCAATGCTGAAATGTTTACTCTTGCAGCAACAAATATGATTTTGAGAGGAGACTGAAGCTCAAATATTCAAATATGAAGTGCTTTTAATAGACCACCAGAACTTTATGAAAATTTTAATGCTGATAGAGTACTCTTAAATCCTCCATTTTCATACACAGAAAATGGTATGCCTTTTATAGAAACAGGGCTTAAATATATGCAAAAATGATGACTTTGAGCAATTATTATTCAAGATAGTGCTTGAAGTGGTAAAGCTATAATTACAAATAAAAATATTTTAAAAAATCATACTTTACTTGCTTCTATAAAAATGCCAACAGATTTGTTTCAACCAATGGCTTGAGTTCAAACAAGTATTTATATTTTTGAGGCTCATAAACCACATGATTTTGAAAAAATTGTTAAATTTATAGATTTTAGAGAGGATTGATATAAAAGAACAATGAAATCTCTACAAGAAATAAATAATCCAATAGAAAGATATGAAGATATAATCAGAATCTATAAAGCATGAAAAAATGTAAAAAATTTAAAAGCAAATTGGGATTTGGAAAAAATTTATGTAGAAGATTTTATTGATAATTCTGGGAAAGATTGGAATTTTGACCAACATCAAAAAATAGATACTACTCCAACTCTTGCAGACTTCAAAAAAATAGTTTCTGATTATCTAAGTTGGGAAGTTTCACAAATTTTACAAAAAAATAATTCTAAAGGGTTGGGAAAATAGTAAGCCCTCATTTGTTAGAACTTGAAAGGATTTTCAAGGAAAATGGGGGCTACTTTGGAAAAAGGAGAATTTGAGATATTTTTAACATTTGAACAGGTTCTTTGTTGAGTTCTGATATTTTAAAAAATTGAGCTACAAAAAGAATTTCAGTAAAAAGTGATAATAATGGTATTATTTGAAGTTATGAAACTTTACATTTGCCAGAAGCTAGACATTTTGAAAATTTTATTTCTTTAAATTTCTTTGGTTGAGTTATTTATCATCCATATTGTGCAAGTGTTGAGATGAAAGTTCATACTTTAAAATGAAAAAATTTTGAATTTACTAATTCTTCTTGATTATATTTTACTTCAATTATTCAAAAAATTTTAAATTGACAATTTTCATATTGAAATCAACTTTCTAGTTCAAAATTGAAAGATTGAGACTTTTTCATTGAACTTCCTCTCACAAAAACATGAGAAATTGCGTTTGAATATATGGAAGACTATATCAGGTTCCTCGAGGCTGAACGCATCGAGGAACTCGAGGCT
>CAUQKR010000015.1:0-20943 GCA_963518665.1 uncultured Candidatus Altimarinota bacterium | reverse complement strand
TTTTGTTTTTGTTTTTGTTGTTTTTCTACTTCTGCTGTATATTCTATAGCCAAACCTTGTGGAATAAGCATATTTGAAGCATATCAAGCTTTTACTTCTTTTATTTCTCATGGTTTTCCCACATTTACTACATGTTTTAAAAATAATACTCTCATAAATTCTCTTTTAAAAAATATTTTTTACTTTTATATTATAAAAAATTTTTTAAAAATTTCAAAAGTTTTAAAAAAGTAATGAAAATTCATTACTTTTTTTCTTCTTCTACATCAATTATACTTATTTTATATCAAGTAAGTTTTGAAGCAAGATTTACATTTACTCAGTTTTTACCAACTGCTTTGGCTCTTTCTGAAGGTAAAATAAATACTTCAGCTTTTTTTTCTTCTTCATCAACTTCTACTTTTAAAATTTCAGCTGGAGAAAGAGATTTTTTTATAACATCAGCTTTATTTTCTACATTTTCAATAATATCAATTTTTTCTCAAGCAAATTCTTCCATAACATTTTTAACTCTCATTCATTTTTGACCAATAAGAGTTCAAACTGCATCAATTCCCTCAACATTTGTAGAAACTAAAATTTTTGTTTTTATTCCTGGGTGTCTTACTATATTATCAATTTTTATAATTCCTTCACCTATTTCTGGAACATTTTCAGTAAAAATAGCTTTTACAAGTTCAGCTTTTTTTCTAGTCAAAACAACTCTAGTTACTCATTGTTCATTTTTTGAAACTTCATCTACATAAAGATAAAATCTAGCTCAAGCAACATAATTATCCCTAGAAACTTGTTCTGATTTTGGTAAAACTATTTGAGTTCCTTGATATTCAAAAATAACTTTTGAACCTTCTACAAGTTCTATTTTTACTCTTACAATTTGACCTTCTTTTCCTAAAAATAATTCATAAATTTTTTCTTTTTCTGTATCTCAAATTTTTTGAATTATAACTTGTCTTGCAGCTTGTGAAGCAATTCTTCAAAAACTATCTCCTATCCTTCCATCTTGAATTTCATCTGTAACATCAATTTCAATAATATCTCATTCATGAAAACTATCAGCATCTTCTCAAAGTTCTTCAAAACTTATTTCTAAAGCTGGATTTGTAACTTCTGAAACAACAGTTTTTTCTTTTGTAACTTCTAAAGTTTCTTCTTCTAAGTCAAGTTTTACTTTTACTTCTTCATCTTTATCACCATAATCTTTTTTATAAGCCGTTTTTATTGCAGCTTCGATTATCTCAATAATTTTTTCTTTTTCAATATTTTTTTCTTTTGCCATAAAATTTATAGCATTTTTTATCTCTTTTATATCTATCATAAAAAAATAATTAAAAATAATTTAATAAAAAAGAAATTTGCTTTCACAAACTTCCCTTTTGATTGGATTTAATTAATTATATTAAATTTTTTTAAAATTGCAAAAGTATTTTAAAAATTGTCTTAAAAAATATTTTTACAAAAAGTCAAGTAGTTTTTTTTGCTTTTTTAAAATAAAATGTGTTATAATTTGATTATATAAATTTTAACATTAATTTTTCTTATATGAAAATTACAAAAATTTTAGCTTGAACTATAGCTTCTATTTTATTTATGAATTCAGTTTTAGTTACTGAAGCTTACATAAATAAAGACGAATTAAGAAATGTTTTAAGAACTGTAGAAAATAGAAGCAGAAGTGATTATTCAGCTGATTCTTGGAAAGAATTAGAAACTGCAAAAGATTATGCAAATGCTATTTTAGAAAAATCTAATGATCAAACAAAAGTAGATAATGCAATAACTATTTTAAAAAATGCTATGAATTCTTTAAAAGATTCAGACTCTAATTATACTTCAAAAGAAGCTTTAAGAGAAAAAATTCATTCTCTAAATAACAAAGTTCAAAGTGATTATACAGCAAGTTCTTGGAGTAGAGTAGAAAGTGCTAAACATTCAGCTCTTTCAGTTTTAAATAATAATTATGCTACTTATTCAGAAATAAAAGTTGCTTCTTCAAATTTAGAATTTGCAATTGATTCTTTACAAAGAAAAGATAGAGATAACCGCAATAATAATTATGGAAATGAGTTAGTTTTGAGAGATGATCCAAGGGTAAGAATTAAAGATGGAACTTATTATAATTCATATTTTGACGATTATAAATCTGAAAATGAAACTATAACAGAAAAAATTTGAAACTTAACAAAAAGTCTTTTACCTATGGCTTATCCAAGTTTTTCTCAAAATTTAGATGATTTTAGAAAAAATCTTTTCAATGTGAATATTTTAAAAGATTTACTAACAATTGTAAAAACTTATTTAAAAGAAGAACTTAAAAAAGAAATCTTAGCAGAATTAAAAGCCGAAATGAAAGTAGAATTTAAAGAAAATTTGAGTGCAAATTTAACTACTGAAGAAATTTTATGAACAAAAAAATAAGAGAAAATTTTCTCTTATTTTTTTATTTTTTAACAAAATTTTTACAAGGCTTTATCATTTTCGTTAAAAAATATTTTTATATTTTTTTTCTTAAAAAACTTGGAACATCTAAATCATCTTCTGGAGATTTTGGTTTTGGTGTTGCAGGAATAACTCTTGAATCAGTTACTGGTTTTTTACCAAATCAAGTATTTTTCAAAATTCCTATTCTAGATTCTCCTGAAAAATTTTTATTTGATTCTTCATCAAATCAAGTTGCAACAACTGTAATTTTTAAGTTTCCATTATATTCTTCATTTACAGTAGCACCAAAGATAATATTTGCATCACTATCAATAGAATCAGTAATAATTCTAGCAGCTTCATCAACTTCGTACATTGATAAATCTGTACCTCAAGTAATATTGAAAAGTAATCATTTTGCTCAAGCTATAGATAATTCTAAAAGTGGAGAATCAATTGCAGCTCTAGCAGCTTCAGTAGCTCTATTTTCACCACTACCAAAACCAATACCCATAAGTGCTGAACCTGCATTTTTCATAACAGAAGTAACATCAGCAAAGTCTACATTTATCAAACCTGGTTGAGTAATCAAATCTGAAACTCATCTAACTCAGTGTTCCAAAACTTCATCAACTATAGAAAAAGCTTCTAAAAGTGGAGTTTTTTTATCAATCATTGATAAAATTTTATCATTCGGAATTGTAATAAGAGTATCAACTTTTTCTTTTAAATTATTAAATCAGTCAATAGCTTTTGACATTCTATTTTGACCTTCAAATGAAAATGGTTTTGTAACAATTCAAACAGTCAAAGCTCAAAGTTCTTTTGAGATTTCAGCTACAACTGGAGCAGCACCTGTACCAGTACCACCACCAAGACCACAAGTAATAAAAATCATATCTGCTCATTCTAAAGCAGCTTTTATTTCTTCTCTTGATTCTTCTGCAGCTTTTTTACCAACTTCAGGAGCAGCACCTGCTCAAAGTCCAGAAGTAGTAATTTTTCAAATATTTAATTTTGTAGAAGCTAAAGAATTATATAAAGCTTGATTATCTGTATTTAAAGCTATAAATTCTATTCATTCCAATCCAGCTTCAATCATTCTATTCACTGCATTTTGACCAGCTCAACCTACTCAAACAACTTTTATTTTAGCAACTGGAGAAATACTTTTTCTAAAACTAACTTCTTGAACTGGAGAATTATCAGTATCTTTTAAATTTCCTGATAATAAATTTCTTAATTTATCTTCTCTTTTGTTTAACATTTTCTTTTTTTAATTATATAAATTTTTTTATTTTTTATTTCGGTAATATTTTGCTAAATAATTTTTTTATAGAATCCAAAAATCATTTTAAGCTGAAGTTTATACTTCCTAAATTGCTGTGATATTCATTTGATAAAATCATAGTTCAAATAACAGCGCTAAATTCAGGGTCTGAAATAGAAGCATCGACTAAATCATCTTTTGAAACTGGAAGTCAAATAAAAACTGGAAGTCTAAGTCAAGTTCTAGCAAGATTTACAAAGCCTTTCATTTTTGAACCTCAACCTACACAGATTGCTCATTCTGGAAGAAGGCCATCTCTTCAAATTTTTTTCAATTCTTCTCTTACAAAATAGAAAATTTCTTCATATCTAGCAGTAACTATTTTTGATAAATATTCTCTACTTACTTCACCTTGTTCATCCATTCAAAGTTCTGATAAATCAAATGAGCTATCTTTAAAATCTTCTTTGTGTTCTAAATCAAGTTCAGCATATTCTAATTTTACTTTTTCTGCTACAACAGTTGAAGTTCTAAGTCAAAGAGCAATATCATTTGTAACATTGTCTCAACCTAAAGGAATAACTGTAGAAAAAATCATAGTTCAATTTTCGTAAACAGAAACTCAAGTTGTAGATGCTCAAATATCTACACAAACTACTCAAAGTTCTTTTTGTCTTTTTGTAAGAACTCATTCTGGTGAAGATATAAGATTTGGATAAATATCAATAATTTCAATTCCAATATCTAAAATTGCTTTTTCAATATTTACTAAAGTATTGCTATTCATAGAAAAAATATTTGCTACAACTTCTAATTTTCTAGCTTTCATTCAAATAGGATTTTTAATTCCCTCTTCTAAATCTACAACAAAACTTTCTGGAATAACTTTTAAAATTCTTTTATTTTGTATATCAATTCCACTTTCCACTTTATCAAGAACTCTTTTAATATCATCTTCCATTATTTCACTACCTGAAATTGAAATAATTCATTTATTTTTTATTACTTCAAATCCAGAAATATTAAAAGAGACAAAAGCTTCTTTTACATGTTCTCAAGCCATTTTTTCAGCTTCTTCAAGTGATGAATCTAAATTATTTTTAAATTCTTCCATATCAAGGATATTTCCTTTTCTTATTGCGTTTGAATTTGATATTCAGATTCATAAAATATGAAAATCATTATTATTTTCTTTATCAAAATATCAAATTATAGTTCTAATCTTCGAACTTCAAATATCAATAGTTGTAATCGTATTTGTAACTGGCATAAAATTTTTTCAATTTTTATTAACTAATTTATTGTACAAAAATATAGAACGAGCTGAAAAGCTACAAATAAATACTTTCTATATTTTTATGCTGTTTTTTTGTGTTTGTAATGCCTAAATTATATTCAAAAACTCTTTTTTTTCAAAAAATATTTTTAGTTTTTGTCAAAAACTTATGTTTTTTTGATTTTTTTTGATAAATATGATAATCTATTTCAGATATATTTATAAAAAATAAAAATGTTTAATAATGCTTATTTGTGAATCATAAAATTTTTAGTTTTAGTTTTAGTTTTGTGAACTTGAGCTATTTTTTCATGAGAAGCTAAAAATTTTTCTGAACAATATAATTTTTCAAAAATTTTTATAATAGCTTCTGTAGTTTTTCTTGAGCTTACTTTTATACTTTTTTTCATTTATAAAGCATATGAAGAACCGATTTCAAAAGTTGTAAATTGAATAAAATATTTTTTAAATTGATTCGAAAAAGAGTCAAATAATGAATTTAATACAAAAACTATAAACCCAAATATAAAATTTATAATTCAATTTTTTAAACAAATTGTTTCTTCTCTAAAGTGAATTAAATCAGAATTTTTACACTGAAAAGAAATAAAATCTGAAGTTTCATTAGCAAAAGAGATTCAATGAAAAATGCTTCAGAAAAAACTTTTGGAAGTTCCAAGTTTAAGTATTGTTATGACTTCTAAGCCAGCTTGAGAAGTAGGTTGAGATAGTTTTGATATTTTAAAAAGTGATCATTCTGAAAATTACTATATTTATGTTTGAGATGCAACTTGACACTGAGTTTGAGCTTGATTTATTATGACGATGGTAAACAGTTTAATTGAATGATTTATAAAAAATTATACTTCAGGTTCAGATATTTTAGCAAAAACAAATCTAGTTTTAAAACCTAGATTAAAAGCAAATTTACTTATGAGTTTACTTTTAGTTAGATGGGATGAAGAAAATAAAAGACTTTTTATGACTTGAGCAGGTCACGAATATTTAATAATTTATAAGCAAAAATTAAACAAAACTTTTAAAATAAAATCTGGTTGAGTTGCTCTTTGAATGGTAAAAGATATAAGTAAAATTTTGAAAGAAGTAGAAATAAAAGTTGATCCTGGAGATATTATTGTTTTGTATTCAGACTGAGTAACTGAAGCTATAAACAAACCAAGAAAAGACTGAACAGAAGAATTATTTTGAGAAGATAGAATAATAAAAGCTATTCAATCAGCTCCAAATTTACCTTGAGAATATTATAAAACAAGTATTTCTGTTTACAAAAGTATTTCTATGGAATTATCAAAATTTATGTGATACAAACATACCCAACTTGATGATATAACTCTTTGAGTAATTCAAATAAAACCTAAATGATTTGATACAAAAAAAGATTTTGATTTAGAAATTTCAAAAGAATTTATTGCAGAATGGAATTGGTAAAAATTTATTAAAAAATATTTTTTATAAATGTAAAGCTAGCTTTATAAAGCAAACTTTACATTTTTTATTTCTTGAGTAAAATGTAGAAAATTATTTTTTATAAAAAATAAAAAGTGGAAAATAAAAATAAACTTACAGAACTTATATCAAATAGAATTACTTGAGATACTTATTGATATAACAAAATAGATTTAAATTTAAACAAAGTACCAGTAGAAAAAATTTCTGAAAAAGATTTTTTAGAATCAGAAAAAGAATACAAAGAAGCTTTAGCTTATGTAAAAGATGTTATTTCCCCTTCTTTTATGAGAATTTTTAAAGATAAAATTCAAATAAATAATATTTACAGTAAAACTTTTTTTGTTTATGCTTATCCTCAATTTTTAGAGTGAAACTGGCTTTCTCCAATAATAAATTGGGATATAAAATTTGATATGAGTCTTTTTGTTTATCCGATTGATTCGGCTTATATTCAAAAATATTTGAAAAGAAGGCTTACTCAACTTTATTCTGAAAGAAATATAAATGCAGATAAATGATTATTAAACGATCCTGCAATAAATGCTCAAATTCAAGATGTAGAAGAACTAAGACACAAACTTACAAGATGAGATGAAAAATATTTTCACCTTTGACTTTATATAACAGTTTACTGAGAAACTGAAGAACAATTAAACAAAGTTTGAAGAGATATTGAAACTGTTCTTGCTTGAAGAAATGTTTTACAAAAACAAGCTTTTTTGAGAGCAGAACAAGCTTTTATTTCAACTTGACCTTTTTGTAAAGACGAACTTTGAGTTTATAGAAATATTTCAACTTGAGGACTTTCTACAACTTTTCCTTTTTCATCAAGTACTTTAACACATGATGATTGAGTTTTATATTGAGTAAATACACACAATAATTCTTTAATAATTTTTGATAGATTCAAAACTGAAAATGCAAATATGACAGTTTTTGCAAAATCTGGTTGAGGTAAATCTTATGCTGTAAAATTGGAAATTTTGAGAAGTTTGATGATGTGAATCGATGTTATAATTATCGATCCAGAAAATGAATATAATACTCTGATTCAACAAGTTTGAGGAAGTTATTTAGATGTTTCTCTAAACTCAAAACAAAGAATAAACCCTTTTGATTTACCACTTTGACTAAAAGACCAAGATGAAAAACCTGGAGATTTACTTAGAAGTGCTGTTATAAATTTGCTTTGACTTATGAATCTGATGCTTGGAAAAATGACTGCAGAAGAAGCTTCAATTATGGAAAAAGCTATTATTACAACTTATAGCTTAAAATGAATAACTCTTGAAGATGACAATGCAGAATGAAAAGAAATTCCAATAATGAAAGATTTACAAGATGTTTTAGAAACTATGGATTGAGCTCAAAGTTTGGTAAAAAGAATTGAAAAATTTACAACTTGAATTTTTTGAGGAATTTTTTCTCAAAGAACAAATGTAGATTTAAAAGATTGACTTCAAGTTTTTTCAGTAAGAGATTTGGATGATATGCTTAGACCAATTGCAATGTATGTAGTTTTGAACCATATTTGGAATAAAGTTCGTTCTAGCTCTAAAAAAAGAATCTTAGTTGTTGATGAAGCTTGGAATGTGATGCAACACGAAGATTCTGCAAAATTTTTATTTTGACTTGTTAAAAGAGCCAGAAAATATAATTTGTGAATAACAACAATCACTCAAGATGTAGAAGATTTTGTTTGAAGCCCTTACGGAAAGCCAATTATGACAAACTCTTCAATCCAATTACTTTTAAAACAATCAAGTGCTTCAATTGATGTTTTACAAAATGTTTTCAAACTTACAGAACAAGAAAAATATATTTTGCTAAATGCTGCCGTTTGACAATGACTTTTCTTTGCAGGAACAGAACATGTTTGAATACAAGTAATTGCAAGTTACTTCGAAGACAGAGTTATAAATACAAACCCAAACAAATAACTATCAAAATTGATAGTTATTTTTCTTTTAAAAAATATTTTTTTGAATTTTATCAAAAATAATTATAATATAAAAAAATTTATTTTTTAAAAAAGAAATATGTTTGATAACATAAAAAGAAAAATAAAATTTGCTAAAATAAGTGTTATAATTTTATCTATAATTTTTATTTTGATGATAATTTCAAATATTTATTTATTAGTAAAAACAAATAATCTAGAAAAAGAAGTTTCAAGCTTCAGAAATATTTTACATATTATGGAATAATAAAAAATGTATATTTGTACAAATTGTTGAAACGAAAGCCCAACTTGGCAAGGAAAATGTAGATTCTGTTGAGAATGGAATTCTCTGCAAGAATTTAAAGAAGAAAAAATTTGAAACTCAAAAACAAAATGAGAAAAAAAATCTCTGACTTCCCTATCTGAAGTTGAAGCTGATTTAAAATCTGAAAAAATTATTACAAAATCAAGTGAATTAAATAATGTTTTAGGTTGATGAATAACAAAAGGTTCTGTTGTTTTATTATCTTGAGAACCTTGAATCTGAAAATCTACAATTACTCTAGAATTAGCAAAACTTGTAAAAGAAAAAATTATTTATGTTTCCGGAGAAGAAACAAATTTTCAAGTTGCAAGCAGAGCAAAAAGACTTGGGATAAATAGTGAAAATATTGAGCTTTTATCAGAAAGTTGTATCGAAGATATTTTAGAAACTGTGGCTTATCACAAAACTGATATTTTAGTTATTGACTCGATTTCAGTTATGCATTCAAAAAATATTTCTGGAACAGCTGGAAGTATAAGCCAAGTAAAATTTATAAGTGAACTTTTAGTAAATTTTGCAAAAAAATCAAATACTACAACTTTTATAATTTGACACATTACAAAAGATTGAAACCTTGCTTGACCAAAGACTTTAGAACATATGGTTGATACAGTTTTATATTTCGAAGGTGATAAATATGATAATTTAAGAATTTTAAGAACCCTAAAAAATAGATTTTGACCAACTTCCGAAATCTGAATTTTTTCTATGACAGAAACTGGATTAAAAGATTTAAAAAATCCTGAAATGGAATTTGTAAGCTCTAAAGAGCCACAAATCGGCTCAAGTTTATCTATGACTTTGGAAGGAACAAGACCAATTTTAATCGAAACAGAAAGTCTGACAACTTATACAAAATTTTGATATCCTAAAAGAAGTGCAAGATGAATAAATAATTCAAAACTTGATTTGATTGTAGCAGTTCTTGGAAAATACAGCCAAATAAAACTTGATTCTTACGATGTTTATACAAATATTGCAAGATGACTGAAAATCGAAGAGCCTTGAATTGATTTATCAATTGCAACTTCGATAATTTCAAGTAAATTAAATAAAAAAATCGAGAAAGATTGTATTTTTATATGAGAAATTTCTCTAACTTGAAAAATCAAAAAACCAATTCAACTAGAAAAAAGAATAAAAGAAGCTGAAAAAATCTGAATCAAAAAAATTTTTATTCCAGACTGTGAATTAAGCTCAAAAAAAGCTGAACTTATAAAAATAAAAAATATAGAAGATTTAGTAAAAATTTTATAAAATAAAAAAGTAGAAAAATTTTTTAAATAATTTATTATGAAAAGATTTTTAATTATAATCATCATAATTTTTTCCATAAATATAATAAGTTTTTATTTTTTTGAAAATCCTTTACCAGAAAAAAATATTGTTTCTGTAGAAAAACAAGAAAATATTTTAAATAATTTTTTTGAACAAAAAAAAGTTGAAAAAATTATTTCAAAATGAATTTTTATAAATAAAAATCTCGTTTTAACCGTAGCTCACTGAGTTGACACAAAAAATGATAACTATAAAATTTTTCTTGACTGAAAATTTTTTCAAGCAAAACTTATAAAAAAAGATGAAAAAAATGATATTGCAATTCTTAAAACAAATGAAAGTTATAACAATTTTTATAAAATAACTTTTTGACAAATAAATGAAAATGATTTTATTTTTTATTATAATTGAGTGGATTTTACTAGACTTGAGATTTCAAAAATAGAAAATAATAAAATTTTTACAAAAAATATTTTTAAAAAATGAGATTCTGGAACAATTTTTTTCAATCATAAAAGACAAATTATTTGAATTTTACAAGAAATAAATCTTGATAAAAAAGAAGCTATTATAAAAATTTTGTATGAAAATTTAGTAAACTAAAAAAAGATAAGAAAATTTTCTTATCTTTTTATTTATCTATAAGTTGTAAAAAAAATTGTTTTTCTTCTTCATTTACTATTTTTGCTAAAATAAAATCTTTATCAAAAAATTTTCATCTTTTCATAATATCTAAATAATATTTTATTTTTTGTACTTTATAATTATTATGATTTTCTAAAGATAAATTTGCAAGTATTTTCTCTGTTAAAGATAATTTTTCATATTCTAGATAAATATCTCAAAACTCTGAAACTATTCTAGAATTTAAATCTTTTATCTCGTTATCAGTAAGCTTAAAATAAGCTATTTTAAAAAGTCAAAAAATTCTTGTATTTGATATTCTTTGAGTTTTTTTCTTTTCATCAAGTTCTTCAACTAAATTCAGAACTCTTTGAATTTTTTCTTCAGAATGTCACAAAATTTGATCTATAGATTTTACTGAAAAATCTATAACTTTTTTTACTTCTTGTTTTCAGTTTCCAGACAAAATTCAAATTCTTTTAGTTTCAAAATTTGTTTCACTATTCTTTATTTTAACATCTGTTTCTCAATATCAAATTGCATTTACTCTTGTCATATTATTATTTTTTATTAAAAATAAATTTTTTAAATTACTCTCAAAATTTCTTCGATTGTAGTGTATCATCTTATCGTTTTTAAAATTCAATCTTCTTTCATAGAGATAAAATCTCATTTTCTAGCTTCCCTAATAATTTCTTCGACTGAAGCTCACATTCTTATAAGATTTTTCAATTCTTCATTCAATGAAATAATTTCATAAATTCAAATTCTTCACAAAAATCCAGAATTATTACAATGTTCACATCATTTTCACTCGTAAAGTTTTACATTTTTTGCTTGAAGTGGATGCATTCAAATATCTTTCATCATTGATTCAATAAGAAGTTGTTCTTCTGGTGTTTTTTCTTTTTCTTGTTTACAATGAGGACAAATTCTTCTAACAAGTCTTTGAGCAACAATCGTATCTAGAGCTGAAGCTATTATATAAGGTTTTAATCACATATTTATAATTCTATCTAGTGAATCTGCTGCAGATTTTGTATGTAGAGTAGAAAGAACTAAGTGTCAAGTCAAACTTGCTTGAGTTGCAGTTTCTAGTGTTTCATAATCTCTGATTTCTCAAACCATTATTACATCTGGATCTTGTCTAAGCAAAGCTCTAAGTCAATTATGAAAAGTAAAACCTTTTGACTCGTCAACTTCCGATTGAATAACTCCATCCATTTTATATTCAACTGGATCTTCAAGTGTGATAAGTTTTTTATCTCTTGTATTCAATTTTGATAAAATTGTATAAAGTGTAGTAGTTTTTCAGCTTCAAGTTGGTCAAGTTATCAAAATCATTCAGTTTTTTTTCGAAATTGCTCTTTCTAAAAATCTTTTTGTAGTCCAAAAAAATCAAAGCTTATCAAAATCTATAACTGTATTACTATTATCCAAAATTCTTGTTACAACATTTTCAGATTTTCAAACTGGTAAAGTTGAAACTCTGACATCAATATCTTTATTATCAATCTTCATAGAATATTTTCAGTCTTGAGGAATATTTGTAATATTTAATTTTAGATTTGAAGAATATTTCAATCTTTCTAAAATAAGTTTGTATTCCCTTTCATCCAAATAAAAAATATCAACTAGAATTCAGTCGATTCTAAATCTCACAACAATATATTTTTCAAAAACTTCATAGTGAATATCTGAACTTCACAAAAACAAAGCTCAAATAGTAATATCTCTTAAAGCATCATCTGTTTTTTGATTTTTTAAGCTATTTTTTACTTGATCTTCTATTTTTTTAAACTTTTCTGAGTAATATTGTTTTTTTTCTTCTTGTTTTAAAATATTTTCTTTCAATTGTTCTTGTGTTTTTCCAGACATTGTTTATAATCTATAAAAATAATCAAAAATATTTTATCATAATTATTTATTTTATGCAAAAATTTAATAAAAAAGCCTCTATTTTAATTTATGCAATTTTCTTAAGCTTAATAATATCAATTATGTTTATTGCAATCAGTAATAAAATCAATCTAAATCTAAAACAAAATAAAAATATAAGTCAAAATTTTGATATAAATGATAAAATAGAAAATTCTATAAAAAAAATAGAAAAAGATTTACAAGAATTGGTAAAAATTCCTAAAATTTGAGAAAAAGATATAAAAAAAATTTTAGAAAATATAGAAAAAAATTCTCAAATTGATGAAAAAATAAACATAGAAATCAAAAAAAATTTTGATTTTTCAGCTGAAAATTCTACAATAATTATTCTTCCTGAAACTAGATTATCAACTCAAAAAGGTGCCGAATTAAAATACAGAGAAAATGGAGTTTCTCAAGAAAAAATTTTTGATTTTGAAAATCCAATAGAATCAGAAGAAAATTTTAAAAAAATAAATTTCAAAAATACTTGAAGTTATTCAAAAATAAATATAATAAGTAATAAGTTTGTTATTAAAAAAAATATGACTTACTATGTTTATGAAAATATTTGAAATTCAAATGTAGTCAAAACAAGCTGAACTTTTAAAATAAATATAAATTAAAAATATGAAAAAAAATTTAATAAAAATATTTTTTATAATCTTACTTTTGTTTTTGTATAGTGAAACTTTTGCAGAAACTACAACTTATTCTCCAAAAAATTGATATGAAAAATATAAAGAAGAAGTTGATAGATTTTGTAAAGTAAATTTTGACAATTCTTCTTTATCTTCAGAAAAAATTATGATTTTGGATGAAACAAAATATTTTAAAGATTTATCAAAAGATAAAAGTATTTTTGCAAAAGATTTTTTAGCTGAAGCAAAAAAAGATTATGAAAAAAATATGGATAGTATTTATGATTGTGCACTTCTATCAAGCAATTTTAGAGCACTAGATATAGTAAAAACAAAATTTATTTCAAAAAATGCAAAACTAAATGCAAAACTAAAGAAAATTTTAGAACAAAAATTAAATCAATTAAAAGGCGAGGCAAAAAAATTGTGAAGATGTACAGTAAAAGAAAAAACTCCAGGAAGTGCTTTAAAAATGTCAGTTTTAAATCAAGTTACTTATGAAACTTGTAAATATGATGCTTATTTGGATTATTTATCAGATTTTAGTGATAATATAGCTTCAAATACAGACAAAAATGCCAAACAAGATATAAGTGTAAAAGATTTAAATAATAAAATTTCAAATAGAAAACAAAAATTAGCCGAGGAAAAACAAAGAGCTTATAAAGCTTTTCCAACTGTTTACAAAGCTTTTTCTGATTATGAATCAAATATAACAAATCATATTTATTTAGAGCTTTTAAAAGAAGATTATAAAATTTTTAGAATTTGACTCCACAAAACTCTAAATCCTATAAATCAAGTTATTTATAAAATAACTAATGCTACAAAAAGATAAAAAAATTCTAGATAAATCTAGAATTTTTTTAATTAACATAAATATATCAATCGATAGCAGAATCATTTATAGAAACTTTTCTAACTGTAACTTCATTTATTCTTCTATAGTTCATATCTGAAACTATAATACTTCATCATTTTATACCAATAACAATTCATACATGTCAATAAATTGGATTATATCAACCTCCAGAAAATTGGACAATTGCTCAAACTTTTGGTGCGTTTCAAGTTGCATGTCATTTTGCTCTAGCATTTTTTAACCATTGATTAGCATTTCATCACCAGTTTACATTTTTATATTGTGCAACATACCAAGTACAATTTCCCCAAGCAAATCTCCATTGTGGTTGTCTCCATACTAAATCATAACTTCAAGAGTCACTTGTGTAAGTTGAAGTATTTTTTGAACTTGATTTTGTATTATTCTTTGTATAAGTTATAGTTTTTGTATTTTTTGAGTTTGTATTTTTAGAATTATTTTTATTATAAGTTATATTTTTAGAAACCTTAGGTTTTTCAATAATTGGTTGTTTTTTAGCAGCTCAAGGTAAAATTATTTCATTTCAAGCTATTAAATAACCATTTTTTATATTATTATATTTTTCTATAGAATCTATAGAAATTCAATATTCTTTTGCTATTTTTTCTATAGAATCTCAAAATTTTACTTTATATAAATATCAAGTTACTGAAGGAATTTTCAAATTTTCTCAAACTTTTAATTCTCTAACAGAATCCAAATTATTAGCCCAAAGAATAGTATTTACAGATACTTTAAATTTTCAAGCAATAGAAGCAATAGAATCTCCAATTTGAACTGAATATCTAGCTATTTCTCAAACTCACTCTAAATCTCTATCATCACTTAAAATAGTGTGAACAGAAACATAAGAATCAGTATGCTCAACTAAATGAGCTTCATCTCATTCTCAGATTCATTCATGAGAAGAAATAATAGAATTTTCATCAATTCATCATCTATCAAATTCTACTTCGGTGTTTGTATAAACAATATTTGAAATAGAAGGGTATATAGGAAAAATAAAAATAATAAAAATCATACTTATGGTTAACCCATATCAGATTCTTCATCTTTGGAAAGTTTTACTTTCAAATCAAACATTTTGTTTTATTATTCTTAAATGTCTATTTATACGAGCTTGTATATTTACTTTTTGTTTAGTCAAAACTTTATTTTAAATTATAAAATAGAAAATATTATTAATTTTAATCTTATATATTAAGAAAAAAGTAATAAGTATTTCCAACTATTATAAAATTTTTTATAATAGAAATATATAGCAAAAAAAATCTTATTTTCTAGAAAAGAAAATAAGATTTACTAATTCTTTAATTATGCTACAGAAATAACTTCAAGTTTAGTTAAGTGTGCTCTAAAACCAGTATTTCTCATATATCTTTTTTTAGATTTCATTTTAAAGACTCTTATTTTTTCACCTTTAAATTGATCTAAAACTTTAAATTCTACTTTAGAATTTTCAACTGTAGGAGTACCTACTTTTGTATTAGTTCCTTCTTCATCAGAAACAAGTAAAGCCTCAATAGAAAAAGTAGAGTTAATTTCTTTATCAAGTTTTTTTACATCGATGATATCACCTTTTTTTACAGTAAATTGGTTTCCACCTAATTCAATAACAGCTAACATTTTTAAAAAATAATTATTAAATAAAATATTATATTGCTCTGCAAAGCAATTTTTTAAGTTATTCAAAACTTAAAAATCAAAAACCCTAATTTTTCTTGCTTTTTAATTTTTGAAAATTATTTTTTTAAGTTACTGTGATATTTTATAAATTTTTTCAAAAATGTCAAGTTTTTATACAATAATAAAAAGAAGTAAAAAATTTTACTTCTTTCTCCATAAAATAACTCAAAATAATAAAAAAACTAAATCAAAAAATAAAATATTTAATAAAATTATATTTAGATATATTTCTTTGAAACTCAAAAAATCATTCATAAGAAACATATGAGTTCCTTGAAAATAATAAAATAAATTTAGTGAAAAATAAATAAATAAAGCTAAAATTATAAGTTTTAGAAATGTCAAAATTATTTGAAAAATAAAATCAAAAACCTTTCAAAATCTAAGAAAACTAAATCTTTCAACAATTTCAAAATTTAATTTTAAAAGAAATAAAAGAGAAAATATAAAAAATATATGTTCTGATATTTCTAAAATTTTTCAAAGATATTTTTCATTTCAAATGCAATAAGTTCAAATAAAACAATATTTTAAATCTAAAATTTGAAAAATATTTTTGATAAAAAAAGTCAGAGAAACAAAAACAAAAATAGAAAAAATTATTAAAATTTCATTTAAAATAAATGTTTTTCTAGTAGTACCTCTTCCATCAAACTCAGCAATTAAAAGTTTTTTTATAAATTCTAGCATAAAAAATATTTATAAAATTATTTTAAAGAATCTTTTTCAACTTCTTTTTTTTCTTCATAAAATTCTTCTATTTTTCCATAAACTTCCCTAAATCAATCAGCATCACCATAATCTGCAAAATATTTTTGCCAATTATGATTTGTTTCAAGCCTTCTTGCATGTTTAATTGGACACCAATATTTTTCTGTTCTTCAAGCTACTTCTGTAGCATAAGAAAGTAATCAATTCACATAAGAACAATACAAACAATTTATTTTTTCAAGCCAATTTAAATATTCTAATTGTTTTCTATCCCAAGAAATATAATCTGATCTTTTTGCTAAAGGAATCCCATAAAGTCTAATTGCAGTATTTTGATAAATAAAAATTCAAATATCTAAAATAATAGCTGGAATAATAAAACCGTAAATAAAAGGAATTGATAAAATTTCTCTTGTAGATTTACTAAAAATCATATTCCAAAAAGACCTTTTTTTCTTTCTTTGATTTTTTGTTTCTTCTTCTGAAAATTTTATTTTTCATTTTATATATTCAAAATTATATTTTTCTCTAAGTTTTTCATATTCGATTTTTAATTCTTTTTTCTTTTGTTCTATTTCTTCAAAAATTCTATTTATAGTAGATTTCATTTTGTTTTTTTAAAAAAAATAATTATAATAAATTTAATAATTTTTTTTAATTAGTCAAATATTTTTTAATAAAATGAGAATAGACAAATTTTTAGCAAATCTGAAACTTATTTCCAGAAAAGATATAAAAAAAATTAAAAATGAGATTTTTATAAACTGAAAAAATATAGAAAAAATAGATGAAAAAATAAATATTTGAGACAAAATAAATTTTTCTGGAAATGAAATAATTTATAAAGAAAATATTTTTTTAATCTTAAATAAGCCAAAAAATTTTGTTTCAAGTAGAGTTTCAGAATGATGACACAAAACTGTTTATAATCTGATTTCTGATTGTATTTACAATAATTTAGTTGAAATAACAGGCAGACTTGATGCTGACACAACTGGACTTTTGCTTTTTTCTAGCTCAGGAGAAATAATTCACAAACTTATAAATCCAAACAAAAATATTTATAAAAAATATTTAGTAAAAACAAAAAACCCTATTTTTGATGAAGAAATAAAAAAACTTGAAACTTGAGTAATTATTGATTCTGATTATTTTACAAAAGAAGCAAAATGTGAAAAAATAAATGATTTTGAGATATTTTTATCAATAAAAGAATGAAAATTTCATCAAATAAAAAAAATGTTAAAAGCAGTTTGAAATGAAGTTATTGAACTAAAAAGACTAGAAATATGAGAAATAAAACTTGGAGATTTGACTGAATGAAAATGGAGATATTTAACAAAAGAAGAAGAAAATTTTTTAAATAATTTATAATTTTTTATATGGAAAGAATTTACGAAAAACTAAAAAATCTAAACTTAAAATTTGAAGATTTTTCTCACAACCCAACTTTTACTTGTGAAGAAGCTAGAGATGTAGAAATACCTTGAGAAAGAGTAAAATCTTTAGTTTTAAACAATAAAAATAAAGATAAATTTTTTATTGTTGTGTTATGAGACAATAAAAAACTTGATGTAAGAAAATTACAAATTTTAACAAATGAAAAGAAACTTAGTTTTTCAAGTGAAGAAAATATAATCAAAAAAATTTGAATAAAAATCTGACATATAAGTCCATTTTCTATTATAAATAACAAAGAAAAGGATTTAAAAATATTTTTTGACAAAAGTTTAAAATGAAAGGAAACTTGATTTCATCCTCTTAGAAACGACAAAACAATAGTTTTAAATATGGATGATTTAGAAAAATTTTTAATTGATTTATGATTTTGAGAAAGTTTTGAATATGTAGAGTTATAAAAAAACTAGAAAATATTTTCTAGTTTTTTTCACATTTTGCTTTATCAATATTTTTTTTAGCCCAATCAGAAAGTGCATCAATATGCTTACAAAGAGTCTTCCCTTTTTCAGTTAAACAATAAATTGATCTACTTGGAGTTTGAGAAATATTTTTTTTCTCAATTATATTTGCTCATTGTAAATCTTTTAATCTATTTGAAATTATTCTTGGATTTGCTCAAATAATGTTTCTTTCTATTTCACTATAAGATTTACAACCGTCACTAATTGATTTTATAATTATTAAATTCCATTTTTTCGACAAAAAATTTATAAGCTGAGTAAAAGGACAAAATTCTTTTTCTGTAGCTTTTTTTTGATTTTCATACATATGATAAAAAATATAAAAAATAAAAATTACTATACTAAAGTATAGTAATTTTTATTTTTTTTTCAAGTTTTAATTTTTTAATATAGAAACTTCCATTTGAGGGAAAGGAATTATTATATTATTTTCATTACAAGTTTTTAATATTTTTTCCATCAAATCACATTTTACAGAAAATAAATCTGTAGTATTTATAAAATATCTTAAAGTAACTAAAATAGAAGAATCTTGAAAATCTGCTATAAAAAATTTTATTTTATAATCTTCATCTTTAACAATTCTTTCATCATCTTCTAATATTTTTAAAAATAATTCTTTTACCTTATCTATATCAGAGTTATATCAAATTCAAATACTTATATCTTGTCTTCTTATAGGTTCAGTAGAAAAATTTGTCATAGCTCCATTACTAATTTGAGAATTAGGAATAATTATAGTTTTTCTATCTACTGTCAAAATTATTGTATGAAAAATATGAATTGACTTTACTGTTCAATCATTTCATCAAATAGATATAAAATCTCAAATTTTATATGGTTTAAATGCTAAAATAATCATTCAACCAGCAAAATTTTGTAAAGTTCAAGAAAGTGACATTCAAATAGCTACTCAAGCTGCTGTAAACATAGCAATAAAAGAAGTAGTTTGAACTCAAAGAATTCAAGCTGCAGCCAAGAAAACTGAAATCTTCAAAATAATAGAAATAAAACTCAAAGAAAATGTTTTTATCATTGGATCAAGATTTATTTTTTCTAGAGATTTATTTATTACTTTATTTAATATTTTTATAATTTTAAATCAAATCCAAATAACTAGAATTGCTCATAACAGTTTTGGCCAAAAATTATTTAAGTAATCGATAATTTTTTCTAAATATTTGTCAGTTAATGACGTAGCTATAACTAAATCTTTTCAAATTTGGGTTTTTTCTAAATTTTCTAATAATCAAGTAGACATTTTTTATTTTTTAAAAAATATTTTTTAATAAGAATGACAACTAAATTCTCAAGTACAAACCTTTTTTGATATATCTCAATTTTGTCAAATATTTAATAGTTCTGTAACTGTTAAAAACTCATATCATTGACTTTTTAAAGTTTTTATAAGTCTATCAATTGTATCAACTGAAGGTTTATGAATATCATGGAATAAAATTATACTTCAATTTGTTATTTGAGACATAGCATTTTTGTAATTTTTATCTGCATTTCTATATTTCCAATCAAGAGAATCTACATCCCAAAGAACTATAGTTTTGCCAGATAAATTATCTATTTCTTTTGTATGAGAACCATAAGGTGGTCTAAGTAATGTTGGAACTTTTCAAATGGCTTCTTTTATTTTTTCATCTGTATTATTTATTTCTCTTAAAATTGCACTTTTTGATAAAGTTTTTAAATTTGGATGTGACCAAGTATGACTTGCTATTTCATGTCATTCATCATACTCTCTTTTTACAACTTCAGGGTAAGTTGCTACAAGTTTACCAAGTACAAAAAAAGTTGCCTTTACATTATTTTTCTTCAAAATATCTAAAAGTTCTGGTGTAGTTCTTGGATTTGGGCCATCATCAAAAGTCAAAGCTATATATTTTTTTCAACCATTTAAAGCAAGTCTTTCTTCTGATATTTTTGAAATATTTTTATTATTTCAAGTTGATTTTTTTGTTCCTTGTAGTTTTCTTTGTTTTTCCTCTTCTTGTTTTTTTAAAATTTCTTTTTTAATATCAGAAAAAACTTCTGGATTTAAATAATCCTGCAATTCATAAAAATAAAATTCTATTTTTTCTATTTTTTCTCAAAAAGATTTATCATCAAAGATGAAAATAATTTTTTTATTATCAAAATAAAAATTCATTTTTGAAAAATATCTTTCAAAAGCATTATCTAATTTTTCAGCAATTATTTCAGATCCTGAGGTTCTTCTAATTTTTCCTAAAAAATATTTTTTAAAATTTTCTTTTTTTGCTTCATCAAATACAAAAATATCATTTTGTCTCAAATTTCAAGTTATTTTACTTTCTTTATCATTTGAAAAATAAAAAACTTTTGTATTTTTTTGTAATTCATCTTTTATATTATTTGATATTTGAGTCAAAACTGAAGTTATATTTTTATCATTATACTCAGAATAATTCATAGAAATACTTGGTTTTTCAGAAATTTTTTCTCATTTTTCTTTAAAAACTTGAAATTCACTTTCTAAATTTTTTAATTCAAGCTTTGCATAATCATTTACCAAATTTTGAAATTCTATATTTCAAGTATTTG
>CAUQKR010000014.1:0-21437 GCA_963518665.1 uncultured Candidatus Altimarinota bacterium | reverse complement strand
AAAATGATAACAAAAGAAAGTATAAAAGAAAGAAAAGCTGAAGCAAAAAGAATAAGTGAAATGATTAGAGAAAAAGAAGCAGAAAGGCAAAATTGAAAAAGGATTATTTACACAAATAATCCTGAGTTGAAAAGCAAAGTAAGTGTTCCTGATTATTTAAGATATTTATTTTACTAAAAATGAAAACAGAAGAAAAAATAATTATTTGAATTGCTTTGATTATAACAACTCCTTTGTTAATAGTAGCAATTATAACTGATATTTTTACAAATATTTACATATATATTTTAAGGAAATTTTTTAAAATAAATCAAGAACCTATAAGTTTTACTTATTTAATTTTATTTTGAGAAAAATGGAAATAATAAATGCAATAATGTTACTTTTTGCTTTTTTTGTTATATTTTTTTTAGTGTTTTTTATAAATTTTTTGCAAAAAATGCTAAAAACAGAACAAGAACAAAAACTTGAAATTTTGTTTTATTTTTCAAAAAATTATGAAAAATTATTTAAAAAATGTGTATATTTTGAAAAAGATTTAGAAAAATTGAAAAATGAAGCCTTGTTTTTAGAAAAAATTTATGAAAGCAAAAAATAAAATTCTTCTAGAAATAGAACAAAAAGAAGAAAAAAGAAAAGAAAAAGTAGAGAAAATATGGAATTCTCTAACTGATAAAGATTGGCTCTATATGGAGAATATGGAGCTTTTTAGTTTATAATTTTTGAAAAATGAAAAACTTACCAATAAGTATAATCTGAAAATCAATACAGATAAGATTTTCAGATTGATGAAATCAAAAAATAAATAAAATCAAAAAAATAAACTGAAATGAGATTTATGATGAAAAATGAAATGTTTATCACATAAATCTTGAAAAAATTTGAAGTATTTTTGAACCTAAAAGTAAAAATTATAAATTTAAGGATTTTGATGATTTTGGGGATTTTGAAATATTGAAAAAATAAATTTTTATATTTTTTTTTTGAAAAAAATAACAAAAATGTTATAATATTTTACAAAAAATTTATAACATTACTTTTAATATATGAGTAATTTTGATGTGAATATAAAATGAGTATTAGATCATTTACCTAAAAAATGAGTTAATAATTTAACACCTATTATTGAATGAATTGTAAATTGAATAAATTCAATTCATGAGAGAATAGATAAAGATAAAAATTTTAATAATTGAAAAGTAGAAATTATTATAAATAAAGAAAAACAACTTGACTGATGATATTGAAAGGTAAGCTCAATATTGATAATTGATAATTGAATATGATTTAATGAAGAAAATTTTAATTCATTTAGAAAATTATATTCTGAAAAGAAAATAAAAATTTGAGGAAAATGATTTTGAAGAATTACATATTTAAAATATTTTAATAATGTAAATATACAAAGTATTTTTTTTGAAAAAAATAAGCACAAAAAAATAGTTTTTGACTTTGATATAAATTGACCAAATTGAGAAAAATTTATTGAATGTTTTGATAAAGAAAATCAAACAATAGTTAAATTTGAGACCCCAAATAAAGTATTTAAAGAGTCTTTTAATGAAAAAATAACAACCATAGCAAGAAAACTTTCAGAAAATTTATTATCTTTTTTATTAAATGAAAATTGTCCAGAGATAATATTAAAAATGAACTTAGAAGAGATAAATCTAAAAGAATATGTAAATGATAATAACAATAAAATAAATAAAATATGAGAAAAAAATATTTTATTTATGTGAAAAAATTTTGATATATTTGTGTATGAATTTCATCATTCTGATAGTCAAGTTAATTCAATAAATCTTGTAGCTCATGATAGAGTAGTTACTAAAAATAATATATGAAACTATATTCCTGAATTTAAAGAAATTTTTGTAAATGAAAGAAAAACAGAGAAATTAAAAGATATATATGAAAATTTTGTAATAAAAATTTATGTAAAATCAAAACTATTTGATGATAATGTTGATTCTGTTAGAAGTAAATTTGATTTTCCTATTGAAGATATAAATAATCAATTTTCAATAGAAGAAATAGAAAAATATATTATAAATAACTCTAAAGAATTTTTTCCTAAAGAAATAAAAAATAGATTTAATAGAAAGGTTGAAATAATAAAACAAAGATTAAATAATGATTATCCTCGGTATAAATCTTTGCTAGATGAGTGATTAAATGAAGAACTATTAAATGATCTACCTAATAAGCCTTCAAATAGAGATATTGTAACTTATTTTAATAAAATAAGTTTTGAAAAGGAAGTTTTAATTTGAGATTTAACAAAAGAAGTTTTAGATTCAGATAAAGATATTAAGGAAAAAGAAGAAAAGCTTTTTAAAAATTTACAAGAAGTATCAAAAAATCAATTAGTTCATTATATTTGTTTAAGGAAGATTATTTTAGATTTATTTAAAAAATATTTAGAATATAATTATGAGTTAGAATATGAAAAAGAAACAAAAATTCATAATTTAATCTTTCCAATGTGATGAACTAGTTATGATACTCAATTTGAAAAAAATAATATATGGTTAATTGATGAAAATTTAATTTATTCTAGTGATATTATTTCTGATAAATCTATAAAAGCTGAAGATAAAAAAAGAACAGAACCAGACATAATGGTATTCAGAGAATGAAGTGATATAAATTATCCAGTTTATATAATAGAACTAAAAAGACCTTGAAGAAAAAATTATGATAAAAATCCTATAGAACAGTTGGCTTGATATGTAGATAGATTAAGAAATAATAAAAAAATAACTTCTGCTTGAAGACCTATAAATATTACTCATAATACACCTATATTTTGTTATTTTATATGAGATCTAACAGAGGATGTTTTAAAAAAGATGAAAATATCTAACCCAATAGAGCTTGAAAAATATTGATATTATTACCTATATAATAATATAGATAATTATTATTTTTATGCTTTATCATTTGATTATATTTACAAAACAGCAAATCAAAGAAATAAATATTTTTTCAAAAAATTATGAATAGATATTTAAACTGAAAAGAACTAAAAACAAAAATTTAGTTCTTTTTTTCTTGCAATTCCTTTTTAAATAGATATAATAATCCCAACATAAACAGATATTATAGTTTTATCTCACAAAGTCTTCGTTACTGAGATATCCACACAATTTTTATTGTGTTTTAGAGTTTGAAAACTCTAGGGTATTTTGGTTTTGAAGACTTTTTTTTGTTTTTAAAATACAACTTAATTATTTACGAAAGTGACAAATAAAATAAAAATAACTTTACCTTTTTTACCTATCTCACTCAATACTGCTTACAGCTGATACAGAGTAAGGCATAAGTCTGATAAATACAAAGAATTTGAAAGAAAAATGCTTGATTTTTTTGTTAATTATCACAAAAAATACAAAATAATTTGAGAAAAATTTTTAAAAGTAACTTACATCTTGAAAATTCCACTTTTCACAAAAAATCATAAAATCAGGAAAATAGATGTAGCTAATTATGAAAAAGTATTGTCTGACACTTTGGCTCATTATATAGAAGGTTTTTTTGATGAAAAAATAAAGGTTTTAAATATGCAAAAGGTAGATAGTGATGAAAATATCACTGAAATTATTATTGAAGAGATTTAATAGAATAATATTTTTTTATGAAGTGAAGAAAATATACAAACAAAAAAAGTCAAGATATAGCTAGTTTGGTTCGTGCTATAAAATTTTTTTCTTGACTTTGAATAACTGACAAAAAATTGGTTTGACTTTTGAGAGATTATTTTGATATAGATGTAACTGAGAGGATGATCAGATATTATAAAAAAGATTTTAAATAAACTTGACTATTTTTTCCTATTTTTGGAAAATTTAGTCAGGTTTATTTTTTTTGTAAAATTTATTTCTTTATCAAAAAAATAAAGAATAAAAAAAGGAAGGAATTCTATTTCCTTCCAGGAGAAAGATATCTTTTCTCCCCCAGTCAGTGACAGATGCATATTATAATAATATACCCCCCCCACACATCCTCAATATGTATTTTAACGTTCTACTTACTATGTAGCCGATGTAGTTCTCACAGATCATTATTGCCCTATGACACGCCCTTAATACATATACTATCATGTTAGCCAACTGGTGACGCTACTATAGAGTACTAGATAAATTATATAAATTTTTATTTCTTTGTCAAATCATTATGTATTTTAAAAAAGTGTAAAAAAAAGAGGGATTTATAATCCCTTTATAGGAGAAAGATATCTTTTTCTCCCCCAGCTGGTGACAGATGCATATTATAAATAATATACCCCCCCCACACATCCTCAACTTGCATTTTATGTTCCACATTTACTATGTAGCCGGTGGTTCTCACAGATCATTGCTGCCCTATGACACATCTGGAATGCAAGTACTATCATGTTAGCCAGCCGGTGACACTACATAGAGTACTAGCTAAATTATATAAATTTTTATTTCTTTGTCAAATTATATTATGGGTTTATTAAATACAATTTATAAAGCATCTAGAAAGTTTAATAAAGTGAATAAATTAGAAGATATTGACTATATCATTCCTAAAGAAAGTATAAATGTTTTGAAAGATTCTATAGAGTCTTGACAGAAAAAGAGGTTGTTTATGAATATAGCATCACCTCAAGTACAAAATATAACTAAACAAAAATGATTTAATGTAAAAGGTCACTTTATAACTACTAATTGAATTAAGCATATTTTTAAAAAACACTGAGAAAACGCAAAACTCCAGGATAATGAGCTTCCAGTAACTTGGAAAGATATAGAGCTTATTCCAAAGATCATAAAAAAACCTGATGTTTTGAAAATAAGTAAAAACTTGAGTGATAGTTGAAATCATGTATTGAAGTATGAGAAGGTGATTTGAAATAAATATTATTATTTAGAGTATTTAAATAATAAAAATAATTTAGAGACTCAAACAATGTATATAAACAAAGTAAAAGATAAAGTAAGAAATATTAAAATCAAAAAATAAAGACAAAAAAAATGGGGGGAAAACTCTCGGTCTTTCCTCCCCAGGAGAAAGATATCTTTTCTCCCCCAACCAGTACAGATGCATATTTATAAAATAAATATACCCCTGCAATACATCCTCAATATGTATTTCTTCTGTTCCACTACTATGTAGCCCATGGTTTTTCTCAAATCAGAGATGATTTGTGACACAGATGCAGTGATGGAAGTAACTAATCTTCCCAAAAATAAATACATATAACTATCATGACAGCCAGTTGGTGACACTACATAGAGTACTGCTGTTAGTATATTATTTTTTAGTTTTTTGTCAATAAAAAAGGAAGGAACTACTTCCTTCCTAGAAGGAATTTATTCCTTCTATACCCCAGCTAGCAATAGATGCATATTATAAATAATATACCCCTATTACACATCCTCAACAGCATCTTACGTTCTACTTACTATGTAGCCGGGTAGTTCTCACAAATCATTTCTGCCTTGTGACACGTCCTAATGCAGTAACTATCATGACAAGCTAAACTGGTTAGCTACTATAGAGTACTGCTATTATTATAGTATTTTTTAGTTTTTTGTCAAATCATTATGTGATTGTTTAATGTTATAAATAAGTTATCTAAGTTTAAAAATGTACCAAAGGTAACAAATGTTAAAACTGTTAAAAGTATAAATTATATTGATAATATTCCTAAGGAGTATTTGGATGTTTTGAAGGAGTCTATGAATCAATGATACAAAAAATCATTGTTTATGAATATAGTATCTCCTAAAGTAAAAAAAGTAATAAAGAAAAAATGATATGATATAAAAGGTCACTATATAACAAGTGGGGGGATTAGGCATATTTTTAATAGGCATGGAGAAAGGGCTAAGCTTCAAAAAGATGAAATTCCTGTGACTTGGAATGATATAGAGAAGATTCCTTTAATCGTAAACAAGCCTGATGTTTTGAGGATAAGTAAAAAGTTGAGTGATAGTTGAAATCAAGTGTTGAAATATGAAAAGCTTATTTGAAACAAGTATTATTATTTGGAGTATATAGATAAAAAAAGTAAATTTCTCAAAACTCAAACTATGTATATCAATAAAGTGAAAGATGATGTTAAAAATAAAATTAAAAATATTAAAATCAAAAAATAAAGACAAAAAAAATGGGGGGAACTTGATTTCCCTCCCAGGAGAAAGATATCTTTTTCTCCCCCAACCAGTGGTAGATGTCCTATTTGTAAAAAATATACCCCTACCACACATCCTCAATATGTATTTCTTCTGTTCCACTACTATGTAGCCGGTGGGTTACACAAATCATTGCTGCCTTGTGACACATCTTTATGTAAATACATATACTATCATGTCATCTGGTCGGTTACACTACATAGAGTACTAGCTAAATTATAGTAAAATTTATTTCTTTGTCAAATTATATTATGGGGTTATTAAACAATATTTACAGGATTTCTAGGAAAGCAACTAAAACAAAAAATGTTGATGATATAAGCAAAATAGAGGCTATTGATAGAATACCTAAAAATAAAATAGATATATTGAAAAATTCTTTTAAAACTTGAGAAAATAAAAAGCTACATATGAAGGTTTTTTCTCCTGAAGTAAAGAAAATAATAGAAGAAAAGTGAATAGAAGCAAAAGGACACTTAATGACAACTACTTGAATAAAGCACACTATTTATAGACATTGAGAAAAGGCAAAACTTCAAAAAGATGAAGTACCAGTGACTTGGGAGGATCTAGAAATAACACCTTATATAGTTAAGTATGCAGATAAAGTTAGGTTAAGTGATAAACTCAGTGACAGCTGAAACTTAGTTTTGAAATATGAAAAGACTATTTGAAACAAATATTATTATCTAGAATATTTTAATGAAAAAAATGGTTTTTTTGAAAATCAAACAATGTATATAAACAAAGTAAAAGATAAAATTAAAAATAAAATTTATGAGATGAAAAAAAACAGACTTAAAAAAGAAGGCAAATATTATCAAGGAGAAGATTAAGAATATAGATGCTACTAATGATGAAATAGCTAAAAAAACTAAGACTTCTGCATCGGTTGTTTCTAGAGTTTTGAATGGTGAGTTGGTTGAAGTTGGTTGAAAAAGTGACTATATAGCTAAAATAATCGATTCTGATAGGCAGATTATCGAGTTGGCTAACAGTATTGTTTTGGAGCACTTACAATTTTTGGCTTGCAAGGAAAATGATACTTACTCGGTTAAGAGTGTTTCTGATATAGCTGAAAAGTCTTTTAAAAGGTATATTTTGCTGAAGTGAAATGTCACTGATTCTGATTGAGGTCTTAAATCTATAGAGGATTTTAGGAAGCTTTCAGATGATGATTTATTAAAATTTTTATAATTTAATATTTTTTTTATGAAACTACACAAGTTTGACAAGATAAACTGATGAATGGTTACTCTTTACTCAAGTGAGATGGGGGACAATCAATTTGAGCTTTTGAAAAATTTTAAGTATGATAAGGACAGGAGGCTTATAACAAGGTGAGGTTTGCAGAATTTTTTGGCTAGTTCTCCAAATAAGAAGCCTTTTACTTCGATTTTCTTTTTTCAGAATGATAGCACTTTTGAGAGAAATTTTTTTTGAGTGGCTTGAGATATTTTTTATAAATATGATGAGGGAAAAAATACTTGGAAGGAGATAAAGGCTTGACTTAAGGAGTTTGAGAAGGATGGAGTGACTAGGACTAGGTGGAGTTTTGTTGTATATAAAAATATTTTGTATATGTGTGACTGAGTCAATAGTTATGCTTCTTTTGACTGAAAAAAGTATGTAGAGTATAGCTCTCAACCTAAATTTAGGTATTTGAGATATATGAATGACACAATTTTTTGAACTGGTGATGATGATAATCCTTCTACTTTGTACTGGAGTAATCCTGCAAGTCTTGACTGAAGTGATTTGACTCTCAATGTTGTAGTTGTTGGTGGTGATGAGCTTGGAAGGATAAATGCTATCAAGGATCTTTGAAGTGCTGTTTTGGTTTTTAAGAATAAAAAGATTTATTCGGTTGATATTTTGAACAAGAGGTCTTTTGCTATCGATGCTCAGAATGGGGGATTTTCTAATAGAAGTGTAGATGGGGTTTGAAATTCTCTTTTTTATCAAAGTGATATTTGAATTGATAATTTGAGGAACAGAGAGCAGACTGTTGGGGTTTCGGGGCTTGAAAGTATTTCTATGACTAAAAATCTTTCTAAAATTACTGACAAGCTTAAAGCTAAAAGTTTGAATAATTCTCTTTGATTTTATATTTCTCCTTTGGCTAATTATTATTATAGTTTTGATGTTTCTGCTGATGGGGTGGCTGACACTACTCTTGTATATTCTACTTTGAATAATGCTTGGACTACTTACTCTTTACCTTCTTTTTATGATTTTGGTTTTTTTATAGATAAATTTTGAGATTATCATTTTTTGATTGCTCCTGACAATGCAGGGCAACTTCTGGAGCTTGAGGCTTGATTTTCTGATAATTGAAAGGCTATTTTTTCAGAGCTTGTCACTAAGAAGTTTAATTTTTGAGAAAATTTTTTGTTTAAGACTTTTCAGGTGATTGATATTTTTGGTTTGAAGTCTAAGTTTGGGAAGATAAAGCTTGAAGTTTTTGTTGGTGGGGATTTGGTGCAGGAGGCTATTATCGATGATGGTTTTATATCTCTTGATTCTAGTTCTATTTTGATTTGAAATAAGCCTATTTGAAAGAATAGTTTGAGTTCCAATTCTAAGGAAAATGACACTATTGAGCTTTTTCCTTATTTTGCTAGGTTACCTCTTTATGCTACTGGGGTTGATATTCAGATTAAGATGAGTTCTAGTGAGGAAAATTTTGTTTGGACTTATGAAGGGGCTAGTGTTTGACTAGATTTTGAGAGTTTTGAAATTTTTAACAATAATTTTAGTTTATAATTTTTTTTTATGGATAGATTTTGAAATTTTAAGCCTTTGGCTGGTTATGATGAATCACAAGTTGGGATTCCTGGGGTTAATATGGTGGAGCCTAAAGCACCTGAAGCTCCTAAAATTCAGCAAGTGCCTAAAGGGATGGATGCTGTGAGGTTCAAGGATGATCCAAATGCTGTTTTGGATTTGAATTCTGACAATTTTAGGAATATTTACAGGAAGCAGTCACGAGGGGAAAAACTTGGGCTTGCTGAGCAAAATTTTTTATCTGATTTGAAGTACAAGACTCAATTTGAGGGAAAATCTATGCAAGAAGTTTTAGGAGTTGAGACAAAAGTTGATAAGGAAGCTAAGTATAAAAATTTAGCTATGGAGAACAGAAATCTTTCTTCTGGGGATTTGAGGAATAATCTAGCTTCTTCTGGTCTTAATTATGATGAAATAGAGAAGGTTATTTGATATCATCAGCCTTATAATGAATATTTACAGACTAAAAATGAGTTAAAATCTAGGAGTGATGAGGCTTTTGCTAGAAAAAAGGAGTTGATAGATAAACAGTTGGCAGAGACAAGTCATCAAATACAGGAAAACTGAAAAAATAGAATGAATACTCTAAATACTGGGCTTTCTTTTACTGGGTTTGGTAGAAGTTCTGAAGCTATTTCTAGGAGGGATGATGTCACTAGGAGTGTAAATGCTGAGATGAGTATAGCACAGGCAAAGGCTCAAGCTGAGCTTCAATTGTATCAAGCACAATTACAAGGAGCTGATGCTGAGACTCTTGGGACTTTGAGTCAAAATTTGGCTAGTTACACAAATGCTTTGAAAAATCAGCAAACTGAGAATGCTCTTTTGGCTCAAAAGCTGAATGATGAGGCAAATGTTTCTATGAAGGCTGCTCTTGATAATATGATTGCTTTGAGTTGAGTAAATGAGAATGAGATAGACAAGGAGTTATCAAAAGAGCTTGGATTTTTGGTGAATAAAAAAGGTGCTGCTGTTAATTTGGGTGAAGATGGTAAGCCTATTTATCTTTTGTCTGGTAGAAAGCAGAATTATGACGAGTTTAAGGATAATAGGGATTATAACTACAATGTTTACAAGGATGACAAGGACTTTGGGCTTAAAGAGAGAAAATTTGCTCATGATGTTTCTGTGGATAATAGCAAGCTTTCTATTGATTCTGCAAGGCTTGATTTGGATAGAGACAAGTTTAATTTTGAAATGGTGAAGGATGATATCAAGCAAGAAAAGCAAGATAGGCAAGATCTTCAAAATGCTTTGTATGCTGCTGAAGATGCAAAAACTATGATTGATGAGTTTGAAAGTCTGAAAGATAACTGGATGGGATCTAGGCAAATGCCTTCTGTTGCTGCGAAGATTGAAAGGTTGAGGACTTCTCTCGCTTTTATGGAAGTACAGAACTTGAAGGCTAAAGGTGTTTCTATGAATCCTATGACTGACAATGATTTCAACAAAATAAAAGATTCTGCTTCTTCTTTATCTGCCTTAATGACTCAAGATGAATTTAATAAGGAAATTGAGAGAATTCAATGAGTTATTCAAAAATGAGTTGATAGAAGGGTTTGAAAATATAATTACAAATATGATTTTGATACTATGGAGATTTTGCCACTTGATAAGGCTAAAGGTTCTCCTTCTAGCAAAAAAAATTTTTCTGATAAGGAGGCTTCTGATTTTTTGGATTGAAATACTGAAAAGCTTAGTTACAATAAGACTAAAAAGGATTTTTCAAATTTTCCTAAGGCAGACCAGACTGCCATAAACAAAGGGCTTATGAATAAAGCTTTGGCTAGTACTAGGACTTCTTGACAATGTGGGGCTTTTGTAAATGATTATGTAGAGAATTTGACTTGAAAGAGGATTATGTGAGATAGTTATGAGAGCAAGAAAAAGCACATAAACTCTGACAAGCCTCTCTCTGGTAGTTTGGCTGTTTGGAATCCTGGTGGGAAGTATGCTAAAAATGGTCACACTTGAATAGTTTTATCTGTTGATTGAGCTACTGTGACTATCAAGGATGCTAACTGGAAGTGAGATGGTAAGGTTATGGTTAGAAAGGTGCCTATAAGCTCTATTTTGAATAAGGACTGATGATTTGTTAATTTTTCTTAAAAAGATTAGATTTTTCTAGTCTTTTTTTATTGACTTATTTTTCCTATTTTTTTACTTTGTAGTTTATATTATTTTTTATAAAAAAATTATGGCTACAAAAGAAGATATAGAGAGTTTTAAAAATTATTTAAATATGTGATTTTCACCAAAATGAGCTAAAATAAAGGTGATGAAGGATAGGCAGAGAGCTGAAAAACAGGCCCTGAAAGATGAAGAGAATAGGAAGAGGGAGGAGAGAAAGTGAGATAGAGAAGGTTGGGATTTTTGAGTGAATCTTTGAGAGGATCTTTGAAATCTCTGAGAAAATATGACTTTTAAGCACAAAAATGATGATGCTTGGTATGAGTCTGTTTGAAAATTTTTTTGAAATATTCCTGCAAGTGCTGCAAAGCTGGTTTGAGGTTGAATTTCTATGGTTTCTAATCCTGTTTGAACTGCTAGGAATTTGAAGGAAGTTTGATGAGGTTTAATTGAAAATGCTTCTAATAAAATTTTTTCTACTGAAGTTTGACAAAATTCTTTGAGATGGTTGGGAGATAAGCTAGGAGCTGATCCAAAAGTGGTTGAAAATAATCTAGAAAAAATGAAAAATGGTGGTTTTTATACAAATAAAACAAGGGAAAATATTTGAAAAGGTATTGATAATTTTTGAAATGATTTAAAAAATGACACTTGAAATACTCTAAAAAAGCTTGTTGTTGAAAATCCTGCTGATATTTTGACTCTTTGATATTGAACTGCTACAAATGTTGGTTCTAAAGCTTCAAAAATTGTAAAACTTGCAGATGCTGCTTGAGATATTTCAAAATCTGAAAGATATACAAAAGTTGCAAATATTGCTAATAAAACTGCAGATATTTTGAATCCTTTGAATTATACAATCAAACCTTTATGAAAGTGAATTGATGCAATAAAAGAGTGAGTTTCTTCAACTTTATGAATGACAACTTGAGCCTGAAAAGATACTATTAAAAATGCTTTTAAGTATTGATGAACTGAGGATTTTAAAAAGGCTTTTTCTGGTGAGATAAAGCAAGAGGATATTTTAGCTAGAGCTAAAAATGCTTTTGAAAAAATAAAAGATGAAAGAAAAATTATTTATTGACAAGATTATGAAAAGCTTAAACAAAATAAGACTATTTTAAATATAGATGATATAAAAGAAAATGCTATCAAAAAGTTGGAAGAAATGAGAGTTTGAGTTTTTCCTGATTGAAAATGAAAATTTAAGCTTGATTTTTCAAATTCTACTATTACTCAAGCAAGTTCTAAAACTCAGATAAAAGAGATGTTGAATGATTTGGCTAATTGGAAGGATAAAACTGCTGAAGGTCTTGATATACTTAAACAAAGGCTACAAGATAGATGGATAGGTGGAGAATGAAGCTGAAAATCTGACAATTTATCTACTTTTTTATCAAATTCTGTAAAGGATAAGATAGTTGCTGAAATACCAGAATATGCTGAAATGACAAAAAAATATCAATTTTTTACAAATGAAATAAAAGAAATAGATAAAGTTTTGAGCTTATCAGATAAAAAAAGTAAGATGACTGCTATGACAAGGTTAAATCAGACTTTGAAAAATAACACTGCTTTTAGAAAAGAGATGCTTGAAAAACTGGAAAAGTTATCTTGAATGAATTTAAAAGCTGTGATTTCTGGTAGTAATTTGAGTGAAATAGCTCCTATTTGATGATTGCAAAAAGTAGTTTGAACTTTGGGTATTTGATTTTGAGCTTGAGTTTCTTGATGACTTAGTTTACCTGCAATAGCTTCACTTGCTTTTTTATCACCTAAATCTGTTTGATATTTAGCAAGGACTTTTTGAACTTCTAGTGAACTTTTGAAAAAAGCTTTTTCTAATGCTAAGGCTTTGACTAAAATTCCTGAAATGAAGAATTTTTTCCAAAGTCAAATGATAGCTGATAAAATCGATAATTTTGCCTCTAAGTCTGGTGCTAAGCTTAACTTTATGCCTGAAGGGAGTAAAAGTAGGATAAAGGTTGTAAAAGTAAAAAATCTTTGAAAATGAGAACATTGAACTATTCGGGAAGGTCCAAAATGAATAGAAGCTGAAAAGTTTTTAATGGAAAAGTGAGAAGGTGAAGTAAAATGAGCTTATAATTATAAATGACAGCCTATTGATTTAGTTCGGGGTAATGAAAAATTGTGATTTCAAAAGATAAAAGATAAACATCCTGAAATTTTATGAAAAATACAAGAATATTTAAATACTTTACCTTTAAAGGAAGAATGATTGTGAAAAATAATTTTAGAAAATAATAAAGCTAGAATTGTCATAAGTAAAAATTGGAAATGAAAAAATAAAAGATGGATTTTGACTGCTTTTGAGTTTAAATAAACTTGCAAAAATTATATTTTTAAGTATAATATACTTGTGCTAGGGAAAGTAATCTATTCTAAGCCGATTGTGTTGAATAGCCTTATTTTTATGTAAGGTTCCCATATCTTAGTTTTTTAAAATGATTTTAAAGGATTGAGATATGGGAAAAATTTGACTTTATTTATAAACAAAATATAATAGTACAAAGTTTAGGAAACTGGAAGAGGTTATTCTGATTTGCAGTTTTGCTTATATAGGTTGTCAGCATTGAGCAGTACAAGTATAAGACTAAACTTTTTTTTGATTTTTAAAACTCCAGGCAGTTCTTGATTGGGGACTACAAAGTTGATAATCAACTTGCAAAAATAAAATAAATTATTATAATATATTTGTCTAAGTTAGAAGGGACGTAATTAGATAACGTTTTGGACGTATGGCTAGGTAGAAATGATTAGTCACTAATTATGGGGAAATAAAGGTTGTGCACAAACCTTTATTTTTTTACTTATTGATTTATTTAAAATATTGTATATAATATAAACATATCTGGTAGTTCTATTTTAGGGAGCAATTTAAGAAATCTAGTGCGAGCTATTTTTTGGTAAACTAGGGTAGAGTTTTAAAAACATTATAAAGCAGACAGAGAAGAAGCTACGATGTTGCCAGATTTTTTTTACCTAGTAAATATTGTATATATTATCAATATAAAGATAATCTAATGCGAGTTAGTTATTGGATACTGTATACATTATCTAATTACCTGACGGTGGATAGAGAAGAAGCAAAGGTAAACTAAGTATTTTTTTATTTAAATGAAATTTAAAAATACAAAAAAAGTAACCTTGAAATAGGTTACTTTTTTTGGTATACTTGGGCCTTAATCATAATAGTATGCCTAAGGATAACGTCCTAAACGTGGTACAAGTATTTTAAATACATAATAGATTATATATAAAAATTGTATTTTTGCAAGTTTAATTATATAAAAGAAATAGAAAAATCTAGTTCTTTTTATTAAAGCAAATATAAAATTTGCTGTTCATGAGAAATGAAAGTAAAAACTTTCTTTGATAAAATCAAACTAACTTTTCACCTATATGTTAGAAGTCTCAGATATATATATTATATTATTTTTTAAAAAAATGTCAATAAATACTATTATTTAGAATCTGTAGATGACAAGAGTTGATATCTAACTACTAAAACTATGTATATAAATAAGTAAAAAAACAGCTAGAATTGTCATAAGTAAAAATTGGAAATGAAAAAATAAAAGATGGATTTTAACAGCTTTTGAAAAATAACTTGATTATTTTTATTTTTGTAATATAATATTCATAAGTGGAGGAAATTAAAAGATTACAAAGCCCATACTGTAGTAACTGCTTATTTTTAAGTTTTCCAAGGAGAAAAAAATCTGAAAAGGTTTTAACGGACTATAGATATTTTCTATAGTCTTTTTGTTTGAAATATTTGAAAAAATTATATTTTTAAGTATAATATGTTATAAAAAAAGACTAGAAAACTCTAGTCTTTTTTAAAATAATAATTTACAAATTTTCATTCCTTTTTCTTTTCTAAAAATCATTTTTTAACTAAATCTTCCAAGTCAGATTTTGCTGTATTTATAGAAATTCAATAATAATTTTTATGAGTAGAATTATTTACAAATTTATATTTAAATTCTTTAAATCAATTTAATAATCTATTTTGTCTTTCATTTAATCAATCTATATAATCAATATTTTTTTGTTTTTCTATCTTTTTTGAAATATAATTTTTAAATTCCTCGATAGCTTGTTTAGTTATATTTGTAATATAAACAATAAAATAACTTAAATCAAAATTATCTTGTTCACTATATAAATAAGCATTTTCATACTTATTTTTTGTCTCTTTTATAATTCTAGATAATGGAATATAGCTAAATCCCCAATATCATTTTTTTAATAAATACCAATAAAAAATAGCTCTAGCAGTTCTTCAGTTTCCATCACAAAAAGGATGTAAATATCAAATCCAAAAATGTAAAATACAAGCTTTTATAAAAGGGTGAGTAAAAGAATTAGTTTTTTCTTCATCATTTGCATATATAAAAAATTTTTCAATCTCTTGCATCAAAAAATTTTGATTTGGGGTTCTATGATAAATCTCTCAAGTTATGTTATCTTGTATAACTATTTCATCTTCATCAGTTCTAAATCTTCAAATTTTTTCTTCTTCTAAAATATCTTTTGTCAAAATTGATTGTAATTTAAGCAAATTTTCAGCAGAAAGTTTCTCTTTTATTAAATCATTATTTATATAAACCATTACTTTATAATTATTTAAAATCATTTTCTCATCATTTCAAATAGGCTTTCTGTTTGTTTTTATCATTTCTTTTGCTTTTTTAGAAGTTGTCATAGCTCATTCCAATTGGCTTGATGAAATAGCTTCCTCTATAATTCAATTTTGTAAAAATTCTCTTCTTTCTTTTTTATTAAAATTTATTCATAAAAAATTTCATCCTAAAGATAAATCTAAATTATGTAATAATTCTTCTAAAAAATTTAATTTTCAAATTCAAAAATATTCTCAACTTTCAGATTTTACAATCGTAGGAAATAAAAAACGAACTTTTTTTATAATATACCGTAACTCTTCATTGTTTTCAAGCTCTTTTGGTAATTTTTTAAATTTTATATCATCCCAGTATAAATAATTTTTATCAGAATATTTTTGTAAATTATTTAAGAAATAAATACTTAAATAATTTTTGTCTAAAAATTCAAATCTTTCAGGTTTTATATTTCAAAAATTATACTTATCTATTTTATATTTCATTATCAATACATTATCAATACATTATTAATTGATAGTATTATATTTATTTTTTTTACATTGTCAAAACATTATCAATACATTATCAATTGATAGTATAAGAAAGGAATTAAAAAGTCATTGAATGATTATAATAAAATATAAAAAAAGACTAGAAAAACTCTAGTTTTTTTAATACACAAATCAAAATTTATCATATTTTAGTTCTGGTGTTTTTATTTTTCAAATATTTATGTTTGGGTTTGTTTCTGCCAAAAAATAAATCATCTGCAAGCTATCAGCTCTATCATCATGTTTTGCTTTTGGGAACCTGATTAGTTGTTGTTCTAGTCAATCACAATTTTGTCTGTTGTGAAAAATAAGTCCATTTCTATACCAGGGGATTAAGCTTCTGATTTTGCTTTCTTTATCTCATTTTTGTTTGATTTCTATAACTTCTGTTTTGTAGATTTGTTCTTTTTTGAGTCTATTTTTTAGTGAAAATGAAACTGTAACTTGAGCTGAAAAAGCTTCGATTCAAATTTTTTCTGGTTGCCATTTTTTTATGTGATAAATAATTTTGTCTTCAAGTTCTGCTGGGTTGTATCTGCCTGCTGTTTGTTCTAAAATATATACTTCATCTGCTATCATTTTTACTGTTGTTATTGCACTTTCATCACTTTCTTTTTTTGTGGAAAATGCTGGATCGACTGTTGTGATGATTTTTCCTGGAGTTTTTGGAAAATCTTCAAAATATCTGAACCATTCTTCGTGGAATTCTTGGCTTTCTTTGTTTATAGGTTGTTGTTGGTACTGGCTTGAAAATGTTTGTGGATCGGTTTTTTTTAAGTTTTCTAGAGAATTTCTATTTAATTTTTTTGGAAGAAGTAGGTTATTTTCTGGTCTTTTTATGGTTCAATATTTTGTTTCATAGGTTTCTGCACTTTCACAGATAGCTCATATAATTATTTTTTCCCATTTCTCTCAACCTTTTTTTTCTAAATCTGTTAAAAATCACACTAAATCATTATCATGTAGTCTTTGCATTATGATTATTATTGCACCGGTGTTTTGGTTATCTAATCTGGATTTCAAGGTATCTGTGTACCAATTGTTTACTTTGATTATTTCTGTTCCTGTGATATCTTTTGGTTTTAGTGGATCATCTATGAGGATTATATCGGCTCACATACCTGTTATGGTTCATCCAGCCCCTGTTGCATAGTATTGTCCTCCTCATTTTGTATTCCACCAGTTTTTTGTGTCTTGGCTTTGTGAAAGTCCTGCAAATCTAGGAAAAATTTTTTTGAAGTAGTTGGTTTTTAGGATATTTCTGCACTCATCTGAAAACGTTTGAGTTAGAGTTGCTGAGTAGCCTGTTGCGATGAATTTGGTATTTTCTTTTTTTCAGAGGACCCAAGAAGGGAAGCCTTTTGTCACAAACTCGGTTTTTCAGGTTCTTGGTGGCACATTTATAATAAGTCTTTTGATTTTTCACTCAAATACTTTTTCTAGTGCATCACAAATCACTAAGTAGTGCCAGGAGTCAAAAAATTCTAATTTTTTTTCTTCTGTCAAATATCATTTTATAAACTCATATAAATCGTTTCTTTTGTTTTCGTATCTTTTTTCTAGTGTTCTTATAGCTAGTTCTTTTTTGATTTCTTTGTTCATAGATTTTTTTTAGAAAATATTTTTTTTTGAAAATATAGTTTTTTAGGAAAAAATCATCAAGTTTTCTTGACTTATTTTTCCTATTTTTTTAATTTTGTTTTGTAATTATTTTTTAAAAAATATTTTTATGAAGCAAGTTTTGACTTCTCTACAAAAAAAGGAAATTTTAAAATTTTTAGCTGAAGAGTTTGAGCTGAATATGAAGGATTTGAGGATTTATAGAGAGCATTTAGCTGAGATTTATGAGGCTACAAATGTGATAACAAAATCTCCTGACAAATATATAAATTTTGCAAACAATATTTTAAATTTTTTTCCTGCTAAAGTGATGACTAGGATTCCAAAGATTTCTGTCAAGGCTAAAAAAACTGATTTTTTTGAGTGAGAAGATGAAGCAACTGGGATTTTTAGGGAGCAAATCAAGGAAAGGAATAATATTTATGCAAAGGCTATTGATGATTTTTTAAATGTGACTTTTAAGCAGAATAATATTTACAGGGTTATAAAAAGCATTGTTAAGTCGATGTGAGCTTATTGAAGGGCTTATAGTATTATTTCCACTTGATACAAGACAAAGTGAAGTGGAAAAAATTTAAAGATTTTAAATAAATTTCCAAAAATAGAGCAAGTTTCAACTGAAGAGATTATTTTTGATCCAAATTATAAAAATTTTTCTGATGCACCTTGATATTTTATAAAAAAATCTGGGCTTAGGCTTGCTCACTTGAAAATGGCTAAAAATAGTTCTGGAGCTCCTAAATATTTTGATTTGGATAATTTGGAAAAGCTTACAAATTCTTCTTTTGAGGGAAAAGATGCTTTTTCTCAAAAAATTTTTGAGTTGACTTGAGTTGACTGAATAAAGTCTGATTTTGGGCTTGATAAAAATAGTCTTGATTTGATTGTTTATGAGTGATATTTTAATTTGACTTGAAAAGTTGAGGATGAAAAAATTTATCAAATAACAACTATAAATAATTTGATTGTGATTTGATTTGAGGAGATAGAATATTTTTCTGTAAAAAATTTGGATTGTTTTGAGGATTTGGAAGTTGGATTGCCTCACTGAATTATTGCTCCGATTTTGGAGTTGCAAAGGGATATAAATTTCGAAAAAGTTGCAAAGAAAAAAATCATAAAAAGGAAGATGAATGGAAAATATTTTTGGGATCCAATGAGTCAAGTAAATCCAAATGATCTTTTTTCTGATTCTCCTTTGATTCAGGTTTGAGCCTGAAATATGAAATGAGCTTTGGAATGAGTTCAGGAGTTTGCTTTTAATGATTTGCCTCACTATTATTTTTCTGACATAAATGATATGCAGAGGGATTTACAAAAGCTGACTTTTACGGTGGATGTGACTCAATCTCAAGGTCAAACTGCCTTGACAAATACTGCTACTTGAGCAAAAATAAGTTTTTATGAAGCAAACACTGTGATAGCTGATATCAGGGAAAATATAAAATATTTTTTTTCTGATTTGGCTTATCAGATACTTGACTGGGTTTATCAAAATATAGAGGATAGTGTGGATATAAAAAATCTGGAGGACAAGGAAATAACTATAGATAGGGAAGTTTTTAGGGATGCTTTGGAGAGATATGAGATAGTGATAGAAACTGGAACTATGGGGATTGACTCTCAAGCTGAAAATAGGGAAAATGCTATTGCTCTGAAAAATATTTTACTTGAAGCAATGGAGGCTTGAGTTCCTGTTGATGCTTTGAAGGCTTATGAGCAACTTTTTTTGACTTTTGACTGAATAGAGCCAGAACATTTTTTGAAAAAGCAAGATGCTCTGGCTTCTGCTTCTCCTCAAAATATAAATCCTGGAACTGACTGAAAATTGCAGAATAATGGGCCAGCTGAGATGACAAATAATTTATTGAGAGGTGCTTGAATAACTGTTGAGTAGGATGTTTGGAGGAATTTTGAGGAAAGTAAGTTGAGTTAGGACTTGACTTTCAGGAAAAAATGTTAAAATAGATGCTAATAATTTATCAAAAAAAATAGAAAATTCTATTTTAAATACAAAATTTGAAAAACCTAACAGATTAAATGGTAAAAAATATTCTATAAAAGAGGCTTATTCTTGAAGAACAGAAAAGTGAAATCCTTCTATAAAAAGAATAGTTATTTGAGAGAATAGCAAAAGAAATCTTATTTTAGTAGATTGAACTCATTTACTTGAAGCTTATAGAAGACTTAATAAAAGAATAAATTTTAATGTTTTTGATTTTGTAAATGATGAAGTGAAAGAAAAATTTTTAAATTTATGAAAGAGAAAAATAAAATTAAAAAAGAAATAATAGTTTTGGAAGATATTTGGTGAGATGAAATAATTTGAAATTTATGGATGCTAAATCCTGATTTTGAGATGCTTGTAGAAACAAATATTTTTAATCCATTGGATTATTTGGATTTAATCATTGAAAAAGCTGATAATTGTTTGATTTTGCTTGATAATTATTTTCCTACTACTTCTTATCCTGAAGCTTTATGAGCTAGGCTTTTAGAAAAATTATTGGAAACAAAAAAAGATTTTCAAATAATTTGTATTTCTGATTATTGAAAATCTCTTATTTCTGAGTATGATGCTTGGAAAAAAGCTGATGAAAAATGATGGATTTTGGATCGGTGTATTCACAAAGATGCTTTTGAGATTTATAACAGTTTCAAAAAACTTAATTTATTAAAAGATTTGTAATGAAAATTTTTGATTTATTTAGGATTTGGAAAAAAGATAGAAAAGAGTATCTTTTTGGCAATCCTGAAAAAGTTTACAATTCTCAACTTAGTGCTATAAAAGCCATAAGTTGAATGGAATGATACAAAATGATAAAAGATTTTCACTATATGGAGATGGAAAAAGCTATAGAAAAAATAAAAAATAGTTCTCCTGGTGAGAATATTGAAAAATACAAGGCTATTTTAGAATATAGTGAAAAGTTGATTTTATTTTTAGAAAGTAGAGAGAGTTAGTCTCTTTACTTTTTATACTATCAATTGATAATGTTTTGACAATATAAAAAAAAGACTAGAAAAATCTAGTCTTTTTTTGTTTTAAAAATTTTAAAGTTTCAGGATTCTAAGTAGGAAAATTATTTTATTGATTTTTTTGTTTTTTGTATATAATATAGCAAGCCCTGGATAATGGGGCTTTCAGGGTGTTTTAATTCTAGCCCTGTTTTTGAAAATATGGAACTATTGCAGTTCATTATTGTAACGTTATATCACGTTATAATATGTCTTCTTGCTTTGTATTATAGCAAGAAAAAATAAAAAAAGAGAAGTTACCGCTTCTCTTTTTTTTTTGGTGTTTTCCCTGTTTTTGAAAATTACAATAGTATTATATCAAAAAATTTTATTTTTGCAAGTTTTTTTAATTCAATTATTTTTTTACTAAAAATGAAAAAAAGTAAATCATATTCATATTAAATTCTCATAATTTTCAATATAAAAATATAAAATTTCTTAAAATTATATACAAAATATTTTTTTTTCAAAAAAATATTTGACCTTTTTTTCCTATTTTTTTATTTTTATTTTGT
>CAUQKR010000013.1:0-24010 GCA_963518665.1 uncultured Candidatus Altimarinota bacterium | reverse complement strand
TTATTATTCTTAAACCATTATTTTCTGGAATAAAAAAATTTTTTATAGAATTTTCATTTATCAAAGTTTTTATTTTTTCTGAATTTTTTCAAAAGTCAATTTCTTCTCAAGCTTCTAAAAGATTTTTTCAAATTTTTCAAAAATCAAAAATATATTCCAAAGATGGATTTTGGTACAACATTGAAGAATTTTCTTCATTTGTTAGTTTGTTTCAATTTACAATTTTATCTAAACAATTTGAAAAATTTCTTGAAACTTCATTTTCTCAAAACATATCAAAAATTCAGTTTTTGACTTTTTCCATCAAATCAAAATCTTTACTTCAAAAAATATTTTCTACTTCTTCAAGTTTAGCTCAAACTAAGTTATTTATAATCAAACTCATAATTTTTTAAATTATAAAAATAATATTTTTATAATTTTATCATAAATATTCTCAAAAACAAAAAACTAGAAAAATTTTCTAGTTTTTTATCAATTTATAAGTAAAATAATGATTTTTATGATTAAAATAAGATAAAATAATCAGACAAGTCAAAGTATAGAATAAATAATAATTTCTAATTTTATTTTTTCATAAAGAGTATTTTTTACAAATTTTAAATATTTCTTTTTTTCATTTATTTTATAAATAACAGAACGTTTTTTCTCTAAAGTTTCTAAATATTTTATAGTTTTTTCAGTTTTTTTGATTTCTCTTTCAAGAGCTTCTTTTTTCCGGCTTATAGAAGGAGAAGGTTCTCATAATCAAAAAGTTTGAATATTTGGTATAAAAATTAAGATTAAAAATATGAAAAATAAAATTATTTTTTTTTTATCATATAATAAAAATAATTATTAAAATCATTTATAATGATATCCTTTTATAAAAAAAGTCAAGATTTTTCTATTTTTTTTAATAAAAATCTTGACTTTTTGCTAAAAAAAAAAATTTATGATAAAATAAAAAAGTATTATATTTTATAAAAAATAAAAATGACTTATAAAGGTTTAAATTCAAGTGAAATTGAAAAATTATTAAAAGAGTACTGATTTAATGAATTAAAAGCAAAAAAGAAAAATCCTTGGTGGAAGCTTCTTTTACAACAATTTTCTGATATTTTAGTTATTATCCTTGTTATTGCAGCTTTGATAACTCTTTTACACTGAGAAATTGTTGATGCAACTGTGATTTTGGTTATCATTGTATTAAATGCTTGAATTGGTTTTTTTCAAGAATTTAAAACTGAAAAAACTCTTGAAGCACTTCAAGGAATGGTTCATCCAGAAGCTAGGGTTATTCGTGGTGGAGAGGAAAAACTTATAGATGTAAAAAATATTGTTCCAGGAGATATAATTGTTTTGGCTGAATGAGATAAAATTCCAGCCGATGGAGTTTTGCTTGAAACTCATAGTTTGCAAATAAGTGAAGCAGCTTTGACTTGAGAATCTGTTCCAGTTAAGAAAAAAGACAACGATAAAATTTTTATGGGAACAAGTATTGTAAAATGAAGTTGAATTATGCAAGTTTCTCTTACTTGAGATAAAACTGAGATTTGAAATATTGCAAAACTTGCAGTTGAAACAGAAAATGTTTTGTCTCCACTTCAAAAAGAATTAAAAGATATTTGAATTTTTGTTTTGAAAATTACTTTGGTTATTTGTGCAATAATTTTTGTAGTTTTGTATTTCAGAGATTGAGAAATTTTGAAATGATTTATGTATTCTGTTTCTATTGCTATTTCTGCAGTTCCAGAATGACTTCCAACAACGATTACAATAGCTCTTGCTCTTTGAGCAACTGTTCTTTCAAAGAAAAATGTTATCATAAAAAAATTGCCTTCAGTTGAGACTCTTTGAGCAGTTACAACTATTTGTAGTGATAAAACTGGGACTTTGACTAGAAATGAAATGACAGTTAGAGAAATAAATACTCCAGATTGACAATCTATAAATATTGTTTGAGAAGGTTATGATCCAAAAAATTGAAATTTTACTGGAAATGCAAATGATCCAGATATAAAAATGCTTGTGGAAATTGCTTACAAATGTAATGATGCAAAACTTGTAAAAATTGAAAATGCTTATTCTTTGCTTTGAGATCCTACAGAATGAGCTTTGCTTACAATGTGAGAAAAAATTATTCCAGGAACTCTTGATTCTGAAAAAAATATAGAAAATATTTTTCCTTTTGACTCAGATAGAAAAATGATGAGTGTGATTTCAAATGGAAAAGTTCTTGTAAAAGGTTCTCCAGATAGCATTTTAGAAAATTCTACAAAAATAATGCTTGATTGAGAAATTCGTGATATTACAGAAGAAGACAAAAAAAGAATTCATGAAAAATATATGGAAATGGCAAAAAAAGCTCTTCGTGTGCTAGCTTTTGCTTATAGAGATATTTCAGAATGAGAAGAAATAAAAGAAGATAAAGATGCAGAAAAAAATCTTGTTTACATAGGGCTTACTGGGATGATTGACCCTCCAAGAGAAGAAGTAAAAGATGCGGTTTCTGTAGCTCAAAAAGCTTGAATTAGAATTATTGTTATAACTTGAGATTTTTGACTTACTGCTTGAGCTATTGCTGAAGAGCTTGGAATGATTTGATCAGATGATAAAAATAATGTTTTTACTTGAGAAGAAATCCAAAAATTTTCTGATGATAAGTTAAAAAATCTTTTAAAAGAAAGAAAATCTTTTATTTTTGCTAGAACTATGCCAAGTGACAAGATGAGAATAGTTTCTCTTTTACAAGATTTAGGGGAAGTTATTGCAATGACTTGAGACTGAGTAAATGATGCTCCAGCTCTTAAAAAAGCTGATATTTGAATTGCTATGTGAATAACTTGAACAGAAGTTTCAAAAGAATCTGCAACAATGATTTTGATGAATGATTCATTTGCTTCGATTGTAACTGCAATAAAAGAGGGAAGAAGAATTTATGAAAATTTGAAAAAATTTATTTGGTATATGTTTTCTTCAAATATTTGAGAACTTGTAACAATTATTTCTTCAATAATTTTGTTTATTCCAAATGTTTTAACTGCAATTTTGATTCTTTGTATAAACCTTTGAACTGATATTTTACCAGCAATTTCAATGTGAGCTGGGCCAGCTGATGATGATTTGATGGGTAAAAAACCTAGAGATCCCAAAGCTCGTATTTTGAATAAAAAATTTGTTATAAGCTTTATCGTTGCTTGATTTATCCTTTGATCTTGTGTTATATCAATATTTATTTTGACACTTATGTGAGATGGATGGTCTTGGTGAATGCATTCAAATTTTGATGAACAAAAATTAAAACATGCAATGACTGCAGCTTTTGCTTGACTTGTAACAATTCAAATGGTAAATACTTTTTCAGCTATTTCACCAAACAAATCTGTTTTTAAAACAAATTATTTAAAAAATCCTTTTCATTTATTTGCAGTTTCTATGAGTTTTATATTTATTTTTGTACTTATTTACACTCCATTTTTACAAGATGTGATTGGAACTGTAGCTTTAAGTTTAAAAGATTGGATTTTGATTTTGTTATTTTCATTTGTACCTTTATTTTATCAAGAAATCAGAAAAATTTTATTAAAAGGTATACATTAAAAAACTAGAGAATTTTTCTCTAGTTTTTTAATTTCTTGATATTTTTATAAAAAATTTTTCTACTCTTTTTATTTATTTATTTATTTATTTACTTCATCGATAATTCTTTTTATTGTTCTTTCTAGCTTGTTTTTATCTTTTTTGATGAAATCTAAAGTTATTTTTATCATTGCATAAATATTTATATTTGATTTTGTAGAATCAATCCAACTTGGGTTTTCTGTAATTTTATTATCTAAGAAATTTATTTTTGGTGAAATAAGATTTATTTTTTTTACCATTCTTAGATTATATTTATTGAAATTAAGATTTTGTAAGTAATCTCTTATAAATTTATTTGCTCAACCTCAAGCTATAAAAAAATCATTTGGACAAATATCAAATTTTAAAATATCTTCTAAAGTTATGATTAAAATATCACTTAAAACTTCTAAAAATTCAGTTTTTTCTTTTTCGAAAATATTTTCATCAAATTTTTTTATGATTTCACTTCTAGCTAAATTATAATTTTCTCTTATCCTTTTTATCAAATCATTTATTCAAAAATTTAATTTTTTTACTCATAAAATATTTTCATTTCTTTTTACAATAATCGAAGTGTGGGTATGTCATAAATCTAGAATCACAACATCTTTTTTATCAGAAAAAATTCAAGCTAATGCATATTCTGTAGGAATAATTTTTATAATATCTCTTTTTAAATAATTTGCTAACTCATTTTTAAATTCAAATTTTGTTTTTGTGATAAAAATATTTAAAATTGATGCATCTATAAATTTTGCTTTTTTTCAAAGTAAAGACTTTGAAGGAGATCAATCAAGTAAAATGTTTGAAATATTACTTATAATTAATTTTAAATCATTTTTATCATAACCATAAGATGACTTTATTCTTTTATAGTGATTTTTAAAAATATTTAATTCAATATCTTTTAAAATATTGTACATAGAATTGTTATCAATTGATTTTTCTGGTTCTTGCTTTATGTAATTTGCATTACTTGTCTCGAAAAAAATATTTAAAGTAGGAATAGAAATCATCACTTCTTTTACTTTTATTTTTGCATCGATTTCAGCTTTTTCTAGAGCTTGCCTTACATTTTCACAAACATTTTCCTTATTTTTTATTTCTTGTAATGAAATATCATCTAAATCTTGTCTTTTTTCTCAATATCAAATAAGCTCAACATTTCTATTAAAAACTTTACAAATACCAACTCTTATTTTATAAGTTCAAATATCTATAATTCATACAAATTTTGGTTCAATTTGCTTAACATCAAAATTCATTTAAAAATTATTTTATAAAATATTATTTTTTCAAATTTGTTTAAGAAGTTTATTTCATTCTGAAACTTCTCAAATTCAAATCAAAGCCATTGCTAAATCTTCAGTTATAAATTCATCATCTGGAGAAATATTTAAAGCTCTTTTTAGGATTAAAATTCATTTTTCAGTATTTCAAACCATAAAATAAGCCCATCATAAATTTCTCAAAACTTCAGCATTATTTCCAATAAGTTTGTTTGATTTTTCTAAATATTCTATAGCTTCATTAAATTTATTTTTTGATAGTAAAATAAATCATTTTAGATAATTTCAAGTTGCAGAATTAGCATTTAAATCTAAAGCAAAATTTACTGATTTTAATGCTTTTGTAAGCTCTCACATAAAAAGGTAAATATCTGCTAATTCTTCATATAATCTATAATCAAAATTATATTTTACTAGAGAATTTTCGACTAAAGTTACAGCATTCTTATATTTTTGTTCTTGTTTTAATTGTTCTATTTCTAAAATTATATTTCTTAGTTCATCCATTTTTTAAATTCTTAAAGGCATAAGAATATGTCTAAAATATTCTTTTTTATTATTATTTTCTTCAGGATCTTCAACTGGAGAAATTGTTATTGGAGATCTTGGAGTTTCAAAACTTATACTTACGTGAGTTGTTTCAATAACTGATAAAACTTCAAGTAAAAAATTTGAGTTAATTCAAACTGCATTGTCAGCTCATTCTATAACTCAGATCAGAGTTATTTTTCATTCTCAAATTTGAGTTTCTGTTGTTTCTAGTTCAATTCATCTAGTTGTAGATAAACTCATTTTTATATAATAATCTTTTTCTTTACTGATCAAATTTACTTTTTTTAGTGCTTGGATTAAATCAATTCTATTTATTTCTGCTTTTATTGTGTAAGTAGAAGGGAAAAAAGGTAAATAATCAGGAAATTTTCAATTTAAAAGTCTAGAATAAATATTTATATTTTCAGCAAAAAATGCAATTTGGTTGTCTCCAGAAACTATTTTTACTTGATTTGCATCTCATAAAATTGACCTGATTTGATTACAAGTTTTGCTTGGAATAATTTGAGAAAAATTATTTTTTACATTTTCATCAATAATTGATTTGTATTCTGAAAGTCTGTAAGTATCTGTAGAAGCAAAAGTTATCTCATTGTTTTCTATATTTACAAAAATACCAGCTAAAGTTGGTCTAATATTTCATTCTGCACTAGAAAAAAGAGTTTTATCTATAGATTTTTTTATTACATTTCCAGGGATAAGTAAACTAGTTTCTTCCTTTACGTTTGGAATAAGAGGGAATTCAGAAGCTTCTATTCATTTTATTTTTATTTTTGAACCTCAGTTATTTAGTTGTACACTGTTATCATCTAAAAGTTCTAATTTTATTTCATCATCTTGAACTAAAGAAACATAGTTTGTCAAAAGTTTGCTTGGTAAACAAAAAGCTCAGGTTTTTTCTACACTTACATCTTCTATAAAATATTCAATAGCTAATTCTAGGTTATTTGAAGTTAAAATAATGCTAGATTGATTAACTTTTATTAAAATATTTTCTAAAATCGGAGTTGTAGAAATATTCGCAGTTGCATGATTAACTACATCAAGTCCTTTTTTAAATCTTTCTGTTGATATACTAAATTTCATTTTTATAAAAATTACAACTAAAATTTTTTATATTATCTTTAAAAAATCAAAAAAATCAAGTTTTATGAAAATTTGCTGTTAAAAACTATAAGTTAAAGAAAAAATATTATATAAATATACTAAAATATATAATTTGTATACTTTATATAATAAAAATTATTATGAAAATAAAAATAATAAAAAAGCCTTATCTAAAAATGATAAGACTTTGAGAAAACTGGATACTTATACCAAACAATCCAGTTTTTAATATTTTAAACAAGTGAAATTATAAGATTTATTTTAAATAAGTCAAATATTTTTTCCTAAAAATTTTTGTTAAAATTTAAATTTTAAAAATAAAAATTAGTTATCTATAATATTAGATAAAAAATAACGTAAAAATTATATTATTATATCTAAAAAAGTAGAAATTTTATATTATATTTAACAACATTGTAAGAACCTCACATATAATATCTACAAAGAGTAGAAATTTTATATTATATTTAACAAAAAATGTAGAAATCCCTAGAGCTCCAATCTACAAAGAGTAGAAATTTTATATTATATTTAACATGTTTTCAAAACATAAATAAAGATTTATCTACAATAAACAAAAAGTAGAAATTTCCTATAAATAAAAAAAAATATGTTTATCTATAATTTAATTTTCACTTTTTATAACACTATATATACATTCAAAATGTTATGCAAATTTTAGAATTTGTCAAATATTTTTTTTAAATTAATAAAAAAAGAATAAATTTTGAAAATTTATTCTTTTTTAAAAATTATTTATACAATTTTAAAATATTTACCAAAATATTTACAGCTTGTTCTCTGAAAAGATTTTCTGAAGTTATATTTTTATCATTTATAACTCATAAAAATTTCATAACTTCTTCAGCAGAATCTTTAGGAGTAACTATTTGTCCAGCTTTTAAAATAATATCAAAAGCTTCATTTTTTGTTATTTTTTCATTTACAGAAAAATTTTTGTCAGAAATTATTCCATTTTCAAGTCAAATTTTTTTTACAGTTTCTTGCCAATTAATACCAGAAACATCGTAACAATTAGCTTTCAAAGCCATTCCTAAAAGTTCTGATTTTGTAATTTCTCTGTTTTCAAAAGTATTTTTTGAAGTTCAAACCACAACTTTTACATTTTCTAGATTTTTTACATCTTTTGCAAAAGTTAAATTTTCTATATCATTAAAATTTGTATTTAAATCTTTTGTTAAATTATCTTGGACTTCTTTACTTAAACCACAAACCATTTTTTTGTGAGAAAATTTATTTCCATTTTCTAAAATAACTACAACTCTATTATCATCTTTTGAATCATTTTTAGAATTTTCATTGTTTGTGTTTTTATCTTTTGAAGAATTTTCAGAATTATTTTCTTTATTGTTTTCTGAATTTTTGTTTTCTTCATTTATAGAATTTTCTTTTTTACAATTTTCAAAATCTTCTCAATTTACAAGAACTCTACAGTCTCTTTTTAAAGTTAAACTTTCTGTAGTTGGAGCTCATCAACCAAGACTAAAAGTAACATTTATATCTATAAATGAAGTATCACTATTTTTTTCAAATAGAGAAATAGTTAATTTTTCTGAATCTTCTGCTTTTGTTAAATTTAAGTTTTTAGAGAATTTATTATTTTCACATTTTACTTCAGAATATTTTTCTGTTTCACTAGGGAATATAGTTTCACTTTTTGAATTTTTTACTGCAACTTTGAATTCAGCATCACAAGTCCCCTCAATTGTAATTTCACTTCATTGTATAGTTTTTCCTTCTAAATATTCTGTTAATCTAAAATCTGCATAGGTATTTGTAGTAAATAAAAAAGTAAAAATAGCAAGGAAAAATAAAAAACTTTTTTTCATTTTATTTATTTTTAGGTAATAAAATAATTCACATTTTATATATTAAATATTTTTTCACTATAGTCAAGTTATCCTATAAAACTGTGTTAAAAATTTGTTAAGAAAAATAAAAAAATAGTAGATTTAGCTACTATTTTTTTGAAAAACTATGTAAATATATGGTCGGAGATGCGGGACTCGAACTCGCAACCCCACGGTCCCAAACCGTGTGCGCTACCAATTGCGCTAATCTCCGTTAAATGGTGGGTATAAGTGGAGTTGAACCACTGACCTCACGATTATCAGTCGTGCGCTCTAACCAACTGAGCTATACACCCAAAATGTTAACAAAAAAAGTAGGTAGTAGAAAAATTCTACATTCTACTTAAAACAATCTATTTTAAATGGAGCGGGTAATGGGGCTCGAACCCACAACCCTCTGCTTGGAAGGCAGATGCTCTAGCCAATTGAGCTATACCCGCTTACTTGATTGCCTCTGTATTTTATTAAAAAATTTTCATTTGTCAAAACTTTTTTAAAAAAAAATAGAAAATCATAAAAGATTCTCTATTTTTTCTGTAAATTATAAGCTTTTATTGTATTTTTTATCAGCATAGCAACTGTTAAAAGTCAAACTCATCCTGGAACTGGAGTGATATTATTTCCAGCTAAGTTTATAAGTTTTGTATCTGCATCTCAGAAAATTTTTCAATCTACAACTGTAAATCATACATCTATAACCGTAGCTCAAACTTTTACCATATCTACTTTTAGTAAACTTGGTTTTCCTGTAGCCATAATTATTATATCTGACATAGTTGTATATTTTTTTAAATTTTTTGTTTTACTATTACAACTTATAACTGTAGCTCAAGCATTTATCAGAAGAGAAGTTATAGGTTTTCCTACAATATTACTTCTTCAAACTACAGTTGCAACTTTTCCTTCTAAATCAGTATTTTCATATTTAAAAATTTCCATAATTCCTGCTGGAGTACAAGGCACAAATCAGCTATCGTCTCAAATACTAACTTTTCATTGATTTTTTGGACTAAATCAGTCAATATCTTTTTTGGGATTTATATTGTTTATTACTTTTTTCTCATCGATGTGGTTTGGAAGAGGAAGTTGAACAATAAATCAATTTATTTTATCATCTTCGTTTAATTCTCTTATTTTTAAAATAAGTTCTTTTTCTGAAACTTTTTCATTAAATTTTATAAGATTAAAATTTATTCATACAAATTCAGCCCATTTTCTTTTTTGTTCTACATATCTCAAACTTGCAGAATTTTCTCCAACCAAAATAACAGCCATACTTGGTTTTTCTTTTAGATTTGAAACTTCTTTTTTTAAGTTTTCGTAAATACTATTTGCAATTTTTTTTCAGTCTATAAGCATTTTTTCAAAAATTTTATAAAATATAATTATTCTTATTTTATCTAAAATTTTGTATTTTTCAAGAAAATAAATATTATTATATAAATATTTTTTAAAAATTATTTATGAAAAATAGAATTTTTTGATTTTTAATTTTAGTTTTTGTTATTTTTTGAATTTTACTTTACTTTATGTTTAAGCAAGAACAAGCTAAAAATAATATAGAAACTTGAACTTGAACAAATTCTTGAGAAGTCGAAGAAAAAGTTGTTTTTTCAAAAATTTCTTCTAGCTGAAATATAGAAACTTCAGAAAATAAAATAGAAGATTTAAGAGAAAAGGCTTCAAATTTTGCTTATTTTAGAATTTGAGAAAATAAATTTTATTTCAATGTTTCTGGAGAAAAACTTGAAGTAAAAATCTGAGAAAAAAATATATGACTTTTTGATTTGGTTTTATCTCATGAAATAAAAGTTTCAGAAATTTTTTGACTTACAAAAACTTTTTTAATCGAGCTGAAAGATAAAAAAATTATTTATTCTTTAGAAAATGATATTTTAAAGGAGTTTGAGACAAAGCTTGATATAACTTATTGAAAATTTTCAAACTGAAATTTTGTATTTTTTTCAAAAAATAAATGAGCTTTTGTTTTGTTTAAAGAAAAATCTGATTTAGAATTTTTTCCGATTTTTTCTGATTTTGTTTTTTATAAACCTTGATATATTTGAATTATTTGAAGAGAAGATTCTGAAAGAAAATCTAGATTTGAAATAGAAAGTTCAAAAAATATTGTTTTGTATTTTGATCCAAAAACAAAAGAAAAAAAAGTGATTTTTGAGCTTGATTTTCAGCCAACAAAAATTTTTGAAAAAGATGAAAAAATATTTTTACAAAATATAAATTGAGAATTTTTTGCAATAGAAAATTATTAAAAAAATAGTTGAAAAAAATAGAATTTTATTTAAAATATTATGCAAAGAGAAAAATACAAAACGTATGATATGGGAAATATTTGAAATGTAGATTTCTCAAAATTAGAATTTTTATTGACTTATTGAAGAGAAATAGAGTTTCCTTATAATTGAAATATTTATTCTATTTTATATTTTCAAAAACATTGAGTTTGAGATGAAAAATGGTATTTTTTATGTGATAAATTAAATATCAATATAGAAATTTGTTTATTCGAAGAAATAGAAAAACTTATAAATTTTCTAAAACAACATAAAATAAACTGAAAAACAGTTGAAGAGATTTTCAATGAGGAAAAATTTCATGAAGATGTTTTAGGAATTTACTAAAAAATTTTCTCCAAAGTATTATAAAAATAAATTTTAAAATTTAAAGTTTTTAAAAATGTATTGCACAAATTGTAAAAATGAGGATACAAGAGTTTTGGATTCTAGAGTTGTAGAAAATGGTTTTGCAATCAGAAGAAGAAGACTTTGTGAAAATTGTGGGAATAGATTTACAACTTATGAAAAAATCGAAGCTTTTCACGTAGTTGTAGAAAAAACAGAAAATAGAAAAGAAAAATATGATAGAGAAAAACTAAAATATAGTATTTTAAAAGCTACAAATAAAAGAAATATTTCTATTTTTGAGATAGAAAATATGCTTGATAGATTAGAAAATCTTTGGTCAAAAAAATCTTCTATTTCATCAAAAGAAATTTGAAAAGATGTTTTAAATGAACTAAAAAATATCGATGAAGTTTCTTATATCCGTTATGCTTCTGTGCATTTAAATTTTGAAACTGCAGCTGATTTTATCAATTTTATCAAAGAAAATAAAAAAGACCTTTAAAGGTCTTTTTTATTTTAATAAATCTTCGTGAACACTATTTGCTGCAAGACATCATTCTGCTGCTGACATTATTGTTTGTTTAAATTTGTTGCTATTTGTTGTTACATCTCAAGCTGCATAAAGTCATTTCACAGAAGTTTCTTGTCTTTTATCAACAACTAAACATCACTCCTCATCTTTTTCTAAATCAAAATTTTCTACGATTGAAGTGTTTGGAATACTTCAAATTGCTATAAAAATCCCATCTGCTTGTAATTTTTTTCCAGATTTTAGATTTACTCAAGTCATTCAAAGTGTATCTCAAACAACTTCAGCAACTTCTTCTTCTAAAACAAATTCAATATTTTCTCTTTTTTTAGCTTGTTCTACCCAGATTTGTTCTGCATTGAATTCATTTTTTCTATGAACTAAATAAACTTTTTTACAAATATCAGCTAAATAAAGGCTTTCCGTAACAGCAGTATTTCAACCTCAGACAATTATAACATCTCTATTTCTAAAAAACATCCCATCACAAGTTGCACAATAACTAACTCATTTTCATAAAAATTCTTTTTCTCATGGTATTCAAAGTTTTCTATAATTATTTCATGTTGCTAAAATCACTTTTTTTGACTCAAAAATTTTTCCAGAACTTGTTTTTACAACAAAAAAATCTTCATTTTTTGTTACTTCTGTAACCATTTCACTCAAAATTTCAGAACCCGAAATAAGAGCATGTTCTTTAAAATTTTCCATAATTTGTTTTCATGGAGCTGAAATCGTACCTGGATAATTTTCTACTTTGTGAGAAGTAGCAAGAGCTCAACCAGGCATAGCTCAAATAATTAAATTTTTTAGTTTGTATCTTGAAGCATACATCCCAGCTGGATATCAAGCACTTCAAGCTCAGATTATTATTACATCAAAAATATTTTCCATAAAAAAATCTCTTAAAAATATATTACTATAAATTATATAGTGAAAATAAATTTTTGCAAGAAAAAAATTTTTTTCTTTATTTTTTTGAAAAAATATATAAAATATAAAAATATTATTTAAAAAGAAATAAAAAAAATGTGAAGAAATAAATCACAAAGAGAATTAGAACAAATTCAGCAAAATCTAGAATATCAAAAAGAAGAATTAAAAGTTTTTTTAGCTGATGTTGCCAGCCCAGATATTTCTCAAAATGAAAATTTGGAAGATAGAATGATTGAGCTGGAAAATTTGGTAAATACTTATTGATGAATTGTAATTTTGGAGCATATTCAAAAAAAATCTCGTCCAGATTATGAAACTTATATTTGAAGCTGAAAACTTGATGAAATTATTTCTGAAATGGAGTTAAAATGAGCAAATTTACTTATAATTTGAAATATTTTAAAACCAAGCCAAATTTATAAAATAAACGAAAAACTTAGAAAAATTTGAGCAAAAGCTTGGGATAGAATTGATTTGATTTTAAAAATTTTTGAAAAAAATGCAAAAAGTAAAGAAGCAAAACTTCAAATAGAACTTGCTGCAATAAATCATATGTGACCAAGAATTTACGATATGTGAATGGAGCTTGGAAAACAATGATGAAAATGAAAATGAGAAACAAACACAGAAATAATGAAAAGACACCTTCAAAGAAGGGAATTAAACATTAGAGAAGAACTAGAACATTATGCAAAAGTAAGAGCAGAACACAGAAAAAATCGTGAAAGAAAGTGATTAAATACAATTTGAGTTGTTGGTTACACAAATGCCTGAAAATCAACTCTTACAAATTCTTTGACAAAAAAATGAGTTTTGGCTGAAGATAAACTTTTTGCAACTCTTGGAACTTCTGTCTGAAAAATGTGGATTGAGTGAAATGAAGAAAATAATTTCAGAGGAAAAGAATATCTCATAAATGATACGATTTGATTTATTAGAGACTTGCCTCCAGAACTTATAGAAGCCTTTACTTCAACTTTGGAAGATAGTATTGAAGCAGATTTGCTTTTACATACAATTGATGCTTCTGATCAAAAAATAAAAGAAAAAATAAAAGTTGTTGATGATATTTTAGAAAAAATTTGAGCAACACAAAAAAAGATTTATGTTTTCAATAAAATTGATTTTGTAAAAGATAAGTTTTTTGAAAAAAATCTTGAGAATTGAGAAATAGAAAAAATTCCATATTTAGAATATTTAAAACAAGAATTTTCTGAATATAATCCAATTTTTATTTCAGCTTTTAAAAAAATAAATTTGGATGAACTAAAGAAAAAAATAGAAGAAAATTTATAATTAAAAAAATAAAAAAATATGGATTCGATTTATATTTTATTGATAACTCTTGTATTTTTTTGAGCTTTGTATTGGTGATTTGCTATAATTGCAAAATATTCAAAACAAAGTCTTTCAAAAGAAGATAGAAAAAATTTTAAGAAAAAATTTTTTGAAATAAAAAATCTAAAATCAGATAGAGAAAAAATAATTTTTTATGATAAGCTTTATCATCAGATTTTTTTGAAGCTTGGTTATAAATGAACTTTTTGAGAGATTTTGAAACAAAAACCAATACAAATAGAAAACCTAAATAAAATTTGGGAACTTCACAAAATAAGAAATAATTTGGTTCATGAGTTTGATGAAAAAATCGAGAAAAATCTTGATAAAAAAGTAAAAGAATATGAATATCAAATAGAATTTATTTTATGATAATTTTTTAAAAATTTTAAAATTTAATTTTGTAAATATATGAAAAACCTTTATTTTAAGGTAAAATTCTGGTGGTTAAATTCTTGTTTATTAAAAAATAAATCTTGATTTACTCTTGTAGAGCTTATAATTGTAGTTACAATTTTAGCAATTTTGGCAACAATTGCTTTTTTAAGTATATGAAGTTATACTGAAGAAGCAAGAAAAACTAGAAGACTTACTGATAAAAATAATATTGAGAGAGCTTTTGAGATTTATAAAGTTAAAAATTGAAAATATCCTGAGTTAAAAGAAGAAAAACTTTGACAAAAAATATTTTGACCAGAAACTCATAAACAGGTTAATCAAGAATTGGCTACTTTGCCTATTGATCCTATTACAAAAGATTATTATACAATTAAATTAAAAAATGTTCCTGATGGGAATGGTTGAAAAATGAAAAAGGTAGAAGTATTTTTTAGAAAAAATAATTTAGATAGTAATTATTGTGAATGAGTTTCAATTTTAGATAATTGAGTTACAATTATTGCAACAGATTGTGCTGAAGCTTGAAAAACTTATGAATTTGAATGAGAAGAATATTACATAGCTAGAAATAACTGGGACATTATAGATAAAATTTTTAATAAAAATTTTCCAGCTGATAAAATAGTTACAACAAGAGTTGTTGATATGTCTTCACTTTTTCAACGGAAAAGTGAGTTTAATCAAGATATTTCAAGTTGGGATACCTCAAATGTAACAAATATGAGTCTAATGTTTGATGGTTCTAAAGAATTTAATCAAGATATATCAAAATGGAATACTTCAAATGTAATAAATATGAATTCAATGTTTCGATGAACTGAAAAATTTAATCAACCAATATGAGACTGGAGTGTATCTAAGGTTGAAAATATGTGAGGTATGTTTGATGGTTCTAAAGAATTTAATCAAGATATATCAAAATGGAATACTTCAAATGTAAGAGATATGAATACAATGTTTAATGGTTCTAAAAAATTTGATCAACCAATATGAGATTGGGATGTATCTAAAGTTGAAAATATGCAGTGGATGTTTCTTAATAACCCAGCATTTAATCAAGATATATCAAAATGGAATACTTCAAATGTAAATAATATGACAGAAATGTTTCTTTGGGCAAAGTTTAACCAAGATATTTCTATGTGGGATGTTTCAAATGTTACAAAATATCACGATTTTAGTGGTTGGGGATCACCTCTTGAGAAGAGGTTTTTACCTAAGTTTATCAAAAAAAAATAGTAAGAAAATCTTACTATTTTTTTTCTTTTATCACTTTAAAAGTAAAACTAAAAATTGCACTATAAAGCCTTTTTATTCTGTTTATTTTTCTTGGTCAAGTTATGAGCCTATAAAGCCACTCAAGCCCGATTTTTCTCCATATTTTTGGGGCTCTTTTTTGAAATCCTACAAAATAATCAAAACTAGAACCAACTCAAAGTCCAAGTTTCAGGTTTGGACACTTTTCCATTATTTCCAGAATATTTTTTTCTTGTTTTTTCATTCCAAGAGTTGAAAAAACTATTTTTGAGCTTGAAGAAGCTATTTTTTCAAAAATTTTTTCTTTTTCTTCAGGATTAAAAATTACATAATCAAAAATCAAATCTGGAAATTTTTCTTTTAAAATTTTTTCAAAAGATGCTTGAGAAGCAACTTTATTTTTATCTGTTGGATTGTATAAATCTATGATTGTTATGCCAATTTTGTTTTGACTTGCAAAGCTTATCAAATCTTTTGTCAAATCACTTCCACAAATTCTGTCTCAATATTTTTCATAAAGCATTTTTCTTTTAAAAAATAAATTGAAAAAAAAGTATGGTAAAAGCAAAAAATTTATAAATTTTCAAAAATTATTGTCTAAAATTTGGTAAGCAATATAAAGTCAGATTCCATCACTTGTCAAAAAATCTGCTTTTTGTAAAATATTCTCAAATTCTTTGTCAGTTGTAGTTTTTAACAAAATTTCTGGATTTGGTGTAAAAACTATATTTGCTTTTTCTAGTTTTGTTATTTCATTAAAAAAATCTTTGTATTTTAGATTTTGTATTTCTATTCAAAAAATTTTCATTTTATTAGATTTTTAAAAAATATTTTTCATATTATATTTTTTTTATATTAAAAGTAAAATTTACTTGTATTTTTCAGTAAAAAGATTAAAATAGCAAAAATTTATAAAATAATTTATAAAAAATGAAAATAAGAAAATGTATTATTCCTGCAGCTGGAATGTGAACTAGATTTTTACCTGCAACAAAGGCACTTCCAAAAGAAATGTTTCCAATAATTGATAAACCAGTTATGCAACTTTTGGTTGAAGAGGCAGTTTCTGCTGGCTGTGAAGAAATTATAATTATTACTTGAAGAAGCAAAAGAGCTATAGAAGACCATTTTGATGCAAATATTGAGCTTGAAAGAAGACTTAGTGATGACTGAAAAAATAACTTTTTGGCTACAGTTAGATGAGTAAATAATCTTGCAAATATAGCTTATATCAGACAACCTTATCCAAAATGAGATGGTGATGCTATTTTAAGAGCAAAAAATTTTATTTGAGATGAACCATTTTTGGTTTTGTTTTGAGATGATTTAGTTGATGGAGAAAAATCTGCTTCTAAACAATTGGCTGAAGTTTTTGAAAAAACTGGAGCTCCAGTTATAGCTACAGTTTGAGTTTCTGACAAAGAAGTTAGTAGTTATTGAGTTATCGAAACTTTAGAAGATGGAGAATTTTTTAAAGTAGAAAAATTTTTAGAAAAACCAAAATCAACAGAAACAACTTCTAGAAATTGAGTTATTTGAAAATATATTTTGACTCCAGAGATTTTTGATTATTTAGAAAAATCAACTCCTATAAATGCAGATGGAGAAACTAGACTTGCTGATGCTTTTGAGCTTATGAGAAAGGAAAAAGATATTTTTTGAGTAAAAATAAAATGAGAAAGATATGATACTTGAAATAAAGTTGGATTTTTAAAAGCAAATATTGCTTTTTGACTAAAAAATGAGGAAATGAAAGATGAATTACAAGAATATTTAAAAAATTTAGTAAAAGATTTTAATTAAAAATTATGAAAATAAATTTATCAAATACTTGATTTTTACCTTTAGATTTTTCTGAAAAATCAGCAAAAGTTTTGGAAAATTTTTGAAAAAAAGTAGAAAATCTAGATTTTTCAAATTTTGATTTTAAAAAAATAAAAAAATTTATAGAAAAAAGTGATTTTAAGTTTCTTGTTTTTCTTTGAAATAAATGAGAATTTGATGAAACAAAAGCTATTTTAGAGAGTTTTTATTGAAAAAATTTTAATAATTTAAAAAATAAATCTAGTAAAAAAATACCAAAAATTTATTTTTTAGATTCTCTTGATTCTACAGAAATAAAATCTGTAAATTCTATAATTTCTTTAAAAAATACACTTTTTGTAGTTACAGATTTGAAAAAAAATTATCTTTATGATTTTTTTAGAGAAAAAATTTTGCTAAAAGATTTTGAACTAAAAAAACATTTTGTTTTTATTTTGCCAGAAAATAGTAAAACTTTGGCTGAAAAATCAAATTTCAAAATTTTTGTAAATAATTGTTTTGAAAATTTTTCTATTTTTTCTATTTTAAATTTTTTTATATTGAGTTTTGTAGATTTTAAAATTGAAAAAATTATAGAAAAAATTCTTGAAACAAAAGAAATTTTTAAAGAACAAAGTTTGATAAAAAATTATTTTTTAAATTTTTCTTTATTTTTAGGGCAAAACTCTGATAAAAAAATAGCTTTTGTTTTTTATGATACATTTTTTTGAAATATTTTACAAACTTACAAAAATAAATTAAAATTTGATTTTGAAGTTATTTCTTTAGAAAATTTTGAGTTAGAAAATGATAAAATTTTTGTGTTTTTAGAGTTTGAAAAAGCTTTTAATAATCTAAAAATTTCAAAAAAATCTTCTGAAACTTTTGATAAAATTTTAAAAGAACAAAAACAAGAAATAGAGAAAAATTTGCTTTTAAATCAAGAAAAAAATATTTTAATAAAACTTGAAAAATTTGATGAAAGTGTAATTTGAGAATTTTTATTTTTTATAGAAAATTTTAAAAAATGTGAGCAATAAAAATAACAACTATTTGAGGTTGAAATTGACAATCAAATTTACTTGATTGACTAAACTTAAAATTTTTAGATAAAATAAAAGTTTCTTCAATTGTTTCAATGAGTGACGACTGAAGAACAACTTGAGAACTTATGAGGCTTTTTGATTCAGAACTTGGTTTACATTTACCTCCTCCAGGAGATTTGAGAAGATGCCTTTTTTCTCTTTCTAAATCAAAACATAAAGATTATTTCAAATTTATTTTTGAGCTTCAATTTTTGAATGAAAAAAATATTTCAGATTTTTCGATTTTTGGTTTATTTTCTCAGGCTCATAAAGAGATTTTATTTCTTTGAAAAAAAGTAGATTTTTTGCAAGAAGTAGAGGATTTTTCAAATAAAAAATGAAAACTTTTTAAATATTTAGAAAATAAAATGTGAAAATTTTTTGAGTTTAAACTTCCTTTAAATTCTCAATTAAAATGACACAAATTTTGAAATATTTTGATGGCTTCACTTTATTTTAATCTAGAAAAAGATTATGATAAAATGCTTGATTTTATGCATGATTTACTCGAAGTTGAAGCTGACGTTATTCCAGTTACGATAAAAAAGGCTTTTATAAAAGCAGTTTTGTGAAATGGAGAAATAGTAGAAACTCAGGATAGAATAAGCAATGAAGCAAATTATAAATCATGAATTGCAGATTTGGAACTTATGGATAGTTCTCACGATGCCAGACACCATAAAAAAGTAAAAAAAGCTCTTTTGGATGCAGATTTTATTTTGATTTGACCAGGAGATTTATTTACTTCTATTATCTCGAATTTTATTATTTCTGGAGTTTCAGAATCTATAAAAGAGACAAAAGCAAAAATTATTTATATTTGAAACAATACAAATAAATGAGGGGAAACAATGTGATTGACTCAACTTGATTTTGTAAATAAAATAGAAAGATTTTTGTGAAAAAAAATAGATTTTTTTGTAGCAAACAATAGAAAGTTGAATTTGACAGAAAATGAACTTTTGGCTTTTAAAAATAATATTTCTGTAAAATGAGGAGATTTTCTTTATGTTTCAAAATGAGAAAAATCTGAACTGGAAAGAAAAAAAATAAAACTTATAGAAGCTGATTTACTTGATGAAGAAAGTTTTTATAAACATAGTAAAACAAAACTTTTAGATGTTTTGGAAAAAATATTTTTTAAATAAAAAATTATGAATAAATTTGCTTGAAATATAACTTTAAAATGAAATCCAAAAGTAGATTTGGATTTTGATTTTGTTGAATCTTTAGGAAAAACTGGAAATAAAAATATTTTTGTTTTTGGTGAAACTGATGAAACTACAAAAGATTGAATTTTGAAATTTTTTGAAGAAAAATTTGAAGTTTTAAACTCAGATTTATCAATAGAAACTGAAGAAAAAATAGAAATTATTTGAGAAAGTTATGAAGAATGACTTTATGAAGTTGCTTCTTTTGAATGAGAGGAAGTTGATTTCAAAGAAATTTTTGAAAGATTTGAAGAATTTGAAGAAGTTGTTTGTGTAAGGGAATCTTGAATTTCAGAAAAATTTTGAAACAAAATTATAAAAGTTGATTTTGTTTATTAAAAAAGAGATTTTTTCTCTTTTTTTTTTGCTTTTATTTTAAAATCATTATAATAAAAAAATTAAAAAATAAGTAAAAATAATGACTGAACAAATTTTTAAACTAAAATCTAAATACAAACCAAGTCAAGATCAGCAAAAAGCAATTGATGAGTTGGTAAAAAATATTTGAGAATGAAAAGATTTTCAAACTCTTTGGTGAGTAACTTGAAGCTGAAAAACTTTTACAATGGCAAATGTAATACAAAAATTGCAAAAACCTACTTTGATTATTGCTCACAATAAAACTTTAGCTGCACAATTGGCTTTAGAATTTAAAGAATTTTTTCCAGAAAATTCTGTACATTATTTTGTAAGTTATTATGATTATTATCAACCTGAAGCTTATGTCTCAAAAACTGATAGTTATATTGAAAAAGAGGCTACAATAAATGAAGAAATTGATAGACTTAGACATGCTGCAACTCAAGATTTATTAACTAGAAGAGATGTTATAATTGTAGCTTCAGTTAGCTGTATTTATGGTATTTGAGATATAGAAGAATATAAAGATCAAGTTTTTTCTTTGGAAGTTTGAAAAAATTATGAAATGGAAGAAATTTTGAAAAAGCTTATAACAATCCAATATCAAAGAGCTTGATCTGATTTTAAATCTGGAAATTTTCAAGTTCTTTGAGATGTTTTGGAAATTTTTCCTGCAAGTTCAGAATATATTTATACAATTGAATTTTGGTGAAATGAAATAAGTCAAATAACTCTTAGAAATCATCTTACTTGAGAGATTTATGAATATTTACAAGAAATTGACATTTTCCCTGCAAAACATACAGTTTCTTCAAAAGCTACAATTGAAAGAATTGTTCCAGAAATAAAAAAAGAACTTGAAGAAAGATTGAAATTTTTTGAAAGTATTTGAGATGTTTTGAAACATGAAAGACTAAAGGCAAAAGTTGAGTATGATCTGGAAATGATGCAAGAAGTTGGTTATGTAAATTGAATTGAAAATTATTCTAGATATATTGATGGAAGGGAAGAATGAAAACCAGGTTACACTTTGATTGATTATTTTCCAAAAGATTTTTTAACTTTTGTTGATGAATCTCATATGAGTTTTTCTCAAATTTGATGAATGTATGCTTGAGATAGAAGTAGAAAAGAAAATCTTGTAGAACACTGATTTAGGCTTCCTTCTGCTCTTGATAATAGACCTCTTAGATTTGAAGAGTTTGAAGCAAAAATGAATAAAGTTATAGCAGTTTCAGCAACTCCAGCAAAATATGAAATAGAAAAAAGTTCAGTTTCTCCAGAAAAATTTTTCTCTTATGATCCAAGAAGAGATTGAGTTTGGATAGCTGATGAAAACAACAGAATTATTCCGCAAATAATGAGACCAACTTGACTTCTAGATCCTGAAATTATCATAAAACCAATGGAATTTATGGTTGATGATATTATGAAAAATATTTCTGAAGTTGTTGAAAAAAATGAAAGACTTTTGGTTACTACAGTTACAAAAAGAAGTTCTGAAGAATTGACAGAATTTTTGCTTGATAATTGAGTAAAAGTAAAATATTTGCATAGTGAAGTTGATACTCTTGATAGACTTGAGATTTTGAAAGAATTAAGACAATGAAAAATTGATGTAATTGTTTGAGTAAATTTACTTAGAGAATGACTTGATTTACCAGAAGTAAGTAAAATTTGTATTTTAGATGCTGATAAACAATGATTTTTGAGAAGTGAAAGTTCTTTGATTCAAATTATTTGAAGAGCAGCAAGAAACCAAAATTGAAAAGTTTATATGTATGTTGAACAAGTTACACTTTGATGAGAAAAATGAGTAGATTTAGAAAAATTGCCTTTAGAATATGATGGGCTTTATAGGCTTGATAAAGCAAAACTTTTAAATAATGATTGATTTGTGATTTCTGAAGCTATGAGAAAATCAATAAATATGACTTATTATAGAAGAAACCTTCAACAAAAATATAATGAAGAACATGGAATAACTCCAAAAACTGTTTTTTCAGAAATAAAAGATATTTGAATAAAATCAAAAGATGAAAAAAACTGAAAAAAGGAAAGATATTCTGTAGAAAAAGATTTAAAAAGACTTGAACTCGAAATGGATTTAGCAGCTTCAAATATGGAATTTGAAAAAGCAGCAGAAATAAGAGATTTAATTATAGAATTAAAAAAATGAAAGAAAAAATAATTTCTTTCATTTTTATTTTTTAAAATTTATTTCTGCAATAAATTTTTTATTTTCTGAAAATAATTTAAAATCATAATTTAAAAAATTTAAAATTTCTTTTATAAGATTTAGACCAAGCCCAAATCCATTTTTATTTTGATTTTCTTTTCTATAAAATTTTGAAGTGAGTTTTTCTAGTTCTTCCTTACTAAAATCTTTTTCTATAGAGTTTTCAAAAATTATTTTATTATTTTCTATTTTTATAAAGACATCTCAATCGAGACTGTATTTTAAAGCATTTTCCAAAAGATTTCTAATAACTCTTTTAAATAAGACTAGGTTTGTTTCTATATAAAAATTGAATTCTTTGTTTGTTATAAAAATCTTATTTTTTGATTCATAAAAATATTTTGATATATAACTTTTTAGTAAATTTTCTAGATTTAAATCTTCTTTTTCATTTATATTTACAGTCTCTGAAAAAGTCAGTAAAATATCAATAATCGAAACCATATTTTTTAGTTCCATCTCAGAATTTTTTATAATTTCTTCATTAAATCAATATTTTAAAACTTCTAAATTTGAAAAAATAACAGAAATAGGAGTTTTTAGTTCATGAGCTAAATAATGATTATAATTTTTTAGATTTTCATTGTATTTTTCTACTTTTTTGAAATAATTTTTTCAGTAAAAATAAACTATTAAATAAGTTCAAAATCAGATTATTAAAAAAGCAAAAAATGCATTTAAAAGTTTAGAAAAATTTTTTCAAAACTCTATCTTTAAAAATCAAAAATAATCTGAAATTGATGTTATATTTGAGAATAAAAAGTAGGAAATAAAACTAGAAAAAATAATTAAAATTAATATGGCTAAAGTACTTTTTATAGCTAAAATATGTTCTTTTTTCATAAATTATTCAATTACATATCAAATTCATTTTATAGTTTTTATTATATTTTTTCACAATTTTTTTCTTATAGAATAGATATGGCTTTCTAAAGTTGTGCTATCAAATTCAAGATTTTCTTCATTTTCTCACCAAACATATTCTAAAATTTTTTGTTTTGTTTGAGGAAAATTCTGATTTTTACTTAAAAATTCGATTATTAGATATTGTTTATAAGTAAAAATAATTTCTTTTTCTTCAAAAAATATTTTTTTTGAGTCAAAATTTATTTTTAAATCTCAAATTATTTTTTCATTTTCTATTTTATGAGAAGCTCTTTTTAAAAGAGATTTTATTCTAGCCAAAAGTTCTTCTATTTCAAAAGGTTTTGTTAAATAATCATCAACTCAAAGATCAAAAAGCTCTAGTTTATCAGTCAACATAGAGTTTGAAGTTAGAGCTATAACTGGAGTATTTTTTCATTTCTCTCTAAATTTTTTCAAAAAATCTTTTCAGTTTAAAATTGGCATATTTATATCCAAAATAATTGTTTCATAATCTGAAAAAGAAATTTTTTCAAATGCTTCTTCTCAATTTTTAGCTCATTCTGCCAAATAATTATTTTTTTTGAGTAGAAAAATTATGTTTTCTCTCAAGTTTTTATTATCCTCTACAACTAAAATTTTCATAATTTTTTTATTTAAATTTCAAGTAAATTTCAATTTGATTTTTATTATTTATAAAAAATAATTTATATATTTTAAATATTATATTTATGAATAAAATTTTTTCAATTACAAAATTAGAAAATTTTGTAAAAAATACATTTTTTAGGTTTTTTATTTCATCTATAATTTTATTTTTTGTAACTTGAATTTTCCTTTATTTGATTTATATAGATAAATTTACATTTAAAGAAAATTTATTTTCATTAAATATTTCTTTGTTAGTTACTTTTTTTGTTAG
>CAUQKR010000012.1:0-25679 GCA_963518665.1 uncultured Candidatus Altimarinota bacterium | reverse complement strand
AAAGTAGAAGAAATCAAAAAAGAAGTAGAAACAGAAAAAACAGATGTAAAAACAGTAAAAGTAAATGGAACAGAAAGAATCTACTCAGTATCAAAAAGATATACATCATGTCCAATGATACCAAATATATTGTGAGATTATAATAAAGATTTTGAAATATACTATAAAGATATAGCTAATATAAGAAATCTAGATGAAGTACAAAGATTAACAAAAACAGACGTAGTAAATAAAGATTGAGTAAATAATAGTGGATTATTTGAACCATTAAGATGAATAACAAGAGCAGAATTCTTGGCAATAGTACTAAAAGTACACTGTTATGATGTAAGTAAAAAACCAGATTATCTACCATATTATGATGTAGATTTAGATACATGGCAAGCAAGAGTAATAAGAGTAGCAGACCAAATCTGAATAATAAAATGATATGAGAGAGATGCAAAAGGAATACCATTTAAACCAAATCAAGAAATCTCAAAAATAGAAGCCTTTGGAATAATGATGAAAATGGCAGAAGTAAATAAACTGCAAGAATATACAGATAGTTATACAGATAAAAAAGCAGATTGGCAAACAAAACCATTATCAGATGGAGAATATTTATGAATTTTGAAACCAGAAGAAACAGAATATTTATTCAATCCAAATGGTAAATTAAATAGAGATGATATGGTAAAAATAATAGTAGACATTATAAAATTGTACTAAAATAAAAAAACGGATTTTTATTCCGTTTTTTTATTTTTTTCTTTTTCTACAAAATCGATTCATCATTTACTCCAAGGCATACATCTCATAATTCTCCAAACTCACATAAAAAATCATTTAAAAGCTCATTTTTTTTCTACAGCTTCTATCATATATTCACTACAAGTAGGAAAGTATTTACAATAATGATTTCATCTAACCTTTGCCCAGAAACTATGATCAGGAGAAAAATATTTTTGATAAAATCTAACAGTTTTTATTATAAATTTTTGAACTCTATTCATTTATTTTAAATTATTTTTAATTCAGATTTATTATATTTTAAAAATAATTTTAATCAAAAAAATTTTTGAAAAAATAAAAAAGTAGAATTTTTAAATTCTACTTTTAATTTATTATTTTACAAAATTTACAACATTTGCAAAAACAGCCGGATTTGAAATAGCTAAGTTAGATAAAACTTTTCTGTTTAATTTAACTCTTTTCAAATACATAGCATTGATAAGTCTAGAATAAGACATTCCATTTTCTCTAGCAGCAATGTTGATTCTTGTATTCCATAATTTTCTGAAATCTCTTTTTTTTCTTTTTCTACCGATATAAGCATTAAGTCCAGCTTTCATCCATGCATTTTTAGCTCTTCTGAAAACTTTTGAGTTAAGCATTCTGTATCATTTAGTAGCTTTTAAGATTTTTTTGTGTCTTTTTTTAGTCATTAGACCTCTTTTAACTCTAACCATTTTACTAAATTTTAAGTTTTAAATTTGTTTTTTATTATAAGTGTGGTAATTGTTGTTTAATTTTTTTATTTTCACTAGCTGAAACAACTAAACCAAATTTATTTCTAAGTTTTGATTTTTTACTTTTGTTTGAAAGTAAGTGTTTGTTCCAAGCTTGTCCTAGTTTAAATTTACCTTTTCCAGTAACTTTAACTCTTTTTTTAACTCCACTTCTTGTTTTTAAAGTCATAATAAATTTATTAAGATAATATTATTTACTCGGTTTAAACATAACTGTAAAAGTATTTCAAGTTTTCTTTACAGCTCCGTCTAATTTATAAAATTCTTCTATTCTAGAAACAAAAGAATCTACTTTTTCTTTAGCTATATTTTCATATTGGTTTTCTCTACCTCTAAGCATCAAAGTTACTTTTAGTGGATGTCCAGCTTTAGCAAATTTTTCTGCTTGTTTTTTTCTAATTTCTAAATCATGTTCTGAAATTTTGAAAGTTATCCTAATTGTTTTTAAATCAGGAGCTTTTCATTTTTGTTTATTTTTTTGATCTTGTTTTTTTTGTTTGTACAAGAATTTTCAATAATCTAGCAATTTAACAATACTAAAATCATCTTTTCTTCAAATTTCCATCATATCTAAGTTCATAGAATGAGCCTTATTTCTAGCTTCATCCATACTCATTTCTCAAAAATTTTCTCAATCTTCTCAAATAAGTTGAACTTTTGTAGCTTTTATTTCATCATTTAATAATTTTTTCTTTTCTTTCAAAATCTAAACTTTAAAAATTAAGATATAGCTTTCATCATTTTTACAAATTTTGCTTTTTTTCTAGCACCATTGTTTTTGTGAATAATATTTTTTTTCACTAATTTATCAATGATAGCTTGTAGACCAGCTTTTACAGTTTTTCCTTCAGCATTTTTTTGATTTACGAAAATGCTTTTTGCTGTATCTAAATCGTTTGCTTTAATAGCTTTTTCAAAAGCAACTCTAGCTTCTCTGTATAACTCTCTGAAGTTATCATTTCTAGCTCTTCTTTTTTTATTTTGTCTTAATTGTTTTTTAGCAGACGCAATTATAGGCATATTTTTCTCAAATATAGATATAAAATAAGTATAAAAAATTTTTTAAAAATTTTAGTATAAACAGTGTAACAAAGAGGATGGATTTTTAAAAAATAATTTATTGGTCTCTTTAGTGGCAAAATTATATATAAAAAAGCAAAAAAGTCAAAGTTTTTTACTAAAAAATAAAAATGATAAAATTAAAAAAATTAGAGAAAAATTTTTCTCTAATTTTTTTTATCTCAATTCTCATCAAACTTTTTTTACTGAAGCTATAATTTTTTCTATTACTTCAGATTTTACTTGGTCATCTAGAGTTCATTCCATTGATTGAATAAAAATTTTGTAAGTTAAACTTCTTTTTCCTGGAAGTTTATTTTCATCTTCATAAATATCTATTAAATCAACTTTTTGAATTAGTTTATTTTCAGCTTTTTCTATAGCAATTTTTATTTTTGAAGCTGGAGTTTTTTCTTTGTCAACTACGAAGTTTAAATCAAAATTATTTTCTTGGAAAGTAGAAATATCTTTTGCTTTTACTTTAGAGAAAACTAAATCTTTTAGTTTTTCTACATCGATTTCAAAAAATCCAATTCTTTTTTCGATAGAGAAATTTTTTGCAACTTTTGGATGGATTTCTCAAACAAAACCTACTTCTTGTCATCTAACAATAATTTTTGCAGTTCTTCAAGAGTGAGCAAATTTTGGTAAATTTTCAGCTTTTTCAAAAATAAATCTATCAGCTCAAAGTCTTTTTAAAAGCATAGAAACTATTTTTTGAATTTCATAATAAGCAATATTTTCATTTGAAGTTTGAACTCCAGATAAGAAATATTTTTCAGTTGTCTCATTATTTTTTCTTTCAAAAATTTTTTCTATTTCAAATAATTTTAAATCTTTAAATTCTCTAAAGTTTTCTTCTAAAGTTAGCATCAGGTTTGGAATTAAACTTCATCTTAAATGAGTCATTTCTTCAGATAATGCATTTTTCATAGGAATAAGGTTTTCAGTTGTCATAAGACATTTTTCAACTAAATCTTTGTTTACAAAAGAGTAAGTATAAAGGTCAAAATAACCAATTGAAGTTAAAAATTCTCTTACTTCATTTTTTATTTTGTAAATATTATTTTGGATTACAGCTCATAAATTTAACATTGGAACTGTGCTTTCTATTTCATTATAACCTGCAATTCTAGCTATTTCTTCAGCTATATCAGCTTTATAAGTCAAATCTTTTCTCCAAAATGGAATTTCAAGTTTGTCTCAAACAAGTTTTATTCACAAATTTTCTAAAATAGCTAAAACTTCTTTTTCTTCATATTTTTTTCATATTAAATTATTCATAAAATTCAAATCAAAATCTATGAAAATTTTTTCTTGTCTTTTTGTATAAATATCAGAGTAAGCAACAAGTTTAGCTTCAGGAATATTTTTTTCTAATTCTGAAACAATTAGAGAAGCTCAACAATTTTGCATTTCATTTAATAAATCTTTTTCAAAAACATTTAAAGAATCAGTCCTTACACCCAGTTTTTTTCAAGTTATTCTAATAACAGCTTGGTCAAAGTGAGCTGACTCTATAATTATATTTTTTGTAGAATCAGAAACTGCAGAGTTTTTCCCTCATATTATTCAACCCAGGGCCAAAACTGAAGTCCCATCAGCTATAACTATATCATTTTCATTTAATTCGTATTCTATATCATTTAAAGCTAAAAATTTTTCTCAAGCTTTTGCTTTTCTGATAGTAATTTTTCAGTTTATTTTGTCTGCATCAAAAATGTGAGTTGGTTGACCATAAAGATAAAGAGAATAGTTGCTAATATCAACTAAAAGTCATTTTGATTTTACTCAAGCTGAAGCTAAAACTTGTTTGATATAATCTGGAGTTTCTTTATTTGAAACATTTTCCATCTTTATTCAAATATATCTTGAAACTAGTTCTGGAATTTCATTTTTTATTCATAAATCTTCCAAGTTTGAAAAATCTCTATTTTCATATTCAAAATCAAATTTTTTTCCAGAAATAGCAAAAATTTCTCTGATTATTCAAATATGAGAAAATAAATCTGGTCTGTGGTTTATAGCTTTGTTATCTACTTCTAAGATTGAGTCGTTTTTTCATAAATAATCTCTCATACAAACTCAAAGTGGAGCATCTTCTGGAAGTTCCCAAATTCAAGCTTGTCTTTCGTCAACTAAACCAAGTTCATCTTGACTACAAATCATTCATTCACTTGTTTCTCATCTGATTTTTGTTTTTGCTATTACAAAATCTTCTTTTAGTTGTGCTCAAACTAAAGCCACTGGAACTTTTAAACCAGCTTTTACATTTGGAGCTCAGCAAACAATAGGGAAAAGTTCACTATTTACTTCTACAGTTGTACAGTTTAGTTTTTCACTATCTGGATGTTTTTCACAAGTTTTTACAAGTCAAATAAAAACTTTTTCTAAATTTTTTCATTCATACTCAATTCCTTCAACTTCAGCGGTATGCATAACCAAGTCTCTAGCTACTTCTTCAGGACTTTTTAAATCTTTTATATAATTTTGTAAAACTTTATAAGAAATTTTCATTTTTTTATTTTAATTTTTAAACTTTTTAAATTTTATTTAAAAAACTGGAAAAATCAAGAAAAAAGCAGATAAAATATTTTTTACAAATTTTTTTAATATTTACAAAAAAATAAAAAAGAATATAATTTAAGTGTAAAGAAATTTTTAAAATTTTTTCTGAAATACAAAAGAAAAAATTTTAATTCATAATCATAAAAATAAAAATGATTTACAAAAATTTTATAATATAAATTTGGTTATAATGGGGAATAAAGTTTTCAAAATATTGATAAATGAGATGTAAAAGTTCCAATAAGTTCTAGCTCTTGAAGAACAATATCAGAAAGGATGTGATGAGATTCAGAAAATATAAAAAATTATTTTTTCTGAATATTTGAACAATTTTCGGAGAATACAAAAACTTGAGAAATTAGGTTTACAAACCCTGAAAATAATTCACTAATAAAAGAAGATAAATTTTCTAGAAGTATTTCAGATAAAGATGATTCACAGCTTAGAAAAAAATTTCAGGAATTAAAAGATATTTCACAAGAATATAAAGACTCAGAAGAATTCCAAATAAGTAAAAATAAGAGAGATACAGAAGAGTTCTTAGAAAAAGTTTCTACTAGATCATCAATTGAGGATGATAATTTATCATGATTTGATACATATTATAAAACAAAATTTGTAGATTGAACTTGGTGATGAAAAGAATGTCCTTGAAAAATACCTTGTTATAAACAAGATTGGTTTTTTCATAAGGATCCCTCTGCTCCTTTGGGATGGTATGTTTGTAATAATGGTTGTTGACTTAATGCAGTTTTGATGCTTTTATGATATTATGTGAATAAATGATATAATTTAATTGATAATATAGAACCAATAAAGCTCCTTGGAAAAATACAAAGGAAATAGAAAAATTTCAAAAATATTTATCTAATTTTTTTGGTGTGAAGTGTACTAAATATGGTGGATGAATGACTTTAGAAAATTTAAAAAGAATAAAGTGATATATTACTTCTAAATGATATAAGTATAATGAATGAGGATTTTTTACTAATGATAATATGGAAGAATGAGATTTTATAAAACTTTGGAATAGAATAAAGACAGATATAAATAATAATCACCCAATAATTATAAGAGTACTTACAAAGAAAAGAAAATGAAGAGAATATGAATATAAAGATATATGACATTTAGTTGTAGCATATCGATATTCTACATTAGAAAATGAATGAAATAGAATAACTTTAAATTTTGGTTGGGGGAAAAGAAACTTCGAATGAAAATTTTGATATTAGAAGCTGAACACAATTTTATGATTTTTCAGAAAAATCTAATATATATTATAGACCAGTTTGATATTTTAGTTTTTCTATAACAAAATAATATGACTTTAGATATATTACCTTATTTTTGAGGTTCTTCTGGATGTATGATTTCCAACTTTGCTAATCCAGATATGTTACTTGTAATTATTTTTTGAATAATTTTTGTTTCTTTATTTGTTGCAAATATTATTTTTATGAAAAAAATTTTAAAACTTAAAAAAGAGAATTATGGAGACAACTAGTGGGATTCCAGTAGAAGTTATTAGCTATGATATGTGACATAGTTGTAGTTGACCTTTAGGTTTTTTCTATATTTTTTGTTTTGCTATTTTGCTTCAGTTACTTATATTTGCAATATTAAATTCTATTTTTATTTTTTTCAAATTAAAATATGGAAGAAAAAACTAGTTGATTTTTTACAGTTTATCGTTTGATTGTTGATTTGAATCAATTTTTGGGAATAAATTTATCTATTTTGTTAATTATTTTTTCACTTATCATAATAAATATAATTTTACTTTCTAAGCTGAAAAAATATGAAAAATAAAATATTTAATTTAATAAAAATAATTTTTGTTTCATTTCTGTGAGTAGTTTTTTATGTTTTGGCAGTTTTTTGAATGATTTATATTTTTAATCAATATTTAGGATTTTCAGGCAATGAAGCTACAATATTTTATAATGAAGCAAATAAAAGCTACACTTTGTATCAAAATTTTAGTTTTACATTTTATTTGTATTTAACTTTAGCATTTTTTGTGATTATTTTAAATATTTATATAATGATAAAACTTTTAAGAGAATTAAAAAGAAAAAAAGAAATAAAAAAAATCTAGTTTTTAAAAACTAGATTTTTTTATTTTTCTAAACTATTTTTAATAATTTCTTCGATTTCATTTGTTATTTCTGGGTTTTCTTTTAAGAAATTTTTTACATTTTCTTTACCTTGACCAAGTTTTATTTCTCAGTAAGAGTAGAAAGAACCAGCTTTTTTGATTATATCCATATTTACACCAAACTCAATTATTTCTCAAACTCTAGAAATTCATTCGTTATACATTATATCAACTACAGCTTCTCTAAAAGGAGCAGCAATTTTATTTTTTATAACTTTTACAGTTGTTTCATTTCAAACAACTTCTTTTTTATCTCCAGTTCCAGTTTCGATTTTTGCTTTTCTTCTGATATCTATTCTTTGAGAAGCATAAAATTTTAGTGAATTTCATCAAGTTGTAGTTTCTGGACTACCAAACATTACTCAGATTTTCATTCTAAGTTGGTTGATAAAAATAACAGTACAGTTTGATCTGTTTATGTTTCAAGTTATTTTTCTTAGAGCTTGACTCATAAGTCTAGCTTGAAGTCACATATGAGAATCTCACATATCTCATTCTATTTCAGCTTTTGGAGTCAAAGCAGCAACAGAGTCAACAATTATCAAATCTACAGCTCAAGAGTTTACAAGTTTGTCAACAATTTCTAGAGCTTGTTCACCATAGTCTGGTTGAGAAATCAATAATTCATTTATATTTACTCAGATTTTCTTTGCATATTCTGGATCTAGAGCATGTTCTGCATCAATAAAAGCAGCTACTCAACCAGCTTTTTGTACTTCAGCTATAGCATGAAGAGTAAGAGTAGTTTTTCAGCTTGATTCTGGTCAGTAGATTTCTATAATTCTACCTTTTGCATAACCTCCACCTAAAGCTATATCTATACCAATAGAACCTGAAGAAATAGTTTCAACTTTTTGTTTCATTCCTTCATCTCAAAGTTTCATTATAGAACCTTTTCAGTAATTTTTTTCAATTAAAGCTAGAGCTTCTTTTAAAGCATCTTCTTTAGTCATAGGTTTTTTTATTTCAGTTTTAGCCATTTTAATTTGGTTAAAAAAATATTATTTTAATTATATTTAAAACTATAAAAAAACAAAATTATTTTTATAATTTATAGTTTGATTTTAGTCATTCTTCTGTTCAGATTGCTATATTTTTTCATCCACATTTTTTGCAAATAAAAACATATCAATTTTCATTTGGTCTATCAACTTCAACCAAACATTTACAATCTTTGCAGTAAAAAGAAACTTTTCATCTTTCTTCTTTGAAATACTCTCTTTTATCAAACTCTTCAATATTTACTAAATCTCAAAAATTTGACATAATTTATTATTATTAAAATAAAGTCATTGTTTGTTGTTTTTCTTCTACTTTTAGAACTCATTTATTTACTAAATCTACAAAACATCTAAGTGTAGCTTCTACATCGGTTAAGGCATCATGAGCTCAGATAAAATATTCATCTAAAAGTTTTTTATGAAGTTCTCCAAGTTTTGGGTATTTAAATCTTTCTCAATTTCATTTTATAGCACAAAAATCAACAGTAGTTTTCATCGTACAAATAACTTGTTTTGGTTGGTATCTATAAAGCATATCTAGTCTTCTAAGCTCTATTTTTATCATATCTTCATCATATTCTATGTTGTGTCAAATTATAACATCACTTTCATTTATGTAACTTAAAATTTCTTCAATTTTTTCTTCTATAAATGGTGCATTTTTTACATCTACATCATAAATATGATGAACTTTACTAGAATCAAAAGGAATAGGTATTTTTGGATTTATCATAATATCAACTCTTTTTTCTTCTATAAATTTTCAATTTTCTAGTTCTCATAGAATTCCAGCAAATTGTATTATTTTTGGTTGGGCATCAAGATTGTTTATTTCTTTTTTGTTTATAAATCAAGTTGTTTCCGTATCAAATACAAAAATTTTCATCAAAAATATTTTAAAGTCTAAAAATATTTTCTATTTTATTAAAATATTTAAATTTTTCAAGAAAAAATATTTTTTAGTGTTAAAAAAAGTAAAATCTAGGAGATTTTACTTTTTTGCTAATTGATAATAATTTCTTCAGACTCTTTCAATAACTTCTTTATTTTGAAGATTCATGTAAACAGTAGTATCTTTTACATTTCTGATTTTTGCTACTTCTTCTATAATTTCTTCAGTAGACATTGCTTCTCATTTTTTTTCTAGAATTGAAGCAATAACATCAATAACAGTTCCAGGTTTAAATCACCATTCTTTTAGAGCATAAATTCATCTTCAAATTAAAACAAATTCATTGTTTCTAATAAGCTCATTATGGACTGTATTTATTTTTACATTTTCTTCTAGGTTTTTTATAATATTGTTTGAAATATCTACAAAATGCATAGGAACCCCAGATTTTTTCAGTACATAAACCGCTTTATCTTTTAGAGTTTTTGGATTTAAAATTTTCCAAGAGGTCATTCAAACCATATCATTTTCTCAATAAATGATATCATCATATAACTCAAGAGTTGAGTTAACCATCTCTCTATTTACTCATTTCAAATTTTTTAGACGTTCAAGAACTATGTCAAAAAGATCATTTTTTAACATAATATCTTTTTTTCTTCTCAAAACTTTTAGTCATTCTTTATAGATTTGATCAATAAGGCTTTTATGAACACTTGTCAAGTAAAAATATATTTTACAACCAAGTTTTTGTTTTGATTTTAAAATATCATAATCTGATTGTAGAATAGTCTCTAAAATTCATTGATTTATATCTTTTTGAAAATCAAGTTCTTTTATTAAATAGTTCATCAACTTATCAGATGCAACTACTCATCAGTTTAATTTTATAAATTCTAATCATTTAGTTTGTACTTCTGTAAAAACAGAATTTTTTACTAGTCTTCAAATTTTTTTTATTCATGAGTCTTCTATTTGTCTCACTCTTTCTCTTGTAATTGTTGGAGAAAATGAATTTCAAATATTTTGTAAAGTTTCTTTTTCTCAGTATAATCAAACTCTTCTTGATATTACATTATTTTCTTTTTCAGACAATGAAGACAATATTTCTTTAAATGATTCTACAACACTTTCATTACTTAATGTGCTTCTCATTTGTAAATATTAAATATAAATTTTGTAAAAATATTTAACAATATTTCTAAAAATATAATAATAAAAATTTTCCAAAAGTCAAATTTTATTTATAATTTAAAAATCAAGGCTTATTTGAGTTTTTTCTTTATCTTTATTTCTTTCTTGAGATAGTCTTTCTAGAATTATTTCAGAGCTGTTTTTATAAAATTCTTTTCTTGTTAAATAACCTCAAGCAATTATTAAAATTGCAGAAACAATTGCTAAAATAAGTCAGTTTCAATATTTGATTCAAGTTTGAAAAGTTTCAAGTCAATTTACAAAACTTGCTTCCATTATTCAAGCTAAGAAAATAAAAAATCAAGTAAAAATTATAATAACATAATTCTTTAAATCTATTTCAGAATAAAGTTTCATTTTTTCTTTATAATTTGCTCCAAAAGTAAGAAAAATTATTATTAAAAGAAAAATTATTATTAAAAATCCAACATTTCAAGCAATATTATTAAAAGAATTATAAGTTGTTTGGCTTTTTGTATCATTTATCCAAGGTAAAAAAAGGCTTATTATTCATACTATTGAACCAATAATTGTAACTCATCTAGAAATATTTAAATTTAAAATTTTGAAAGCTATTTCTTTTCAAAAACTTGTGATAAAATTTTTATAATTTTTTCATCTGTTTCTCATAAGTTTAAATTTAGTAATAAATTTTTGATAAAATTTAAAAAATATTTATAATAAAATAGAAATATTTTTCTCATATTATAAAAAATGAATGAAAAAAATAAAGTAAAAAATAATTTTTTTGAGTTAATTCTGTTAATAATTAGTTTTTTTTATGCTATAATAAGGGCTTTTTTACTTTTTTTATTTAACAAAAAAAATCTAAAAAACAAGAATCTTTTTAATGATTTTTTAGATTTTATTTTCAGAAAATGGCCAAAATATTTTTGGAAAAAAGCAACTTTGTACAAACTTTTTTCTTTGCCTGGAAATATTTTAAATTATATTTTTAAAAAATAAATTTTTATGAAAAAAAATAAACAAGCTTTTACTTTAATTGAAACAATGGTTGCAATTTTGATTGTTGCTGTTGTTTTGATTTCTTGATTTCAGCTTTTTTCAATGGCTTCAGTTTCAAAAATAAAACTTGAAGAACAAACAAAACTAGAAAAAAATATTTTTTATTTTTCAGAAAAACTTTTTACACTTATAAAAAATGGTTGAGTTTTGGATTACGAAGAGTATTTTAATAGAAAAGTTGTTTGAACAGAACTTGAAAATTGACATTATAAAAAATTTAGCTGATTTTGAAATTTTTGAAATTGATGAAATTTAGATAGATTAGAATTTTGAGGTTGATTTTATTATTGTATAAGCTCTTCTTGAAGTAAAATAAATTCTTCTGAGTGATGTGTAAAAAAACATAATATTGATAAAACAGAAACTTTAGGAGCAAATTTTAACCAAAATTATTCTTGAAAACCTCAAAGATATTGACAATATTCCTATCAATTTATCGATTATAATTCAAATTTTGATAGTGATAATTGAGATGAAAACTGAGATTGAAAAATTATAAAAGATGATGATGATGAACATATGTGAAAGGGGCCAGAAGTTTTTGAAGCTGGAAAAAATGTAAATGAACTTTATCTTATTTCTGGGGATAAAAAAACTAGAACTTTTTTTAGATGGAAAATTATTCAAGATGAATTTTCAAAAGAAAAATGTATTATTTCAACTGAAAATTGAAAAATAATTCCAAATCAAAATTGTAGATGAACTATAGAATATTTGCAATTGGAAGGGAAAGATCGGTGAGAAGACCATAAATGAGTTTGAACTTGAAAATTTTTAAATGATTGAGTTATCGATACTTGGATTATTGCGAAAAATTTTTCTTGACTTTTAAACTCGACTTCTCCAAGAGATTTTATTCTTCCTACTAGAAATAATGTAGAACAATATTGGAAGCCACTTTTTCCTGATGATATAAATATTTCAAAATTTGAAGTAAAAGCTTATCCAAATATAGATTCTTCAAAAGCTTGGAATGAAGATCCTCAAAAGCAAAATAATTATTTAGTTTCTCCTTATGTGATTATTTCAGTAAAAATCGAACCAAGCAATAAAGTAAAATCAAAAATAAAATGAAATATAAAACCAATAGAATTTAGTACGACTATAAATTTGACAACTATATTTAGTAACTAAAAAATTTATGAAAAAAAATAAAAAAGCAATGAGTTTAATTGTAGTTATGGGAATAGTTCTTATTTCTTCACTTCTTGCTTTGAGTTTGATGTGACTTATTTTTCCTTTTGCTAGATCAGTTATTTGAATAGAAAATAGTTCAAGAGCTTATTATCAAGCAAATTCTTGAGTAGAACAATGACTTTTAAAAGTAAAAAAAATTTATTCTCCAGAAAATCAAAATATTTCAAATTGATCAGAATTGAGAGATGGAACAGATTCTCTTTGATATAAAGAAAAAACAATTTATCTTTGAAATAATGAACCGGCTCCAGGGAAATGAAACTCTGTGGATAAAGATTTTAATATACTTTCTATTTGAGAACCAATTCAGATGGAATTTGAAAAAAATTTAGAAAGTGTTCACTTGACAATAAGACCACCAAAACTTGATTGAATAAGAACTCAAAAATTATCTGAAGATTGAGATTATGCTAAAAAAAACCTGATTTCTTTTACACTTACTTCATTCGATTGAAGCTCTTATTTTACTTACCCAAATCCTACAAAGCCAGAAACATATTTTACTCCTTCTAGAATAAATTGAGATATTAAAAAAGGTTGAAATTGAAAAGAATGGAATACGGGGGCATTTTGAAATGAAGCGTGACTTTTTTATAAAGATTGACAAGTTATAGAAAAAAAATATTTAGAATCAATGAAAGAAATTTGTGCAAAAAAATGTATTTATAAATTTTCTTTGGTAAATGATTTAATTTCTGCAAAAAATACAAAAATTTTGCTTCCATATTTAGAATGGAAAATAGAATCTTGAAATAGCAAAATAAAACTTAGATATTCTGAAGTAAGTTCTGAATGAAGGGCAAATTGATATGTTAGAAATTTGAATGTAAGATCTCCACAAAATACAGTAAATGAAGCTTTTGATTTTGCTGTATTTCAATAAAAATTAAAAAAATATTTATGAAAATTTTTAAAATAGAAGAAAATGATGCAAATCAAAGACTTGATAAATTTTTGAAAAAACTTTTTCCAAATGCAACAAGAAGCTTGATTTATAAACTAAATAGAAAAGATAAAATAAAAGTTTTGTCAGAAAATGATCTAGAAAAGAAATTTAGAAAAAAGGATAATGAATACAAACTTGAACTAAACGATGAAGTAAAAATTTTTCTAAAAGATGAAGAATTTAAAGAATTATCAGAAGAAAAAAAAGAAAATCCTTTTTTACTTTGAGAAAAATTTGATAAAAAAAATATAATTTTTGAAGACTCTGATTTGTTTGTCGTAAATAAATCTGCAGGAATAAATGTACATCCTGGAGATCATAAAACAAAAGAAACAAACTTGATAGCTCAAGTTCAAGATTATTTATGAGAAAAATTAAATTCTTTGACTTTTAAACCAAGTTTGATTCATAGAATTGATCGTGACACTTCAGGAATTTTGATGATCGCAAAGAAAAAAAATATTTTGACAAAACTTGTTTCAGATTTCAAAGAACATAAAAAACTTGAAAAAACTTATTATGCAATAGTTCTCGGAAGACTTTCTAGAAAAGAGGGTACAATAAAAAAATCCCTGAAAAGAATAGAAAATGCAAAATGAGAAAATAAAGTTCAAGTCGCAAATGATGGGCAAACTGCAATAACTCACTTTAAACTTTTGAAGGAATATTTTTTGAAAACTGAGAAAGAAGAAATAATTTTATCAGAAGTAGAAGTAAAAATAGAAACTGGAAGAATGCATCAAATTCGTGTTCATATGGCTTCAATTTGAAATCCGATAGTTTGAGATAAAACTTATTGAGATAAACAAAAAAATACATTTTTTGAGAAAAATTTTTGATTAAAAAGACAAGCTTTGCATGCTTGGAAAATAAAATTTTTTCATTATGGAAGAAATAAAAAAATGGAACTAGAAGCTAGAATAAAAGAAGATTTAGTAAAATTTTTACAAAATATAGAAAAAAAGAACAATTAAAATTGTTCTTTTTTTGTTGAAAATATTTATTTAATAATTATAATCTAAAAAACTAAATTTTTAAAATAAAAAAATGAAAACTTATGATAAATTTTTAGACTATTATGATGAAATAGTCAGATGAATAAATTCTTCACTTGAGGATGAAATAGATTTTTTAAAATATGATGTAATAGAAAATTATTTACCAGACACAAAAAATATTTTGGAGCTTGCTTGTGGAACTTGAGTTGTAGCAAAAGAATTGATAAAATCTAATTTTTCTTACACTTGACTTGATATAAATGAAAAAATGCTTGAAAAAGCTGAAAAAAATTTATCAAATCTTCAAAAAAAACTTGTTTTAGGAGATATGACAAATTTTTCTTTTAAACAAGAATTTGACTTGATTTTGTGTAATTATAACTCGATTTGCCATTTACTTCAGTGGGAAGATTGGCAAAAACTTTTTGAAAATTCTTATAAAAATTTAAAAAATGGTTGACTTTTGGTTTTTGATATAAACACAATTTTTGAGTTTGAAAATATAGTTCGTGATTTTGCTCAGTTTTATAATTTTTGAGAAAATACAGTTTGTTTGGAAATGTTTAAAAAATGAAAAGTTTATGAGTGGCTTATAAAAATTTTTGAAAAAGAAGGAGAAAGTTGAAAATATAATTTGATTGAGGAAGTTGTCAGAGAAGTGAGTTTTCCAATAAAAACAATAGAAAAGGAATTAAAAGCAAAATGATTTGAACTTCTTGAAAAAATAGATTTTCATTATTGAGAAGTGACAGATGAAAGTGAAAGAGTTTATTTTATCTGTAAAAAAATATAAAAAAATACACTTTAAAGGTGTATTTTTTATTGACTAAATTTTTTAATAATTGCTTTTACTGTTTGTTTTGCTACTTCTTCAGTTATTTTTCATTCTATAACATTTTTTCTATAAGTTTCTATATTTTCTGGGAAATTATTGTTTTGCTCAAAAATAGCTAAAAATATTTTTTCATCTACTTCAAAATAACCTATAGCTTCTTTATATTTTTCAATTAAAGCTCTTCTTGCATCATCTAGATTCATTTCTGTTTCAGAAATTTTTTGTTCAAGATTTTTATTTTCTGATTCATTTTTTTGTGCTTCTGTCAATTTTTTTGTGTCTTCTTCTATTTCATTATTTTGATTATTCTCAGAATTTTCTTTTGTTTCCTCTTTTTTAGTTTTTCAATTTAAAAAATCTTCTACTTCTTTATTATTAGTTACAAATCTTTTTTTATTTTCTGTATTTTTTGTTTGTTCTTCAGAAGTATTTTCATCTAAAAAATCAAGTTCTTTTTCTATGTTTATTTTTTCATCTTTTTGGTCTTTAGGTGAATTTTCTATATTCCAACCATTTGATTTTGTTGTTTTATTTGCAAATTTTACTAGATTTTCAGCAACTGTTGTTGGAGTAGTTTTTTGTTTATTTTCTGGATTTTGATTTTTATTTTTTGGAGTTTTTTTAGAATCTTTTTTATGATTTTTTATAGCTTTATCCAAAATTTTTTCAGTTTTCCTTTTTAAAACTTTTAAAAATTTATTTTTCTTTCTTCTATTTATTATATTTTCGAGTTCTTTTGAAATTTCTTCTTTTAGAGCTTTTAATTCATCTTTTGATTTATTTAAAATTTCTTTTTTTTCTCATTTTATAAGTTCATTTAAAAAATCAAGTTCTTTTTGAGAAAGTTTATTATTTCAGTCCATTATAACATTTTTTGACTCAATTTTTTTATTTTCTGTCGAAAAATTTTGTTCTATTTTTTCCATTTTTTTTATTTTTTAAAAATTATTTTTAATATTTTATCATAAAAAAATTTATAAATCAAAAAATAGGAATTTATTCCTATTTTTTACTATTTATCAGTTTCTTCAGCAGTATTTTCATCCAATTTATCTAATTCAGTTTGTGTATTTTTAGCTTCTTGTTTTACATTTCATTCATTCATTTTTTGTTCTAAACTTGGAATGTTTATATTTTGAGCTGTTTTAGCTATAGATTCTTCTACACTATTTGATTCTTCTTCCTTTATTTCAGTTTTTTGACTTTCAGTAGTTTGTAAATGTTTTTCAGTTTTTTCTATCAAAGAAGAAATATATTTATTTGGACCTCTTTCCATTCTAGATTTTAAATCTTCCAAAACAACTTTTTTAAGTGAGTCTAGATTTCATTTTGTTTCTTTTTGGATTTCTTTTAAATCTGTGTTTAAAAGATTTTCAATAGTTTTTAATTCTTTTTGAGTAAGTTTATTATCAGCACTTAATTCAACTCATTTATAACTCATTTTTTTTATTTCACTTTTTGTTTCTTCTGGTTTTTGAGTTTCTTGTTGAACTTCTTGTTTATTCATTGCTTCCATAATTTTTTATATTTAAAAATAAATTTATATAAATATTTTAACATAATAAAATTTTTCTTGCAAATTTTTAACAAGTTTTTTAGAAATTAACAAGTTTTTCAAAAACTTTTGACTTTTGGATTATATAAGCTAAAATTATTTATGTTTATATTTAATAGAAAAAATAATGAAATTTGTACTTTCTACAATTGCCTGAGTTGAGTCAGTTGCAAAAAAAGAAATTGAAAAATGTGGTTGAAAAATCGAACAAACTCAAGATAGAATTATAACTTTTTCTTGAGATCCTGAACTTATGGTTAGAGTGAATCTTTGGTCTAGAGTAGGGAATAAACTTTATTTACTTTTGTCTGAAACTCCAGATGTTACAGATTTTGAATATTTTTTTGAAATTATAAAAAAAATTCCTTTTAAAAAATATTTCAAAAAAAATAACCCAATAATTGTAAAAAGTAGCTCTGATAGAAGTGAACTATTTTCTGCTAGAACTATGCAGTCTCTTGCTAAAAAAGCAATAGTTGATAGTCTTGTTTGAGCCGGAAATTATTACGAAGAAGATGAAAATGAAGAAGCTGTAGAAATCCTTATTTTAATGATAGATAATAAGCTTAGAGTTTTGTTAAATACAACTTGAGAAGCTCTTCATAAAAGATGATACAGAGTTGAAGCTTGAGAAGCTCCGATAAAAGAGAGTTTAGCAGCAGCTTTGGTTCTACTTTCTTCTTGGAAATTTAAAGAAAATTTTTATGATTTTTTCTGTGGAAGCTGAACTATTGCAATCGAAGCTTTGATGATAGCAAAAAATATTGCTCCAGGATTAAAAAGAAAATTTGCTTTTGAGAAACTGCAACTTATTCCTTCAGAAATGGTAGAATACGAGAGAAAAATAGCAAAAACAAAAGAATTTGCTGGAGAATACAAAGTTTTTGCTTCAGATATAGATGAAGAAATTTTGGAAATAGCTAAGCAAAATGCAAAAAGAGCTTGACTTGAAGATGAAATTATTTTTGAGAAAAAAGATTTTAAAGAATACATTTGAAGAACAAATCTAGTTTGAACTCTTGTCTCAAATCCCCCTTATTGAGATAGATTAAAATCAGAAAATTTAGAAAGTATGTATAATAGTATTGATAAAATTTTTAGAAAAAATGAAAATCTTTCTTGATGAATTATTTCAAGTTATCTAGAATTTGATAATTTAGTAAAAAGAAATTTTTATAAAAAAAGAAAACTTTATAATTGAGGTGAAATGTGTTATTTCTGGAAGAAAAATGTTTGAAGATAAATTATTTTATGTAAATAAAATTAACAAAAAAAAATTTGAATAATAAAAAAAATATGCTATACTTTATATAGTTTTTAAAACAAAAAATATTTTATAATTTAAAAAAGGAAATTATGTTTGAAAACAAAGAAAAAAAATCATGCATTAGCAATCTAACTGTACTTATAACTGTAATTGTATTTTCAGTTGTAAATATGGGATTTACTTATTTTGCAGTTTTACAAAATGAATATAGAACTTATGGTTGAGCTGAAAACTATGAAAAAGTTTTATTGGTAAATAAAGCTCAATATGATTCTACTCTTGGAAAAATGTCAAAATCAGAAATTGCTGAACAAATCAAAAAAGCAACTGGATCTGAAGTTGCTGAACAACATCCAACTACTTCAGACACAAAATTGACAAAAGAAGATTTAGTAGTAAAAACTCCAATAGAAGGAGTAGAAAATGCAAAATATTCTATTTATGATTTTACAGATTTAGAATGTCCTTATTGTAAACAATTCCATAATTCTGGTTTAGTTAAAGAAGTTTTAGCTAAAGATGGACAAAATGTAAATCACATAATTAGAAACTTCCCACTTGAATCTATTCATCCAGGAGCTAGACTGAAAGCTGAAGCTTCTCTTTGTGTAGCTGAAGTATCTTGAAACGAAAAATATTTTGAAGCTGTTGATACTTTGTTTAATAAATCAACTGGACATTCAAAAGATTCTGTTTTAGCTGATTTAACTGCTATTTGAGTTGATAATGCGAAACTGAATGAATGTTTAACTTCAGGAAAATATTCTGAAACAGTTAATTCTGATTTAACTTTATGAGCAAAAATGTGAGTAACAGGAACTCCTTCTGTTTATGTAGTAAATAATGAAACTGGAGCTTTTGTTAAATTGAGTAGTAGATCAGTTGAAGCAGTTGAGGAAGCTATTAAAAATATATAATTTATTTGTTATGAATATATTTAAAAATTTAAAAAAAGTTTTTACAAATAAATATTGAATAATTTGAGTTTTACTTGGATTTTTTATTATGAGTTTGCCAACTTATTTTTTTACTTGGTGATCAAGACATAATATAATATTTTGAGAGTGAGATAATTATTTTTATTTTATTTTAGCTTTGGATATAAGTTTAGCTATATTTTTTGCAATCTTTTTATGAGCTACACTTTATAAAATGAAATATTTTTCAAATAAAAAAGTAAGTAAACTTTGATTTATAGGAGGTTTTATATGAAGTTTAGTTTGATGATGTGCATCTTGTACTTTAACTTTTGCTACTTATTTAGGGCTTTCAAGTATTTTAGCTTTTTTACCTTATCAATGAGTAGAATTAAAATTACTTTCTATAATAATTTTGATATATGTTTGTTTTATAACTTTGAAAAATTTAGAAGTTTGTAATTTAAAATTTAAAAAATCTTAGAATTTTTCTAAGATTTTTTTGTAAAAATTAGTTATTACTAAAATATTACTATTTGAGTAATATTTTTTGACTTTTTTTTATTTAAAAAATATAATAAAAATCCAAAATTTTTTTATAAAAGGAGTTAAGAGTTTATGAAAAATAATTTTGTTAAAAGGTTTGAAATAAAATACATTTTAGAAATTTTGTTTCAGAGAAAAATTTTTATAGAAAAAAATCCTATTTTAGACTTTGTTTTGAAAAAACAATCTGAAGATAATTCTGAAAGTAGGGAAGAAGTACTAGAAAAAATAAAAACTTTGATTCCAGGTTGGATTATAGCTCTGCATCCAGAGAACTATTCTTCAGTTTGTATTCTTTTAGACTTAGAAAAGCTAGAAAAAGAAGTAAAACATATTTGTAGAAAGGATTTTTTTGAAATTGATTTAAGGAGAATCGTATATTGACTTTTTAGTTAATAAAAAAATAGGCTTTTAAAGCCTATTTTTTTATTAAACTCTAGTAGTTTCACCATCAACTATTCAGTCATCTGATTTTGGAGCTTCATTTGTTTGAGCTCAAGCTTGACTATAAAGTTTTTGTCCTACTTGCATAAGAGTGTCATTTAATTCTTTTGTTGGATTTTCAAAATCTTCTTTTGTAGCATCAGATTTATTTAATACATTTTTTACATCTGAAATTTTTCCTTCTAGTAGATTTTTATCTTCATCACTTATTTTGTCTGCATTGTCTCTGATAAGTTTTTCAGCTTGTGCTACAAGAGAATCAGCATGATTTCTAGCATCTACTGTAGATTTTTTCTTTTGATCTTCCTCTCTTTTTGCTTCAGCTTCTTTTACTAATCTATCAACTTCTTTGTCATCCATACCTGTAGAGCCTTGGATTGTGATATCTTGACTTCTACCAGTTCATTTATCTTTTGCTGTTACTCTAAGTACACCATTTGCATCTATATCAAAAGTAACTTCGATTTGTGGAACTCATCTTGGAGCTGGAGCTATTCCACTTAAGATAAATCTTCAAAGTGATTTGTTATCTACAGCCATTTCTCTTTCTCATTGTAATACATTTATTTCTACACTTGGTTGGTTATCAACAGCAGTAGAGAAAACTTCAGATTTTGAAGCTGGAATAGTTGTATTTCTAGCAATCATTGGAGTTCTGATTCCTCACATTGTTTCGATTCAAAGAGTAAGTGGAGTTACATCAAGTAATAATACATCAGTTACATCTCAACCAATAATTCAAGCTTGGATTGCAGCTCACATTGCAACAGCTTCATCTGGGTTAATTCATTCATTTGGTTTTTTGCCAAAGAAAGCTTCAACTTTTTGTTTTACAAGTGGAACTCTAGTTGAACCTCAAACAAGTAAAACTTGATTCAATTCACTAGCTTTTAATCCTGCATCTTCCAAAACTTTTTTACAAGGAATAAGACTTCTTTCAACTAAATCAGCAATAAGTTCTTCAAATTTTGCTCTAGTAATAGTCATCATAAGATTTTTTGGACCAGTAGCATCTACAGTGATATAAGGAAGATTTATATCATAAGAACTTGTAGAAGATAATTCTTTTTTAGCTTTTTCAGCTTCATCTCTAACTCTTTGTAAAGCCATAGAATCATTTCTCAAATCAACAGCTTGTTCTTTTTTAAATTCATCAATTATATAATCAACAATTTTTTTGTCAAAGTCATCTCAACCAAGGTGAGTATCTCAGTTTGTAGCTAAAACTTCGAAAGTTCCTTCTTCAGATAATTCTAAAACTGAAATATCAAAAGTACCTCAACCAAGGTCATAAACAGCAACTTTTTCATTTTTACCTTTTCAAGCTCAGTAAGACAAGGCAGCAGCAGTTGGTTCATTTACGATTCTTTTTACTTCAAGCCCTGCAATTTTTCAAGCATTTATAGTTGCTTGTCTTTGATCATCGTTGAAATAAGCAGGAACAGTGATAACAGCTTCAGTAACTTTTGTCCCTAAAAATTTTTCAGCATCTTCTTTCAATTTCATCAAAACGTGAGCTCAGATTTCTTCTGGTCTTACTGCTTTCCCATTAAATTCAATAAGAGCTTCTCCAGCTGGTCATTTTACAACTTTAAAAGCAACATTTTTTATTTCGTCTTGTACTTCATCATATTTTCTACCGATAAATCTTTTTGCAGAATAAATTGTATTTGCAGGATTTGTGATAGCTTGTCTTTTTGCAGAGGTTCAAACAATTGTTAAATTATCTTTGCTTGCAACAATCGATGGAGTAGTTCTGTTTCATTCTGAGTTTGGAATAACTTTAGCTTCTCAACCTTCCATAAAAGCTACACAAGAGTTTGTAGTTCATAAGTCTATTCAAATAATTTTTCCCATATTATAAAAAATTAAGTTTTAAAAATTTATTTAACAGCTTTTTATAAGCTTGATAGTATTATATTCAAAAAAAATTTTTTGTCAAATTTATTTTAGCACTTTTTTTATTTAGGTGCTAAAAATATTTTTTAAACTCTATTTTAAGCTAATAAAAAAGCTCTCATAATGAGAGCTTACTATCAAAAAAATTATACTGTGAGTTTTTCAGGTTCGATAATTAAATCTTTTTTGAGATTAAAAACTAGATTTTCTTTGTAAGACTTTTCTTCACAATTTAAGTCTTGAATATTCTCTTTTTCTAGCAGTTTAATCAATCTGTATAGCTTGTAAACTATTGCATATCCTATGTCAGTTAATTTTTTTTCATTTGCTATTTCTATCAGTCTAGAAATATTTTTCAAATGTTGAGTGCTGAAGACTTTTTCTGTTTCTTCATTATAAGTTTTGATGTGGTTTTCTATTTCTTCCACACCGATTTTTTTGAAATAATTTAAACTAATGTTATCGACTATTTCAATAATTTCTTGATTTATTAACATTTTTTTCTCCTTCTTTTTGTGTTGTTAATCAAGTTACTAAAAATATTGTAAAAAAAAATTTCTTACAAATTTTTAGTTTTTGTATTATAAATAAAAAGCTTATAAAGTCAATTTTATTTTAAAAAATAAAAAAAGAGTGAAATAACACTCTTTTTATAAAAAATTATTTATTTAGTAGATTAGAAATATCTTTTTCTATTTCAGATAAGATAATTTTTTCTTTACCATCTAAATTTAGATTACTATTCTGTTTTGTTTTTAACTTTTTGTATTCTAAAATATTTATAAATAATTTTATTTCATTTAATGGTAGTCTTGAATATAAATCAAGAATATAGTTTAAATGTTGAGAATATTCAGAAAATTTTTCATCATTTTTAAAAAATGCTAGAATATTTTCTTTTTCTTTATCTGTTAATTTGATATCATTTATTCTCATTTTTTTCTCCTTATTGAAGAAAAAAGGCTAGAAGTTCTAGCCTTTTGATCTCTTTTAAACAAAGTTTATGCTTATTAAGCAGTAATAATAAGTTGAAGTTTTTTGGCTAAAATCCGTTTAGCTCTAAGTCTAATTTGTTTCCCTATAGAAGTTGTTGCATTGTAATTTTCTGCATACTCTTCAAGAGCTTTTTTGGCATGATGATCTAGATTTGGATTTTCTAGAATCATTTTTGCAGCTTCAATATATTTGCTTAAATCATTACAATTTGCAATTACATGTAAGATGTCTTTTTTATTTTTAGTAGACATATTTTACTCCTAGTTTTGTTTTGAGAGATTTTTCTTATTTCCTTTCAAAAAACAATTTTTAAATAATTTTTATATAAAAATATCTTCTGAAAGTTTCTTTATTATACATAAAAAAAATAAAAGTCAAGTGAAAATATAATTTTCTTGCATAAAACTTATTTTTATGTTAGAATACTTGAAATTTTATAAAAATATTATATATAAAATATGGAAGAATTAGAAAATAAAAAAAGTAAAGTCAATGAATTTGAAGATATTTTTGATGCTATAACAAAAGCTAGAGAAGAATATCTAAAAAAATTTAGAGATATTCTTTAAAAAAGAAAACACCTTAGAAAATTTTTCTAAGGTGTTTATTCTAGACTTATTGGAAAAATATAAAATATTAAAGGGAAAAATCCTTCATAGTTTATGGTTTATCTCTGATAAAAGTCATAGTTTTGCTCCTTTTTCAGGCTAAGTTTGCGGATTGTTTCAAAAAAAAGTCTACTCATTTTCAAATCTTGCTTATATGTAGAAAAGTACTGCAAAGGTAAAATTCCTCTTCTACGAGAAAACTAGATTATGGATGATCTCTTGCAAAGCACATATTTTACTCCTTTTATATTTAGAATTGACTTTATAGAGGTTGTCTGTAACTTAGTTAGAATGTATTATAAATATTTTTTTATAAAAGTCAATAAAAAAAATAAAAAAATAAAAAAATCTTTACTTTTAGCTAAAAATAAATAAAATAACAAAAATTTATTTTTTAAAATAAAAAGATGTTAAAATTATCAACTTTCCCATTTAACACATTGAAAACAAAACCAAAAGTAAGTGATAATCTTTCTACAAGTTTACTTTTACAAGGCTCTTATATAAGACAAACTATGGCTTGAGTTTATGAGTTTTTACCAATGTGATATAGAGTTTACAAAAATATTGAAAATATCATCAGAGAAGAGATGGATAATGCTGGATATCATGAAATGCTTATGTGAGTTTTGACACCAAGAGATTTATGGGAAACAACTTCTAGATGGGAAATTCCAGAATATTTTAAAGTTCCAGGTTGGGGAAGTAGTGAGTATAGAATATCTCCAACAGCAGAAGAAAATGTAACTTCTATTTTCAAAGAATTTATTCAATCTTATAAAGATTTACCAACTTGTGTTTATCAAATCCAAAAAAAATTTAGAAATGAAAAAAGAGCAAAATCAGGGCTTTTGAGATGAAGAGAATTTGTGATGAAAGATGCTTATAGTTTTCATGCAAATATACAAGATTTTGAAGAATTTTATGAAAAAGTTATTATAGCTTATAATAAAATTTTTGATAGACTTGGGATTTGAGCTGATACAGTTATGGCAGATGCTGATGGGTGAGCTATCTCTGATAAAAATTCTCACGAATTTCAAACTTTTTTACCGATTTGAGAAGATATAATTGTTCAAGATTCTAGCTGATATTGTTTTAATTTAGAGCTTGCTTCAGGTATTCCAGATAATAAAAATATCGAAGAAACTGAAGAAAAAATAGAATTTTTTGATTCAATTTCAGAAATTGTTTCTATAGAAAAAATGTCAGAATATTTTTCTGCTCCAGCTTGGAAAATGCTAAAAACAGTTATTTTTAAAACAGAAAGTGGAAAATATTTTTCTGTAATGATTAGATGAGATTTGGAAATAAATGAAATAAAAGTAGCAAAATTTATCAGAAAAAATTTTAAAGAGGAATTTGTTCAAGCTACTGAAGAAGAACTTTTAGAATTGGGAACAGTTAGAGGTTTTGTAACTCCTTTGAAAAATTCTATTTTTAAAAATTTCTTGTGAAATTTTGCTGATGATTCATTAAAAACAGTAAAAAATTTTTTTGCTTGAGCAAATAAAATAGCTTATTCTACAAAAAATGTAAATATATCAGATTTAGAAATTTCAGAATTTGGAGATTTTAGTGAACCTATTGAATGATTTACTTCAAAAAATGTTTCAGGAGAAAAGCTTACTTTTAGAAAAGCTTGTGAAGTTTGAAATATTTTTCATCTGTGAGATAAATATAGTAAACCTTTTGGATTAAGTTTTCTTGATGAAAATAATCAAACTGTAGATAAAGTAGAAATGTGATGTTATGGAATTTGAGTTACAAGACTTATGTGAGTTTTGGCAGAATATTTTATGACAGAAAAATGAATTTCTTGGCCAGAAAATGTAGCTCCATATGATTATTTTATTTTAGTTATGTGAGAGGAAAATCTAGAAAAAGCTGTAAAATTAGCTAAAGATTTAGAAAAAGAATGAAAATCTGTTATTTTAGATGATAGAATGTGAAAAAAATTTTGATTTGGACAAAAGGCTTCAGATTGCGAACTTTGGTGAATTCTAAATAGAATAGTTATTTCTCCAAAAACAATTGAAGCTGGTTGATATGAATTAAC
>CAUQKR010000011.1:0-26838 GCA_963518665.1 uncultured Candidatus Altimarinota bacterium | reverse complement strand
CTTCTTGTTTTATATCTATTCAAACTCTAAAAAAATATATTTTTTTACAAAAAAATCTAAAAAGTTTTGTTCTAAAATTCCATAAATCTAAAGGATTTTTAGTTAATTGATTTTCTTTATCAAAAATTATTCCTCCTCATCAAATTACAATAAAATCAGAAAAAATAATCGTAAAAATTAAAACAAAAAAATTTTTTATATTTCTAAAGATATTTCAAGGTTTTGAAAATCAAATCGGAAAATATTCTTTATAAAAAACATTTTTTTCTTTAAAAAACAAATCTTTTTTATCATAAGTAAAAACAAAAAATTTTGTATTTTCTCAAAATTCTTTTTTCAAAAGATTTATTTCATTTCTCAAAATCAATTCATCTCCTAGATTTTGGCTTCAAATAGAAGCAAAAATAGATATTTTTCTCTCTTTCATTAAATAAAATTTTATTCTTAAATTTATTTAATTTTAGCCATTTTTTTAGTTTTTGCAATAAAAAATTTGACAAAAAATAATATTAGTATAAAATATACCTTGTATTACATAGTAATTATTTTTTATATGGAAACAAAAATTCAAGCTCAGATGAGAAAATGAATTCTTGATTTTATAATTTTGTGAATTTTAAAATCGAAATGAGAAACTTACTGAGCAGAGATCATAGAAATACTAAAAAATAGTGATCTAATAGTTGTTGAAGGTACAATTTATCCTCTTTTATCAAGACTTAAAAAGGATGAAATTATAACTTACCGTTGGGAAGAATCAGAAAGTTGACACCCAAGAAAATATTATAGTTTAACAAAAAACTGAGAAAATGCCTTTGATTTAATGCTTACTTCGTGGGGAGAAATAAAAGCTTCTGTTTTTAAAATTTTAGAAAAATAATTTTAATTTTTTAACAAAAAAAATATGAAAGTTGCAGAAATGACAAAAGAATCAAAAAAAATTTTAGATTCATACAAAAAAAATTTGGATAATTTCATAGAATTAAACAAATTGGATAAAGAATTAGTTTCTGATATAGAAGAAAGAATTTACGATAAAATAGAGTTAGAACAAGAATTAACTCCAGAAAAACTAAAAAATATTTTAAAAGAAATAGGTTCTCCAGAAGAAATTTTTAAAGAACAACTTTGAGAAAATGTAGAAAAAGTCCCATCAAATTTTTGGGAAAAAATAAAACAAAAATCAGAAAAAGTAGTTTTTTTATGAGTTTTCTATGAACTTTGATTAAAAACCGGAATTTCAGCAAATATTTATAGAATTTTATTTTTTATTCTATTTTTGATTTGAATATTTGTTTCTGCTAAAATAATTCCTGTTTTAGTAGTTTTTTACATAATTGGATTTTTACTTATAAGAACTGGTTTTTTTAGATTTATATTTGCTGGGATGATATGAATAACTTGTTTTTCTCTTCTTATTCCAGCTATCATTATTTTAGGACTTTATACATCAAATTTTCATATAGAAAATATCTACCTTTTCAAAGATTTTTCTTATATGTTACCTATTTGACTTTTTATTTGAAATTTTGCTTTGATTTTACTTTGAACAACTTTTGTAATATATGCTTTTAGCTGAAAATTTTTTACAAAAATATTTTTTACTTGAACTATAAGTTTTTTAATTGCTTTAGTTTTAGGTTTTTGAGTAATTTCAGAACTTTTTGGTAGGTATTATTGAATTCAAAGTGAAGAAAAAAATATTTCTATAGATATAAAAGATTTAAAATTTTTAAACCTATATAATACTCAAATAAAATCTGTAATTCATTTAGATTTTATTAATATTCACGGAAACTTGGATTTTTATAATATTTGATTTTCAAATAATGATAAAATAAACTTAACTATAGAAAAAAATACTATTTCAAACAAAGAAAATTATGAAAAATATAAAAATTTTATAAAAAATTTTGATTTAAAAATAAAAGATAATAATTTTAATTTAAATCTAGAGTATGATTTTTCTAATAAATATCCTTTAATTCCAACTTTTTTTGAAATTAAAAGTATAAAAATGCCTGCAAATATAAGATTTAATTCTTATTATTGGAATATTGCTGATAAAAAAATAAATTTTCCGGAGAAAGAAAAACATAAAAATTTAGAATGATATATTTTCAAAATATGTGAAAAATATTTCTATGATAAAGATTGAAATTTAAATTGTGATTTAACAAAACAAGAAATAGAAAAAATTTCCAAAAACTATCCTTATAAAAATTAAAAAAAAGAGATTTAAAAAAATCTCTTTTTTTATAATTTTATAAACTGATATCATTTTTCCAAAATCTCTTTTTCTGTAATTTTATACAAAACTGGAGAAAAATTTTCTGAAATTTTTTCTATTTTTATATTTTCATCTTTTTTAATACTTTTTTTAATAATATTATAACGAAAAAATTTATTTTTATATAAAACAAAACTATGAAATTCTTCAAAAACTGAGATTTTTTCTTGTACTGGAAAATCTGATAAAATTTGTCATTTTAAATATTTTTCATCAAGCCAAAGTTTGATTTGAATTGGATAATCAAGTGTATTTTTTATTTTTAAGTCAACATAATTATAAAAAAGTGTAGCTCAAGAAGAAAAAGGTAAAACTCTTCAAGAATCTGGAAAAATATCATAAGAATGATGCTTTCTTTCAATAATCTCAACATTTGTATGTAAAAACATCCAGTAAAGTAAATTTCAAAGTTGGCAAATTCATCATCAAACTCACACTTTTACTTTTCATCTAGAAATCAGAATTCCATCCAAATATCATTTTTTATAACTTGGACATCAAACAATTTCCCAAAAAGAAAAAATTTCTCCAGGATTTACAACCAGTCAATCAAGTTTTTTTGAAGCTATTTCTAAGTTTTTTATTTTATTTTTTTGTAAACTCATATCTACATCTCATAATTTTCTCATCAAAACTGACTGATGACGAACATTTATAAATTTTTTATATTCTTGTTTTGTTTTAGCTATTTTTTCAAATTTATTTTTTAATTTTCTATGTAATCTCTTCAAAAATACAAAAAAAGGCATCAAAAAAGGAAAAATCATAGAAAATGATTTTCTTTCTCTTTCATAATTATTTAAAATTTTTTTTATTCTTTTAATATAGAAACCTTTTTTCATAAAAATCTTTATTTTCAAAATATTTTTCTAATCCTCTTCTCTTTTTCTATAACTTAGAGCTTCCAAAATATGCTCTTTTTGAATATTTTCAGAATTCGCTAAATCTGCAATTGTTCTTGATAATTTTAAAATTCTATAATAACTTCTTGCTGATAAATTCATCATTGTCACAGCTTGCTTCAAGATTTGTTCAGTTTCATCATCCAAAACACAAAATTTATTTATTTCTTTTGTAGACATTTCAGAGTTAAAAGTGATATTTGTTCAAGCAAATCTTTTTAATTGAATTTGTCTTGCTTTTTCAACTCTTTTTTTGATTTCTTCAGAGCTTTCTGCAAGTTCTAAATCTTTTTTTACAGAAAATTCTTCAGTTTTTACTTTTGGAACTTCAATAAAAATATCAACTCTATCAATAAGTGGTCAAGATAATTTTGAAGAATAATTTAAAACTTGTCTTTGAGAGCAAATACATTCTTTGTCAGGATCTGTCAAAAATCCACAAGGGCAAGGATTCATAGCTCAAACCAAAATAAATTTTGCAGGATAAGTAAAAGTTGCATTTACACGATTTACTGTTATTTGTCAATCTTCAAGTGGTTGTCTCAAAACTTCTAAAACAGTTTTTTGAAACTCCAAAATTTCATCCAAAAACAAAACTCATTTATGAGCAAGAGAAATCTCTCATGGTTTAGCTGATCTTCATCAACCAATTATAGAAACAGAGCTAGCAGTATGATGTACTGTTCTAAAAGGTCTTTTTGTAATAAGTGGATTTTCTTGAGTTAAAAGTCCAGAAATACTATAAATTTTTGAAATTTCAATTGCTTCTTCAATTGTCAAATCAGGTAAAATTGTAGCAAAAGCTTTTGCAAGCATAGTTTTTCCACTTCCTGGAGGACCACTCATAATTATATTATGTCCTCAACTTGCTGAAATTTCCAAAGCTCTTTTTGCAAATTTTTGTCAAACTACATATTTAAAATCATATTTATTTTCTAAATTTTCTGTAACCAAAGATAAAATATCTAAATTTTTTTCTGGAAAAATTTCTTTTCTTCAAAGTAAAATTTGAATTGCTTCAGATAAATTTTCTATTGCAATAACATTTATTCCTGGAATAACAGATGATTCTAAAGAATTAGCTTTAGGAACAAAAATATTTTTAAATCATTTTTCTTTTGCTCAAATTGTTGCTGGTAAAACAGAATTTACTTTTCTCAAATCTCCATTTAAAGATAATTCTCACAAAAAAATACTTTCTGCTAAAATTTTTTTATCAAAATCAAGTTCTACATCAAGAATTCAAATAGCAATCGGAAAATCAAAACTTGGTCAAGATTTTTTTATATCAGCTGGAGCTAAATTTACAGTAATTTTTGAAACTGGAAGTTTTGTTCAACTTGATTTTAAAGCAGAGCGAAGTCTTTCTTTACTTTCTTGAACTCATTGATCTGGTAGTCAAACAATTGTAAAACTTGGTAATCATTGATTTATATCTATTTCTACCTCTATCAAATCAGTATTTAGTCAATTCACAGCAATAGAATTTATTTTGGAAATCATAATTTTTTCTTAATAATACAATCTTTTTTATTTTAACTAAAAAATTGCTTTTTCAAAATTTTTTATAAAAAAAGATATTCTTTTTACGAATATCTTTTAAGAATCAGAAAGTTTTAATTGAGCTAAAGATTTCAAAAGTAAATCCTCTGCTTCAATATATTTTTCCATATCAAGTTTATCTTCTGAATATTTTTTCATAAGTTCTAAAGCTTTTTTCTTTGCAGATTCAGCTTCTTCAATATTTATATTATGCATATCTAAAAACATATCAGCCATAACTTTTATATTATTTGAACTTACTTCAATAATTCATTTTCAAATTGCAAAATTTTCTTCTACTTTTTTACCTTCCTCATTAATAAAAATTACATTCATATCAGAAGGCCTTAGACTTGTAAATAGAGGAATATGATTTTCTAAAATTGTTATTTCTCAAGCCGAGGTCATAAAAGTAACAGAAATTACAGAATCAGAACTAAAACTTTCTCAAGTAAATGAATAAATTTTTAATTTCATAATTTTTTATTTATAAATTATTCTTTTGCTTTTGCATTTTCATAAGCTTTTATTACATCACTTATTCCAGCTTTATACATAAAATAATTTTCTGAAATATAATCTAATTCTCAATTAACAATTTTTTTGAAACCAGAAACTGTATCTTCAAGTTTTGTATAAACTCAAGGAGTTCCTGTAAATTGTTCTGCAACGAAAAATGGTTGTGAGAAAAATTTTTGGATTTTTCTTGCTCTTGAAACAGTTAATTTATCTTCATCAGATAATTCATCCATACCAAGAATCGCAATAATATCTTGTAATTCTTTATATTTTTGTAAAGTTTTTTGTACAGCAATTGCAACTTCATAGTGTTCTTCTCAAACAACTTCTGCTGATAAAACTGTAGAAGTTGAGTCAAGTGGATCTACAGCTGGATAAATACCAAGTTCTGCAATCGATCTATTTAATACAATTGTTGAATCCAAGTGAGCAAAAGTTGTAGCCGGAGCTGGATCTGTCAAGTCATCAGCTGGAACATAAACTGCTTGAACTGAAGTAATAGAACCATCTTTTGTAGAAGTAATTCTTTCTTGCAAGCTTCACATATCAGTTGCCAAAGTTGGTTGGTAACCTACTGCTGAAGGTATTCTTCAAAGCAAAGCCGAAATTTCAGAACCAGCTTGAGTAAATCTGAAAATATTATCTATAAATAATAATACATCTTTTTTTTCTCTATCTCTGAAATGTTCTGCCATAGTAAGTCAAGTTAGAGCAACTCTAGCTCTTGGTCCTGGAGCTTCGTTCATTTGTCCAAAAACCATTGCTGTTTTATCAATAACTCAAGAATCTTTCATTTCATGATAAAGGTCATTTCATTCTCTTGTTCTTTCTCAAACTCAAGCAACAACAGAATATCATCCATGTTCTGAAGCTATATTATGAATAAGTTCTTGCATTATTACTGTTTTACCAACTCATGCTCAACCAAAAAGTCAAACTTTTCATCATTTAAGCATTGGAGCGATAAGATCGATAACTTTTATTCAAGTTTCAAAAATTTCTGCTTTTGTACTTAAATCACTAAATTTTGGGGCTTCTCTATGAATTGGATCATAATAGTGGGCTTTAGGTGCAGGAGAATTATCAATTGGGTCTCATAAAACGTTAAACATTCTACCAAGAACAACTTCTCAAACTGGAACACTTATTGGAGCTTCTGTAGCAACAACTTCAAGTCATCTTTTTAATCATTCTACAGGATTCATTGCAATTGTTCTAACTACTCCATCTCAAAGTTGTTGTTGAACTTCCAAAACTATTTTTGAAGGAGCTCATTTTACTTCAAGAGCTTCATATATTGAAGGAATATATCAGTTTTCAAATTTTACATCGATAACTACTCAAACTATTTTAATTATTTTTCAATTTTTCATTTAAAAAATAGTTATAATTTAAATTTTTTATAAAATATTTTTATCCATAGCTATATTACTAAGTCTATCAGCTTCTTTATTTTTTTCTCTTTCTATCCAATTAAAAGAAATTTTTAAATTATTTTCTTTTATCAGATTTAAAATATCTTGATTTATAATTTTCAATTCATCTTTTTTTATTTTCCACTTTCCCGAAAGTTGACTTATAACCAAATTTGAATCCATAAATAAATCAATTTCAGAAGCTCAAAGTTCTATAGCTCTTTTTATTCAAAAAAATGCTCACAAATATTCTGCTTCATTATTTGTTTTTTTTCATAAGCTTTTGTATCTTTTTTCAAGTGCTTGTCAAAATTCATCAGTTATATAAACTCAAAGTCAAGCACTTCCAGGATTTCATCTAGAACCTCAATCTGTAAATACTTTTAATTTCATTATTTTTTTTGTTTAAAAACTCTTAAGTAAAAAAATCATCTCAAAAGAATCGTGATAAATAAAACAAAAAGTATAATAAAACCTGCTAATTGCAAATGTGAAGGGTCATCAGCTCAAGGTACAGGAAGTCATTTTGCTGTCAATAAATATCAATAGAAAAAGTCTCCTATAAAAATCGAAACCATAGAATAAAAACAAAACAAAATTATGTTTATAAAAATTTTTATAATAAGAAATATTTTTTGCATTTTTTTATTTTTTATCAAATAATATCACTAAATTTTTAGTCTTTCATTGATTCAACTCAAGCTGTTATTTCAGAAACTTCTGTAGTAATAGCTGTTTGTCTAGCTTTATTATATTTTATTGTAAGGTTTTTTGCTATTTTATTTGCATTGTCTTTTGCAGATTTCATAGCAACCATTCTAGAAGAATGTTCTGAAGCTTTTGCATTTGATACAACATAAAAGAAAATCATATCAAGCAATATAGGGACAATATTTTCAACTAAATCTTTTGGGCTTGGTTCAATACTATAACTATTTATATCTTCAGCATTTTTTATTTCTTCTTTCAATTCTTCTAAATCTTCTTCCTCTAAAATAGAATACAAATAATTTTTTATATCTTTTGCTTCTATAGGAAGAAAAACTTCAGAAACTGGAATTTGTTTTATTGTATTTATATAATAATTATAAAATATAACTACTTTATTATATTTTCCTGAAAGATATTCTTCTACAATTATTTTAGATATTTGTTTTGTAAAAATAGGATCTTGATTATCCGAAAATTTTTCTGAAAAATCTGCTATCAAATTATTTCAAGTTTTTGCAATAAATTGAGAAGCCTTTTTTCAAATAGTGATAAAATCAATTTCTTCTTTTTTTTCTTTCACATAAGAACTAACTTTTTTCATCACATTTATATTATAACCTCCACAAAGTCATTTATTTGAAGTAATCATAACAGCCAAAGTTTTTCAAGATTTATTATTTTCTGAAAACAAAGAATATTCTGTAAGATATTTTTCTACTTTTAAAAAAGTTTTCATCATTTCTAAAACAAAATATTTTTTTCATAAAACAAAATCTTGAGCTTTTTTCATTTTTACTGTTGAAATCAACTCCATTGCTTTGGTTATTTTTCAAGTATTTTTTATCGAACCTATTTTTCTTTTTATTTCTTTAGCATTTGCCATAAAATATTTTTTTTAATAGATAAGATTTATTTTACTATTTCTACAATTTTTAAAATAATTTCTTGTAATTGTAATTCTTTTTCATCAATTAAAATTTTTTCTTTAGCTATAGATTGTAAAATTGTTTTTTCATCTTCTAAAGCATCATATAATTTTTTTTCGAATTCTTTTATTTTTGAAACTTCCAAATTATCTAAATATCATTTTGAAGCTGCATAAATAGAACAAACTTGTTTTTCAACTGAAACTGGAGAATAAACTCATTGTTTTAATAATTCCATCATTCTTTCTCATCTATCTAGGCTTGCTTTTGTTTCAGCATCTAAATCTGAAGAAAATTGTGAAAATGCTGCTAACTCTCTATATTGAGCTAAATCAAGTTTCAAAGTTCAAGCAACTTTTTTCATAGCTTTTATTTGAGCAGAACCTCAAACTCTTGAAACAGATAATCAAACATTTATGGCTGGTTTTTGTCCAGAGTTAAATAAATCTGATTCCAAAAATATTTGTCAATCTGTGATAGAAATCACATTTGTAGGAACATAAGCAGAAACATCTCAACCTTGTGTTTCAATAATTGGAAGTGCCGTCATAGAACCAGCTCAAAGTTCATTATTTAATTTTGAAGCTCTTTCTAATAATCTTGAGTGAAGATAAAATACATCTCAAGGATAAGCTTCTCTTCAAGGTGGTCTTCTTAAAAGAAGTGACATTTCTCTATAAGCATTTGCTTGTTTTGTCAAATCATCATAAACTATAAGAGAATGTCCTCAGTTGAACATAAAATATTCTCACATAGCACAACCTGAATATGGTGCTAAGTATTGCATAGAAGCTGGATCTGAAGCTCAGGCAGCAACTACAATTGTATATTCCATTGCTCCTCTTTTTCTAAGTTCTTCAACAATTCTAGCAATTTTTCATTCTTTTTGTCAAATTGCAACATAAACACAAATAACTCATTTTCATTTTTGGTTCAAAATTGCATCTATTGCCACTTGTGTTTTACCTGTTTGTCTATCTCAAATAATCAATTCTCTTTGTCCTCTTCAAATTGGAACTAAAGCATCAATAGCTTTTATACCAGTTTCTAAAGGTTCGTGAACAGATTTTCTTGCCATAACTCAAGTTGCAACTCTCTCTACTGGATAATATTCTTTTGTCAAAAGTCCTCCAAGTCCATCAATAGGATTTCAAAGAGCATCAACAACTCTTCAAACTAATTCTCTACCAACTGGAACTTCTAGAATTTTTCCTGTAGAATAAGCTTTTTCTCATTCTTTAATTTTTGTAAATCCAGAAAGAACAACTACTCAAATAAAATGTTCTTCTAGATTTAGAGCAATACCTCTTGCTCCAGATTCAAAATCTACTATTTCATTATAAGCAACATCTCATAAACCTGAAATTTTTGCTATACCATCTCACAAGTAAAAAACTTCTCAAACGTTTCAAACACTTGGATTGATCTCAACAGAATCAATTTTTGCTTCAACTTGTTCAATAATTTTATTTAATAAGTCTTTTGACATAATAAAATATATTTAAATTTTAAATATTTTAATAAAAATTATTTAGAAAGTTCTCTTTCTATTTTTATATAACTTAAATCTAAAACTTTATCATTAAAATAAACTCTAATTCATCATTTTAATTCTTCTTTTTCTTTAAAAATTATTTCTGATTCTTCTACTTCAAAATCAAAAATTTTTTTAAAAATTTTTTTAGATTCACTAAAAGCCAACTCTTTAGAAATTTTTGGAAAATATTCTACTACAAAAATATTTTCTCAATTTTTTAAATTTTTATAAACAGCTTTTCATCTAGCTCATAATTGTTTTCTCAAATCTCTATATAATTTCATTTCTTTTAATAAATCTTTTAATTCTGATAATTTTAGTTTATCTATATTTAATTCTTTCATAAAAGATTATTTAGTTAATAAATCGTATTCTTTTTCAAGAAAATCTTTATTTGTAGTTTCCTTATCAAATATTTTTGAATTTAATTTCAATGATAAATCAAGAATTTTATCTTTCATTTCATTTTCCATATCAAATCTTTCTTTTTCTATTTGATTTTTAGCTGTATCAAGTAAATATTTTGCTTCTTGTTCAGCTCTTTCAATAATTCTATTTGAATTTTGTTTTGATAAATCTTCTGCCATAGCTTGTATTTCATCAGCTTTTTCTTTTGCTTCTTCGATAATTGCTTCAGCCTCTTTTTGGCTTTGTTCAATTTTCTCTTTAGCTAAAATTTCAGCATTATCAGAAGCTTCAATATTTTTTCTTCTATTTTCTATAGCCAAAACTATTTTTTCTCATAAAAAATATTTAAAAACTCAAAACACAATCAAAAAATTTATAAGTGAAGCTAGAACTTTCCAAATACTTAAATCATCCATAACTATTAATTATAATTTTATAAAATTTTTTAGTGAACTTTAGCTACTTTTACAAAAATTGCAATAAGCAAAGGAAAAACCAAAGCTTGAATCAAAGAAACTAAAAGTTCTTGGAAATAAACAATAACAGGTCAAACAACAGGAAAACTAATTCACATTAAACTCATTGTCAAAGCTGATAATCAAGCAATAAGCATTCATAAAAGAATTCAACCTGAAGTTATATTTCAAAATAACCTAAATGCTAAAGAAATAACTTTAGCAAAATGTCAAACAATTTCAAGTAATCATAAAAATACTGAAATTATTATATCAAATATTTTTATAACTAAAAACAAAGGAATATCTATAATTTTTGGAAATTTTCCCATTTTATAAGGAATATAATTTTTTCAAAAAACTGGTAAATATTCATAAATAGCTTTAGGAACTCATAAAAATCTAAATTGTTCATAAAGTACAACTAAAACTCAAATTATAGCCATTGCTATATTGAAATTTATATGAGAAGTAGGTGTAACAATATAATGTTCTATATCATGACCAAAAATTGGAATTAAAAATTCTATTCAAACTCCAACTAAATTTGCCGTCAAAATAAAGAAAAACATAGAAACAACATACACTTTTACCCATCTTTTTTCATCTTTACCTAAAATATCTTCAAAAAATTCATAAACTTTTTCAAAAATCATTTCAAAAAATACTATAAATCATGAATTTCTTGCAAATTTAAATCAAATAAAAAGTAAAACAAACAACAAAAATACAAGTGCTGTTCAATTTAAAACAGGTAAATAATTATGATCTTTATATACTCCTAAAAGTTGTGTAAAAAAATCCATAAGTATTATTTCTTTATAATAATTAAATTTTTTATTTTAAAATTTGATTAGCTATAATTAAACCATAAATAGCTAAAACTTCAACTAAAGCAACAAACAAAATCATAAAAGTCAAATATCTTGTTTTATTTTCAGGATTTCTTTCCATTGCACCTGAAGCTCAAACTATTATATGAGATAATGCAAATCAAACTCAAAGTCAAGCCATTCAAATAGATAATCAAGCTGCCAATCATTTAAATCAAGCAACAGTTGGCATTCATAAGATTTGAAATGAAACTATAAGTCAATAGATAGCAGCAGATTCAACTAAAGCTACTCACAAAACAGCAATAGTAACAAAAAATCATGTTAATTCTGGTCTTTTAGAAATTTTTGTTAAAATATTTCAAGTCAAAATTGAAGCTCAAACTCAAACTCAAATTGCTGAAAGTCACATTGAAGCTCAAACTCAAATAGTTGTAACTCAAAGATCTGTATCTTTTGATAAAATATTTATAGCTAAAACTAGCCCATAAATAGCTACAGATTCGACTAAAGCTATAAATAAAACTAAGTAAGTAATAATTTTATTTTTTAATTCTTTATTTATTGAAATAGCCTCCATTGCTTTGTATCAAATAAAACCTTGTCAAAGTCAAGTACCAAATCAAGCTAATCAAATAGTTAGACCAGCTCATATAGCATTCAATCAAATTCATATTTTTGAAGATAAAATCTGAAAAGCTATAATTAAACCATAAATTGCTCATGCCTCAATTAAAGCTACACCTAGAACTGTAACTGGTATCAAAGTTTTTCAAGAAACTCAAGGAGTTCAAATTTTATTTACAGCATTTGAAACAAGTAATCATTGTCAAATTGCAACTCAAAGTCCAGCTAATCAAACTGAAAGTCAAGCTCATAAAGCCAATATTCATTTAGTCAAATCAGTAGAAATAATTTGAAGAGAAACTATTAAACCATAAATCACTGCTGCTTCAACTAAAGCTATTCACAAAATAGCAAATGGAACTACCATTTTTAAATCTTCATTTTGTCAATCAGCATAAACTCAAATTGCTTTTCTCGAAATCATTCACATTCAAATTGCTCATCCAAGTCATGCTAATCAAACTGCAAGTCAAGATCAAAGAGAAGCTAAAGTAGTTATTTCTTTCACTGCTAAAATTTGAAAAGAAACAATAATACCATAAATAGCTACAGATTCAACCAAAGCAATAAATAAAATCATAAATGACATAATTTTATTTTTGTCATCAGGATTTTTATTTATACTTTTAGAAGCTTCTTCAACTATAAGACCTTCTCAAACTCAAACTCAAAGTCAAGTTAGTCAAATAGCAAGTCCAACTCATATCGAAGCCAACGGATTTACAAATTCAGCTGACAAAAGTTGTAAAGCTACTATAAGTCAAAAAATGGCTGCTGACTCAACCAAAGCTATTCACAAAATAGCTAAAGTTAAGAAAAAAGGAGTCATTTTCGGATTTCTTCATAGAATAATCATTATTCTATTTATAAAGAAAGCTTGTCAAAATGCAACTCACAAAGCTGCAAGTCAAATTCACAAACTTGCTCATATAGAAAGTAATTCGCTTGTCATATCCTTTCTTATAAAAATAAATAAATTAAGCCCGGGAAGTATAAACATTTTTTTATAAAAATCAAGCTAAAATTAGCTATTTTAAAGGGAAAGTAAAAAATATTTTTAAAAAAATTTTGTAATTATATTCTTTTCATAAAAAAAAGCAAATATTAAAAAAATTTTTATTTTTATATTTTTTTATTTTTTACTTGATTTTTGAAATAAAATCAGTAAATTTATACAAATTTTTAGAACAATAAAAAATATTAATGCAAGATAGACAAATTTGGATGACAAGAATAGCAGATTTATGAGTATTATGAAAAGAAAACTGCCCATTTTGTCAAGATAATAAAGATATTGTAGACAATACCTGAATAATAAAAAAATTTAAATATTGGGAAATAAAAAGAAATCTTTACCCTTATAATTGAGTAAAAAATCATTTACTTTTAATTCCTTTTAGACATATAGAACATACAAAATTTTTAACAAAAGAAGAATTGGAAGAACTTAATGAAGTTTATGATTTTTTAGAAAAATTCTTTGAAGGAGAAAATTATTTTTCTTTTATAAGAGAAACAAACTGATGAAAAAGTATAAAACATATTCATTATCATTATTTACCTTGAGTTTTGTATTCTCATGATTTAGAAAAAATTATGGAAGAACAACATAAAAATTTAGAAAAATTTTAATATCAAAAAATGAAAGATTTAGATTTATCAAAAATTTTTGGTTCAAAATGTAGAGCCAAATTATTAGAAAGATTTTTTTTAGAAAACTCCTCAGGAAGATGAAGAGCTTTTCATATGAGATGACTTTCTAGAGACTTAGATGAGCAGATAAATTCTGTGAAAAGAGAGCTTGACAGCTTGACAGAATTATGAATTTTGAAACACAAAACAGAGCTAAAAAAGAAATATTTTTTTATAAATCCACATTTTGAGCTAGTTGACGAGTTTACAAATATTTTCATAAGAACTTATAATCATATAGACAAAGTAAAAGAATATTTTAAAAATATAGATTGAGTTGAGCTTGTTTTACTCCGTCCAAGTATGGAAAAAAAATTTGTTCCAATAGAAAAATGAGTAAAATACAAAGCTTTTCAACCAACAAATTGATTAGATATTTTTATAATTTGAGATTTTAATAAAGAATCTTTTGCAGAATTTTTAGATGATGTTTATTATGGTAGACATATCAGATTTTCAGCTATGAGTGTAGAAGACTTTATTTCTAGGCTAGAATATAATGATAAAAGTGTAAAAAACTTATTACTTGAGAAATGAAATATTTTTTTAAAAGACACAATGAGAATAAAAGAGAAACTATGAATTTAGGTTCTCTTTTTTTGATTTAAAAAAGAAAATATGATAAAATAAAATCATATATAAATAATAAAAAATATATGGATAATATTGAGAAAAATTTTGAACAAAAAAATAAACTACCTCACTTAGAAAATACTCACATCAAAACAAATCAAGAAATTTTTAAAGATAAAATAAGAGATTTACTTTTTTATGGTAATGAAGAAAAAGCAAAAAAATTTAATGACAGACTTCAAACTATTTTACTAAAAAATTGAATTGAAAGATATATGAAATCTTATGATTTTTCATTTTTCAAAAAATATACAGAAGTAAATAATGAGATTTTAAGTGACAGATTAAAAACAAAATTGGAAAAATATTTTCCTTTACATGAAAATATTATTTTTAAAGTTCTAAATGAGGAAATAGATAAATTAGGAAGTAAATCTGAAGCAAATGTAAGAAATACAATAAATAATTTTTTCAAAAAGTATGCTCATATAATTTTTATATTTTCAGAAAAAATTAAATTTAGTGAACTAGAAAATTTCTTAAGAAGAGATCTATCAAATATTTCTTATGTTTATCTTAGTACAAAAGAAGATATAAAATTCTTAGAATTTTTTGAAGAAGAAATAAATCAAAGAATAAAAGCAAAACTTTATGAAAGATGAGATTTCACAAAAGAAAGAGAAAAACTGATAGATGAAAAAATTTTTTCATCTATGTATAGGCAACTTTACAGAGAAATAGAAGAAAAAGATGATGAAGAAATAGAAAAGAAAAACAATAAAAACAAGAAGAAAAATATAGAAAAAGAATATTTTACAAGAAACAAAGGTTTTGAAATAGCAAAGAAAATTGAAGAAATTTACCCTACTGCTGTAAAAAATTTGATTTATATTTTTGAAACTTGGATTGAATCAGGACACGATTTAAATAGTGAGCCTCTAAAAAATATAAAAATAATTATAAGGAAGCTTGTAGAATGAGTTGCTTTTATGAAACATGAAGATATTGCTTTTGAAAGATTTCCAGAAAAAAGAATAAATCCAATTTTTATAAAAGAATTTGTAAAAACTTTTGCGGTTTGAAATCATTTTTATTTAGAAGAATTTGAAAAGCTAATAAATGCTATTTTTGAAGATAATAAAACAAAAAAAGCAAATCTTTATAATTGACTTATAGAAAGTCTAAAGGAAAAAGAAAAAAAATCTATAAATCAAACTACAACAAAAGCTGAAAGAATAGAAAATCTAAATATTAAAAAAGTAGATTTTGAAGCTTGGCAAGATGTAGAAGAAGATCAAAAATATGAATATGTTTTTTCAAAAATAATTGCAAAAAATTGAATTATGAAATATGCAGATTTTTTAGAATTTAAAAGTGAAAATCTAGAAAATCTTATAAATATTTTCGTAGAACATTTAACTATAAATAAATCAACTGAAGAGAAAAAACTTTTTAAAGAAACAATAAAAAAACAAATAAAACAAATTTTAAAACAAGAATGAAGCTCTATAAAAAAATTTGTTTCTTATGACATAAACAATCTAAATTTTTTGATTTATTGGTGGAGATTTATTTTAAAAATAAGAACTTTAAAAGAAAATTGACTAGAAGTAAACTCAGAAAATATTTTAAAAATAGAAGAAAAAAAATACTGAATTGCTGAAAAAATTTCAAAAATCTTGGTTGATAAAAAAATTATTCCTTCAGAAAAAATTATTTTTAGTTGGGATAATAAACCAAGAAATACTTCTGTAAAAACAATAGATGCTCTAATTTTTGATTTGACAAAATGACTTAGAAAATGATTTATAAATTTAAATGAAGAAAAAATTGAACTTATAAATTGAGAAAAAAGAGTTATTTGAAGTTTTCAAGATTTATATATTCCAAATTGATTAACAGAAATTTGAAAACAATGAAATAATTTGAGTAGTGATGTAAAAATTCAGATTATAAAAAAATATATAGATTATGCTATAGATTACTGTTTTTCTATTTTGAGATGAGAAAGTGAAATAAAAAATAAAAATTATTTTGATGAATTAACTGAGGCCTGAATAATTCCAGAAAATACAAAAATTTCAAAGAAGAATTATTTAAAAATACTTATTGATAATAAAATTTTACCAGAAAATATAAATAATTTAAGTTCAAAAGAATTAGATAAAATTCAACATTTAGTAAAAATTTTAAAATTTTTTAGTTCTAGGATAAATCATCTTGTTGATATGCTTAAATATGCAAAACAAGATAAAACATTACTAGAACAAAATGAAAAAATGCAAGATTTTTTAAAAAATGAAAATTCCGATTTTGGGCCAGATAAATCTCCAGATAGAGCTTTAGTTAAATTAATTTGAGAATATGGAGGCAATTTTAATAAACTTTGAGATTTGATAAGATTAAGAATTATTTGAAATGATATAAATGAAAGTATTTCTCAGGTTATAAATTTTATAAAAATTGCTTCTGAAGATGAAAATATTACAAATATTTCTATTTCTGATAAAATTTGAGAACCACTTTCCATTCCAAAAGAAAAATCTGGTTATAGAGATTTAAAATTACTTTTAAAATTAAAAGGTTGAAGTACGGTTGAAGTTCAATTTCAAATAAATGATATGTATCAAATCAAATGAGAATGAATAAATTTAAATGAAAATATTTTTGAAAAAATGAAAAATGAAAGATCTTTATTTAGCAAAGTTGAACTAAAACAACTTATAAATATTGCAAAAGAAAGAAATATAAAATTACCTAAAAAAGAGATTTTAGAAAACTTAACAAATTGAAAAAATATAAAATTTGATACAGAAAATGAAAAAAATATTTTCACGGAAGAAAAAATCTCCTCTGATTATACTTATCACATAATTAGACAAATTGAAAGATGAAGTCTAAAAAACAAATTAACTAGGCTTGAGAGAGTTTTAGCTGATTCTGCTTGGTCAAAAATAGTTTTAAAATATTTAAAAAGTAAAAATATACTTTTAGAACCAAACAAAAAATCTCCTTAAAAAGGAGATTTTTTTATATTTTTACTATTCAAATTTTATGTTCAAATTTTTTGTATTTTATTCTATAATAAGTTAAAATTCAAATCATTGCAGCATTATCCATACAAAAAATATTTTTTTTCGGATAAATAAAATTCATATTTTTTTTCTTTGCAAGTTTTGATATTTCATCTCTAAGTTTGGAATTTGCACTTACTCAACCTGCAAGCATAACTGTTTTTAAATTATTTTGCTCAGCAGCATTTACCAGTTTCCAAGATAAAACTTCTGTTATTGCATTTTCAAATTCATAACTTAACTCCATTTTTTCATCTTCTGTAAGCAAAATTTGTCATTTTTTTTGTTTTTCAGATAATTCTTCAAAATAAATATTTTTTGTATCATTTTCAGATAAAATTTTTAGATTTTTTTCTACTCTTTCATCAACTTCTCTTTTTACTGCTGATTTTAATCCAGAAAAAGAAAAATTATGTTCTCTTTTTACAAGCCAAACTCTAGGAAACAAATCTTTTTTTTCTTGTTTGAAATTATTTTTTTCTTCCCAAGCTTTAGCCAATTGTGAAATTATTGGTCAACCTGGATATCAAAGTCACATCATTTTTGCAGCTTTATCAAAAGCTTCTCAACCTGCATCATCTCAAGTTGCTCAAACTTTTTTCATCTCCCACATAGAATTTAAAAGATAAATTTCATTATGTCAACCAGAAACTGTCAAACAAGCCAAAGGAAAAGTTATATCACTTTCTTCTCTTTCTAAAAAATTTGAAAAAATATGTGCTTCTATATGATTTATTGGTAAAATAGGAATTTGTAAAACTTGTGAAATAGTTGAAGCAACTGTTGTTCAAGTCATAAGTGAAGGTAAAAGTCCAGGATTTACAGTAACTCAAATATAATCAATTTCTTCTAATTTTGTATTTGCTTTTTCTAAAACATTTTCCAAAACCTCGAAAATAGAATTTGCATGTTCTCTTGCTGCAACTTCTGGAACAACTCAACCAGTTTCATTGTGAATTTTTATTTGTGATTTTGTATCCATTGCTATGAGTTCTGAATCTTCAAAAATAGCAATAGAAGTATCATCACAACTTGTTTCAAATGCTAAAATTTTCATTTTTTTATTTTATTTAAAATTATATTTTCATATTTTATATTTTTTTAAGCAAAAGTAAAGAAAAAAAATTTTATAAAAAAACAAATAAGTTTTACTTATTTGTTTTTGGACAGAAGCATCAAGTAGGATCTTTTAAGTCTAATTCTTTTTTAATTCAAACTATAAGTCAACCTTCTTTTGAATTTTTAAAATAAAGTCTGTCAGCTATTTGAACAGTGATTAAAAAAAGTCATCTTCATCTGATAGAATCATGTTCTTTATATCAAAGTTTTAATTTGTGAGCTCTAAGAGTTTCCATATCAAGAGCTGTTTTTGGATCTTTTCATTTTCAATTATCTTCTACTTCTAAATTCAAAATTATTTTTCAATCTATTTTTTCTATTTTTAATCTTAGTTTATTTATAGCATCTTCACTACTTCAATGTTCAATTGCATTATTATTTAATTCATCTGAAATCAATATAATTCTAGCTATCATTTTTTCTGGAATTCAAAAAATATTTCCAGAAACTTCTATAAAATCTCTTAAATTTTTAGTAACCAAAAAATTTGATTTGTAAAAAATTTCTACATTCAATTTATTATCTTCAAGTAATCATTTTATTATTTCTTTTTTATCTTTATCTTCTGAAATATTTTCTAAATAAATTTCTTTCATTTTTCCAAAAATAAATTTTTATTAATTTATTAAATTATAACACTTTTTTTGAAAAAAAACAAAAAAAGATACTATTTTTATAGTATCTTTTTAAATTATCTAATAGATTCTTTAAAAGTTTTACCAGCTCTGAAAACAGGTGATTTCATTGCAGGAATTTTAATAACTTGTTTAGTTTGTGGGTTAACACCATTTCTAGCAGCTCTTTGAGATACTTTGAAAGCACCAAAACCAGTAATATTAACTTCACCACCTTTATTTAATTCAGTAGTAATTACTTCAATCATAGAAGTTAATGCTTTAGAAACAGCATCTTGGCTAAGTCCAGCTTCAGCTGCAACAACTTTAATAAAATCTTGTTTTTTCATATTGTTATATGTTATAAATGTAAAAACATTTGTATTTTAGCTATTTTAAAAGTAAAATCAAGTTTTTTTTACAAAAAAGTGTAGATTTTTTAAAAAAATATTTTATAATTAATTTTTTAAAACCTTATTAAGGGCTAAAAATAGAGTACTTTGACCTATTAAACATTTCTGATACATTTACAGTTGTATCTATGTTTGTTCTATAATCTCAAGTCTCTCAAGACGAAGTTATAACAATCTCTGGTTTTGTAAAATCTTTTTCTGAAGTCAAATTATATTTTATATTTTTTTGTCATCAGTTAAAAATTTGTAAGTAATTATAACTTTCTTTATTGTTTTTTCTCAAAAATTCATTTATTTTTTCATCTAAAGTATTTCAAATTTTATCTGCTTTAAGATCATTTATATTTTCTATAATTTTTTGAACTCAAGTATCAATATTTCCATTTCAAGACAATTTTTTACCATCTCCAGAAATACCATTTCATGAACTTGTTACAATATTCCGAGAAAAATTTTCCTTATCATCACTTAAAATTTTTATATTTAAATTATCAATTGATTGTAATTTACCTTCAGAATCAATAACAAAAAGTGGGACTAAATCACTTCAAGCTGGTTTTATTTCTCCAGAAAAATCTTTTGTTGGTCAATTATCTAAAAAACTATATTTTACTGCATTAAAATCATTTGTTCCAGACCACAAAGTTTCATTTTCCTTTTTTTGATTAAATCAATATCATTGTTCTTTTATTCACAATAATGCTAATTCTTGACTTGATTCTGCTGAAGCATAAGTTTTTATATAATTTCAAACTACTCTATTATCAAATTTTTCACTTGCTACAAGTCTAAAAACTCATGTTGTTAAAACAGTCAAAAATCAAATTATCAAAATAATCACAATGATAGAATATCATTTTTTATTTATATTTTTCATAATTTTTACTTTTTATTATAAGCTCTATCACTAAAACTTGTTTGTAAATAAAATATATTTTTTTCTGCTATTTTTTTATCAAATCAAGATTTTATATTTGGTTGCAATTGTAACAAAAAAGTCATTTTTTTTGTTTTATTATTTGTAACAATAAATCTTGATTTTCTAACTGTAACCAAATTATTTGTGAGAGGATATTTTTTTGAATCTCAAATTTTTTCCAAAACTAAGAAACAAGAAGAATCTATTTTATCACATTTTGTTATATCATCAACTTTTACATATTCTCCAGAAAAATTTTTCTCTGCTAAAAAATATTTATTTTCAGAAGTACAAAAAACTTCCTTATTATTTATATTTTCATTATCATCTTCTTCTGATTCTGAATTTATATTTGGAAGTAAATTTTCTCAAGTACAAAGTGAAGAAGAAACTCAAGAATCAACTCACTTTATTCAATTTTTTGAAATATCTTCATTAAAATTTGTAATAATATTTTTTACATTTTCATGCAAAACTTTATTTAAATCTGAGTTATAAACTGTCTGAGAAGAAATTATATAAACAGACATAACTGAAAGCATAATTACTCAAAAAATAGTCAAAGTAACCATTATTTCTATCAAAGTAAAAGCTTTTTTTCTTATTTTTTTCATAAAATTTTAATAATTTTTATAATTTGTAAAAACTTCACTAACTTCAAATTCTGAATCAAAAATATTTTTGTCAGCAAGAGAAAAAATAACTTTTGATTTTACAAGCAAAGCTTGATTTTCATCTACTTTTTCCATTGTTCATTTTTTTGGTAACTTGTAATCAACTTCTGAAATTTCTAAAAATTTATAAAGATTTAATTGTTTTTTTTCTCCAGAAATATTTGAACAATAATCATAAATTCATTCTTTTGTATCTAAACAAACTCTAAATTCTTCCAAAGAAGAATTATTTTCTCTACTTGGAGAATTTTTAGCTTCTTCTACTTTTACTGAAAAAGTTCTTGATCCTGAAAAATCATTTGATATTTTATAAAATTTTCAAACTTCAAATTTTTTACAACCAAGATTTTCATCTTCAGAACATCAAGTTTGTGGATTTATCACATTGTAAGCTTTATTTTTAGAGAAATTTGTATCTCTAATATTTCTAAAAAGTTCCAATTGTTCTTTTGCTAAATTTGTAGCAATAATATAATTTTTATTATTTGCATTTGTCTTTAAAATAGAGTTTATTGTTGCATAAACTCAAGCCATTCAAATTAAAAAAATTATTGTTCAAATAAGAACTTCAATCAACGAAAAAGCTTTTTTATTTTTTTTCATAAAATTATTTATAATCAACTATATTTGTTTTTAAATAATATGTTATTTCTCTATTTAACATATCAGTTGTAGAATTTTTATATGAAAAATCTATTTTCAATTTTTCTAAAGATAATTCTATTTTTTCGTTTCAATTTATTTTAAAAACTCTTACATTTCAGCTCGAAACTTCGTAAAAAACTAAAATATCTCAATCTATTTTTTCTTTATCATCTCAAGCAGAGAATCATTTTATAAAAATATCTGGCTGAATAGTTTTTGTTTTCAATAAATTTCAAGTTCAAGGATTATCATCAAAGTTTAGTTTTTTTAAATCAAAGAATTTTTTTTCTTTATCAAAAATATCATGATCAAAAAGATAATATTTTACAAAATTATTTTGATTTTCTTTTGAGCTAAGTAAAAGTCAAACTGATTTATTTTCTCTTGTTGATCTTATTTTTATTCCAGAAATAGAAAAATTTTTTGTTTCATAAAAGCTTTGAGCAACTTCTCTAGTAGCAAGTCTTAATTTTGCTTTACTTTGATAAAAAGTGTAAGGAGCATAAGAAAAAAGTAGTAAAAGTCCCATTATAGAAATAACAATCATAAGCTCAATCAAAGTAAAAGCTATTTTATCAGATTTTTTGAAAAGTTTATACATAAAATTTTGATTTCTTATAAAAATTTTAAAATTTTTTAATATTATAATAAAAAAAACTAAAAATAAAAATTTATTTTTAGTTTTGAACTTTTAAGCTACTGTTTCTGTAACTTGCATAATTGCACTAAATATACCAAAAACAAACCACATAACAAATATTCATGCAAATAAAATAGCAATCGGTTCTATCCACTTTGTCAAACTTGCAAGAGAATATTCTACTTCTTTTTCATATTGTTTGTTTAATTTTATAGAGATTTCTTCAATATTTGCAGTTCTTTCTCAAACTGAAAGCATTTGTAAATAATCAGATGGAAAATAAATTTGTAAAGGATCAGAATCTTCCATTGACTTCACGATTCAGTTTCAAATAGAAACTTTTTCTTTTATATCTTCAAAAACTTTTTCATAAATGGAACTATTTGTAGCTTTTCAAGTTAATTCTAAAGATTTTATTATAGAAACTCAACTTCAAACTAAATTTCAAAAAGTTGAAGCAACATTTGCTAAAATATAATTCCTATAAACTTTTCAAATAAGTGGAGCTGAAAGCATCATTTTTTCTAGATTTTCTTGTCCTGATTTAGTTCATCTAAAATAAAAATAAACTCAAAATACAACTGAAACAATCAAAACTACAATCAAATCAATCCTATTTATAATAAAATCCGAAACTCAAAGTAAACTTTGTGTAGCAAAAGGAAGTTCTTTATCACTTCACTCAAAAAGTGGTTTTATAGAAGGAACTACATAAGTCAAAACTATTGCTATAGCCAAAAACATAAAAAGAAAAATAATTGTTGGATAAGTCAAAGCTCATTTTATTTTTTTTCTAAGTTCATATGTTTTTTTCAAATCTTCACTAAGTTTGTTTAAACTATGTGAAAGTTGACCTGTAGCCTCTCAAGCCTCTATCATAAAAACTTCAGCATTTGAAAAAATATCTGGGATTTTTCTCATAGCCCTAGAAAAGCTATCTCAAGAATTTATAAAAGTTACCAATTCTTTGATTTTTTGTTTAAAATAAGGACTTGTAATTTTTGAATGTACAGAATTCAAGCTTTCAGTAATTCAAACTCATCAATCAAGCATAACTGCAATATATTCAAAAAAATTATATTTATCCATTATTCAAACACTTTTTGAAAGAATAAACTCTTTTTTTGTATTATCTTTTTCTCACATAATAATTATTTATAAAAAACTTGTAAAGGAATTGTTATTTGCATTTCTTGTGAAGTTCATTCTGCTGATGGTTCTGGAACTTCATATGATAAACTTTTTATAAAAAATTTATATTTTTCATTGTCTACCAAAATATTTAAAATATCTCTAAGAGAATTTTCACTTTGAATAGTAACCGAAAGAGTTACATTTGATTCTTTGAATCAAATTTGACTTTCTGTTGCTTTTGAAATTTGCAAATTATTTATTTTTATTTGTTGAACTTTTACTTTATTTTTAGCAAAAATTTCTCAATAAATAAAATCTAAAAGTTCATTTTCTTTCAAATCATTTGTATATTTTGAAACTTCATTTCAATATTTTTCTAAATCTTTTTTAGTTTCTACAGAAGCTGTACTAGGAACAGTATTCCCATTTGTAAAATATTTTTGTATATTTTCTAAATATTCAAGTTCTGTTTTTAATTCATCTCTTTCTGAAATAAGAGTTTTATTTTCTTCTCTATTTACAGAAAGACTAAAAATTTGTTCTTTTGTAAATAAAATCAGTATAAATAGCCCAAACAAAACCAAAGCTATAGACATAAAAGTTTTATTGTTCATTTTTTGTAGAGTTAGAATCTAAAGTTCAAGTTGAGCTTTCAACCGTTTTTTCTTTTTGTTTTCTTATTTTAAAATTAACAGAAAATTTCATTTCATCCATTCATTCAAAAGAATTTATAAAATCCAAATCAAATAATCTATCTTCATCTTCTTTATATTCTTTTATAAATTTTGAAATTTTTTCATAAGTTTGAGCATTTCATCTAATAGCTATTTTTCTTACTGTAACTTCAGTTTTTATTTCTCCATTATTCAAAGAAAAACCAGAAAAATTTAAACCATAAGTTTTTGAAATATCAGCTAAATGTTCAATATAACTAACAACTTTATTATTTAGTTCCATTTTTGAAATAGAAAAACTGGATTTTTTTAATAAATCAAAAACTTGAATATTTTTATCTTCTTTTTTACTTGAAATAGCTGTTGTTAAACCATCTTTTTCAGTAGAAAGATTAGAATTTTCATTTGTTAAATAATAATTGTAAGCATAAAGTCAAGCTGTAACAACAAAAACAAAAATTAAAAAAATTGTTGGCCAAACTGGTAATTTTTTAAAACTTTGTACTTTAGTCAAATTTTCTTCCATAATTTCTTATTTAATAAAATATTTTTTATATTTTAACATATTTTTATTAAAAAAGTCAAAAAAAAGAGCTGAAAAATCAACTCTTTTTTGTATTATTTTGTTGTCATTGTTTTTGTATTTGTAAAAATATCAATAACAAATGAAGAAATTGGATAAGCCAAGAAAATAACACAAAGTCAAATAATTGCATGAATAATAATTTTTTTTGCTTTTTCAACTTTATCATCATTTCAAGCTGAAGTCAAAATCATAACTCAAGCTCAAATTATAAAAATAACTGTTATAGCAAATAAAAATCCTAAAACATAATTTACAACATCTTGAATATAACTTACAGCTGTTCATTCCCTTTTTATTGTAGCTAAATCTGAGTTTTTTATAGTTTCAACTCATTTTTCAAAACTACAATCCCCATTATTACAATATGGAATTTTTCAGTCTCATTTTCATTCATTAAAAATATTACTATTTGAACCTCAAACAGTTACACTGTAAGCTGAAACAGTTCAAAAAGAGAAAATAAAAACAAAAAATAAAGCTAAGTAAGAATAAATTTTTTGCATAATAATTTTATTAAATTTTTAAAATAAACATTTCTGCAGACATTATAACATAAAAATTTGAAAAAAACAAAATTTTTATTAAAATAAAACTGTATTTTATTAGCTAACAAAATTCTTTTTATGAAATTAAATAAAAAAGATATTTTTTCTATAATATTTTTTACACTGTTTTTTGCAGGAATTTATTATATGTCTGGAGTTTTAGGACTTCTTAGTAATTTATTTTCTTTAGTTATTTTTCTTTTAATTTATTGGTGTTTATACCTTTTTATAAAAGTTCTTTTTAGAAGTAAAACAATCTCTCCTTTTGGAACTTTTGCAAGTAAATTTTTCTTTAGTATTTCGATTTTTTTACTTGTTTGAATAACTTTTATTTGAAGTTTTGCATATTATTACAATGAAAAATCTCCAGCTATGATGACAAAATATACCTTGTCAAATGGAGATAAAACTGTAGTTTTCCAATCAATGATGCATATTGCTTCAGAAAATTTTTATAATTATGTTACAAAAGATTTAAAAGAAAAAAAAGATGAATGATTTATACACTTTTTTGAATGAGTAAAATGATGAACAAAAGAAAATGCTGAAGCATTTAATAAAGCTTTAGGATTTGAATTTGATGAAAAGCTTTATCCATATCTTTCAAAACTTTTATGAGTTACTTTTCAAGATTATCAAAAAATAATCTGACAAATCTCAGATAAAGACATAAATGTAGATATTTCTATGAATGATATAATAGCTGAATATAACAAAATCAAAAAAGAAACTTCAGAAAAAAATACTGAAGTTGTAAAAATTTCAGAAGAATTAGAAAAATCTTTGAATCAATTAACAGAAAGAGAATTAAAATTTGTAAATTACCTTTCAAAAGCATTTTTAAATTTATTATTTTCAAACTCAAATAGTATTGCTCTTTTAGAATGACAACAAAACCCAGAAATTTTTTCTGTAATCTTAAATAAAAGAAATGAAGTTTTAGCAAATGAAATAATAAGAAATCCAAATAAAAAAATCTATGTAACTTACGGAGCTTTACACTTCCCTGGAGTTTTTGACTTATTAAAAGCAAATGATAAAAAATGGAAAATAATTTCTGAAGAAAAAATCCTAGTTTTAAAATAAAAAAATGTTTAAAAAAATAGTATGACTTGGCTTTTCTAGCAAATGAAAAAATGCAAAAGATGTAGAAAAATACATTTCTTGACTTGTAGAATGATGAGCAACAGAATTTTTCACTTGATATAATCCTCCTTATTGGTATGAAAAATTTTGATTTGAAGTTAGTCCAAATGGTAGGTTTGCTGAACATGAACAAATCACTGATTTTGAGACTTTGAAACAAATAGTTTATGAAGTCCATAAAAACAATTTAGAAGTTTTTATAAATCTAAATGCTCGGTACTACAC
>CAUQKR010000010.1:0-30362 GCA_963518665.1 uncultured Candidatus Altimarinota bacterium | reverse complement strand
CTTTAAAAATATCTCTTGCTCTATAAATAGAGTCATAAGTGTCAAATCAAGCAAAATCTTCATAAATATCTTCCCTTTTTACTCAATTTGAAGCTAAATATTCTTTCATTACAACTGGTTCATTATAATTTTTTTTGGAATTATCTCAAGAGACAATTATTTTTGAAATTTTTCATTTTTTATAAGCTTCCAAGGCTACATCAAGCCTATCTTTCAAAACAACTGAAGGAAAATTATTTTTTATAGAAGCTCAAAAAACAAGTCAAATTTCAATATGTTCTAGTTTATCAACATTTGATAAAATATTTTTTTCATTAGAAAAATTTAAAACATAAAAATTCACTGCAAAAACAAAAAGTCCAGTAAATAAACAAAAAATTATTATTCATAAAAAAATCCTAAAAAATATCTTTTTCATTATTCTTTTTATTAAAAATTTACAAAAATTATTTTAATCTTTTTTTTAAATTTTTCAACTTTAAAAAGTATATTTTCTAAACCAAGTCAGTTGTCTTTTTGCATAATTCCTATTATGTTTTTGCACTAAATCAACACATTCTTCAAATGAAATTTTTCAATCCAAAAAATCTACCACTTCCTTGTATCAAATAGTTTTTAATCAAAAATCATCTTTTTTATATTTTTTAAGTAAATTTTTTACCTCATCTATAAGTCATAATTCAAACATCATAGCAACTCTTTTATCTATTTTTTCATAAAGTTTTTTTCTATCCTCATCATAAGGAGTCACAAAAAAAGTTTCATATTTTAGTTTTTTTTCTTCTCTAAAATCAAGCTTACTTTTTCAAGTCAAAATTTTTACTTCCAAGGCTCTAATAACATAACGATAATTATTTGGATGAAGCTCTTCTGCATATTTTGAATCGAGCTCTTGCAATTTTTTCCAAATAAATTCATTTCAAAATTTTTGTCTTTCTTCTTCAAGTTTATTTCTCAAATTTTCATCAGCTGGAACTTTTGGAATTTTGAAATCAAAAATTAAACTATCTATATAAAGACCTGTTCCTCAGCATAAAATAGGTATTTTTCACTTTTGCCAAATTTCTTGCATTTTTTCCTCAGCTTCCACTTTAAATTCTCAAACCGAGTAATCTCTATCAGGAGAAATAATATCAATCATATGATGAATTATTCCTTCTTTTTCCTCTTCTGTAACCTTCCCTGTTCAAATATTAAGTTCTTTAAAAATTTGTCTGCTATCTGTAGAAATAATTTCAGAATTCATTTTTTTCGCTATTTCTATAGCAAGTCCTGTTTTTCAGCAAGCAGTCGGTCAATAAACAACTATAATTTTCTGTTTTTCAGATTTTTTTTCTAAAAATTTTTCTAACTCTTTTTCAAAAATCATATTATTTTTTATATTTTATTTTTTTATAATTTTATAAAATAAAAAAAAAATTTCAAGTTTTTATTATTTTTTAGCTATTTTAAAATAAAAATAACTTTTTTATAAAAAAGTTTTGACAAATTTAAAAATTTTAATAAAATACAGAGGCATTAGAAAGAACAAGCCAATATAGCTCAGCTGGTAGAGCATTCGCCTTGTAAGCGAACGGTCATCGGTTCAAATCCGATTATTGGCTCCATTTTATAAAAAGTTGAAAGTTTAGCTTTCTATTTTTTTTATAAAATTTGGGCAGATTCCAGAGCGGTCAAATGGGGGGGACTGTAAATCCCTTGTCTACGACTTCGGGGGTTCGAATCCCTCTCTGCCCACCATTTTTTTATTTTAAGAAGCCCAGGTGATGGAATTGGTAGACATGCTGGTCTTAGAAACCAGTGCTTTATCGCGTGCGGGTTCGAGTCCCGCCTTGGGCACCATTTTTTAAATTGAAGACTAAAAAATCAAAAGGGAATATAACTTCTCTTTTTTATTTTTCTAAAATAAAAATATTATCTTGACTTTTCAAAAAATTATATATAATAAATAAGCTTTAAAAAGCAAAGTAAAAATTTTTCCAAAGAGAAAGATTTTACCAAATATATTTTATATTTTTGTCTTCGTATTAAGCGAGCAAATTAAAAAAACGAAAAAATGAAAAAAGGTATACACCCAGAATCTAGAGAGATTCTTATCGTTGATAGAAGTGCTGATTTTGTTTTAAAAGTTGCTTCTACTGCAAAAACTACTGATATTTATTCATTTGAAGGTACAGAATATCCTTGTATTTTTGTAGAAACATCTTCTGCTTCTCACCCATTCTATACTGGTGAACAAAAAATCCTTAAAACAGGTGCAGTTGATAAATTCTATGCTAGAATGAAAAAAGCTGAAGAACTTAAAGCTAAAAAATAATAAAAAAACTCTTGTATTCTCAAGAGTTTTTTTATTTCTAAGGATTCCAAACATCATTATTATCAATAAAACAAGAATTAAGTCAACTTCATCAAAAATTCATTGGAACATAACTTCAAGAATTATATTTATCCAAAATAAGTTGTAAAATTTGATCTTTTGTATAATTTTTATAATTTTTTACATAAACTCATATATCTCAACCTCAATTCATACTTAAAGGGTTAGAGTTTATTAAAAACCAACCTCTTCCATCATAATATGGACTTCAGAAAGCCATATTATTACTACAACCATAAGCAATTGGAAGTGAGTTAACAGTAAAAGGATTTACATTTATAGAGTTTTTCTGAATTCAATCTGTAAAAACAAGAGTAAAATTATATATTCAAGCTTTTTCTACACTTCATAAAATTTTATTTCCCTCAAGCCTCAATCATTTTGGTAGATTTATGGCTGACATTCTAGTTCTATCACCATCAAGATCATTTATTTTTACTGTCATATCTATTCGTAACCCCTCAAAAAATATATCACATCCCGTACATCAAGCAAAAGTTGGTAAATTATTTGTAGGAAGTCTTCTTTTTATAATTTCATCATTTTTTCACATTATTTCCAGAAATTTTGCATTTGCTTTTTCCAAATTTTCAGCCTTTCCTATTTTATCAATATAATCATTTTTTTCTTCTTCATCAATCAAAAGTAAATCTAAAATATTTATTTTCATTTTATTTTTGAGAGAAAAAACATTTCTAGTAACTTTATCAACTTCATAATTTGTTTTTACAATTTTTTCTCAAGTTGATTCTGAAATTCATTCAAGTCTGTAAAATTTTCAATCTTCACTTAAATAATAATCATAATTTTGTCATTTTGGATCTGTAACTTTTCATAATAATTCTTTATATTTTGAAGAATTTTTTTCTCAAAAAGTTCATTTTATCCATTTTATTTCTCAAGTTTCTAAAAATTTCACAGAATTTTCTTCAGCTCAATCTGGAATAAATAAATCTTTTCAAGCAGATAAAGCATTATCCATAACATCAGAAATATTTACCAAATCTTGATTTCTAACTACATCCCTAGCCTTTGTAGAATAAATTGAATAATATAAAAATCATATAGATGTTAAAATTATTAAAATAGTAACAGCAACTACTATCTCAACCAAAGTGAAAGCATTTTTATTTTTTAATAAACAAAATCTACCCTCCCCCCCCGATTTTTAGCTTAAAATTAATGTTTTTCATATATTTTTATAATATTATTAAATTAAATTTTAAAAAATATTTCTTTAAATAATATTAACATAATACTTTAAAAATTACAAATTTATATACTTTTATAATGATTTTTTAAAAAAATTTGACTTTTTTAAAAAATCATTATAATTAGATCACTTTCTATATCAAAGACAGTAAGCAATTTGTAAGACTTACCGAGATAAATGGAGGAAAAGTTTAAAATTTTTTTTCAATTTTATAAATAAAAACTAATCCTTTTTATCTTTGTTTTTGATTATCTCTAAAATAAAGTTAAAAGGATTTTTTTGATAGAAAGTTATATTTTATAATTTAAACAGATAGAAAAATGGCTGTTTCAAAACAAAAAAAAGTTGAGATTTTAAGCTCATTAGTAGAACAAATTAAAAATGCTAAATCTATATGATTTGCATCAAGTAAAGGTGTAACTGTTGCTGAATTTGCAGGACTTAGAAAAAATTTAAGAGAAGTTGAAGCTACTTATACTTTAGCTAAAAAAACTCTTATTAAAAAAGCTGTAAAAGAAGCTTTAGATTTAGATATTGAATTAACAGATTTAGAAGGACAAATTGGTATGGTTTGTTCAAATGGAGATGCTGTAGCTTGATTATCAAAAGTAAATGACTTTATTAAATCAAATCCAAAAGCTCCAAAAATGGCTTGGTCTGCTTCTATTTTTGAAGGAAAATACCAAGGAAAAGCTGAAACTGAAGTTATTGCTTCTCTTCCATCAAGAGAGACTCTTCTTTCAAGACTTGTTGGTTCTATGAAATCTCCTATTTCAAAACTTGCAAGATTCTTTGATGCTGCTGCTAAAGATGTTGAAGCTCAAGGAAAAACTAAAGTTGGAGAACTTGAAGCAAAAAAAGAAGAAACTGCTGAATAATTTTTGATACTTAGTTTACTAAAATTCTAAAAATTTTAGAATTTTAGTCACTAGTTATTAAAAACTAGTTTTTATATTTATAATTTATTAAAAATGGCTGAATTAACAAAAAATGCTCAACAAATTATGGACTTAGTTAAAGAATTAACTATTGTTGAATTAAATGACTTAGTTACTGCTATGGAAGAAGAATTTGGTGTATCTGCTGCTGCTCCTGTTATGGTTGCTGCTGCTGGTGCTGCTGCTGGTGGTGACGATGAAAAAACAAGCTTTGATGTTGAATTAACTAATGCTGGTGCTTCAAAAATAGCTGTTATTAAAGTTATTAGAGAAATTACTGGTCTTGGATTAAAAGAAGCTAAAGACTTAGCTGACAACGGAGGTAAATTAAAAGAAGGTGTTTCAAAAGATGAAGCTGAAGATATTAAAGCTAAATTAACTGAAGCTGGTGCTACTGTTGAAGTTAAATAATTTCAAAAAAACTCTTGAATTTTTCAAGAGTTTTTTTTATTTTTCTAAATAATATAATATTCATTCTTTCACTTTTTGTATTTTTATCATTTCAGAAATAAAATAATTAAAATTTTCTTCTGTATCTTTTTTTCTTATTTATAATAATTTCATTATAATCAATACCTAAAATATTACATAATTCTCTTCAAGTCAAAATATGTTCATAAGAAAAAACTTTTTTGAAACCTTGAAAAATTTTTTCTTTATTATTTTGATGAAAACTACATATATAATATTCTGTTACAAATGGAATTTTTGCTCAAAATAAAGTAGCAAATTTTTCTAAATGTTCTTTTTCTCAAAGAGATTTTTTTGTATCAAAATTATCTCAATCTTTCAATTCTATGACTTTCAATTATAAAAATAAGCATATCTGCTTCAATTCATTTTACACTTTCTGTATATTTTTTAGATTTTTTAAAATTTTTTTTCAAACATAAATAAATACTATTCTCTATTTCTCAAATAGTTGCTTGCTCTATAAAGAAATCAATATCTTTTATTAAATTACTCCTTTCAGTTATCATTCTTTCTAGTTCAGTTCAATTTGAAATTATTGTAGACTGAACACGAGATAAAAGTCTTCATAGTTCTTCAGAACCAATAACTCTCATATATCAAGAATTTCAATCAATTCTTCATTTTGCATTTATAATTTTACTCATAATCTCAAAAAATTAAATCTCATCAAATAAAATTTCTTCAAGTTTGTTTACAAGCTTCAAAAACTGAAAAACCTCAAGAAGCTGGGTCTAAAACTAAATCATTTTCAAAAGTTGTAGCTAAAATAAGCTGTTTTTGTAATTCTATAGGTTTAGAATGAGTATGATTTTTAAAAATTATTTTTTCACTCCAAACATCAGGAATATTATGTAAAAACCAAGTACTCTTAGTCTTTTTAGGAAATTTTTGAATGACAACTAAATATTCACTTTTTCTCCTAGTTCTATATCACATTCAAATTTTTTGTTTATCCCAAGTAATCATATCAACAATTGATAAACTTTCTAAATTATCAAACCATTTTTTTACTCATTCTAAAAGATGAAACTTATCTATCCATAAAAATAAATATCAATTTGGAAGTAAAACTTTTTCTATTTTTTTAATAAATTTTTCTATAATTTCTTCGTCCATTTCTGGTAAATCTGAACGACTTTTTCAACGTTTTATACCTTCATTTCAATATCACATTTTATCTAAAACTCAACGATATTGTGGATCAAAAAAAGCAATTTTTATACTTTCCTTTTCAATAATATCAAGTAAATCTAATCAATTTATCTTATTTTTTTGATTTATTAATTTTAAAATTTTTCACATAAAAAAGCATATTATTTATAATATGCCAAAAAATTCTTTTTTAAAAGAATTAAAAAATATAGATAGTGGTTTTGACAAACAAAAAAGGGCAATTTAATTGTTCTTTTATGTTCGCCAAAACACACTTTATTTAAATACTAAAAACAAAGGATAAAAAACAAATAAATCACCCTTTGTTATTTTTTAGTATTGTATCTAAATTTTGTGTATTTTGGCCTTCCTATTCTAGCTATTTTTTTAAAAAATTCAAGTTTTTCTAAAATTTTTAAATTACTATTTTTTATAACAATTTAAAATTTTAATAAATTAACTAAAAATAATCAAGAAATATAAGAAAAATATATTTTTTTTTCAAGAATATATTTTTAAACTAAATAAAATTTTAATATTTATTTTAACTTTTCATAAAAAACTTGATTTTATTCAAAAATATATATAATAAAAAAGCTATAAAATTTATTATTAATTATATATAAATGAAATATTTAATTGCATTATTCACAATCGTAGCTCTTGCTTCTTGTGGAACAAAAGTTGTAGAAAAACAAAATACTGGTTCAACTTCAACTGGTACAGAAACTTCTACTTCAGCTACAAACACTGGATTAAATGAAGAATTAAATTCTCTAACTGGTACTATGTCAACAGGTTCTGCAGATGAAAAAAAAGTTACAAAATTAAACACAAAATTTAAAACTCCAGGTGGAGAAGTAACTATGGATGTTAATTATTCTTTAGATTCAGAAGGAAAAATTTCTTCTATTTCTATTGATTCAAACTATTCTCACCAAGGTTTCAATGAAAAAGCAGAAGCTGAATTAGTTGGAAAAACTCTTGATGAAGCTTCAAACCTTTACATTGCTTGAGCTTCTTTAGCTTCAAAAGCTTTTAGAGAAATGATTAAAAATGTATAATTTTTTTAGCAAGGATTTATTCCTTGCTATTTTTGTATATTCTTAATAATCTCTTAACAAAAATATTTAAAATAAAAATATGAAAATTTACAAAAAAGAACTTCTTTGAACAATTCTTGAGATTTGAGTGCAAGATGAAATCACAAATGAAAATATTTTCTCTGAAATTTTTGAAATGGTAAAAATTTTTGAAGAAAAATATTCTAGATTTAAAAAATGAAATTATTTATATAATCTAAATATTTTAAAGGAAGCTAAAATTGATACTGATTTAGAAACTATTATAAATATTTCAAAAAAAGTAAATGAGATTTCAAATTGATATTTTGATATCACACTTCTTCCCTTTTTAGAAAATAATTGATATGGAATTTTTGAAGAAAAACTAAAAACAAACTTTTGAATGCAAAATATAATTTTGGAAAATAAAAAAATTATATTAAAAAATAATATTATGATTGATTTAGGTTGAATTTGAAAATGATATTTAATTGATGTTATTTTTGACAATTTAAAAAAATATTATAATAATTTTGTGATAAATTTTTGATGAGATTTAAGAATTTCTGGAAAACAAAATATTTTTTTAGAAGACCCAACAGACCAAACAAAAAATATTTGAAAAATAGAAATAGAAAACCTTGCTTTAGCAAGTTCTGGCTCAAGTAAAAGAAAAATCAAAAATTGACATCATCTCATAAATCCAAAAACTTGAACTTCAGAAGAAAAAATTTTATGAGTTTATGTTACTCACAAATTTGCCAGCTTTGCTGACTCTTTTGCCACAGCCTTGTTTGTAAGTCCTTTAGAAATTTCTCTAGAAATCCTAAAAAAAGTTCCAAATCTAGAAGCTATGATTATTACAAGTTCTGGAGATGTTTATAAAACTAATAATTTTAAATTTAAAGAATAATGATAAAGTCCATAAAAATAGAAAGCTGATGCATAAGCTGCAGAAACTGTGAAACAGTTTGTCCAAAAATTTTTAGAGTAAATCCTACTTCAAAAGTTATTTCAAATAAATTTGTAGGAAATGAAACTGAAATTTTGATGGCAGAAGCTATGTGTCCAGTAAATGTCATAAAAGTAGAAAAAAAATGAACTGTAAATTTGAATTTTAAGGAATCAGAAGTTTTTAGCAAAAAATATTTAACTTCAGATATAATAGAGCTTGTAGTTGAAAAACCTATAAATTTTAGTTTCAAAGCTGGGCAATATATTTCAGTTATGTTTGATGACTGGAAATGAAAATTTAGTAGACAATACTCAATTGCTTGGGAAAATTCTGAAAGTTTTGCTTTAACAATAAGACTTGCAGAAAAATGAAGATGAGCAGCAAAATTAAAAAAATTGAAAGTTTGACAAAAAATAAAATTTTTATGAGCACTTGGAGGATTTTATTTACAAAATACTGAAAAAGAAAAATATTTTATCTCAACTGGGACTTGACTTGCTCCATTTATAGCTATGGCTGAAAAAACAGCTCCTGAAGTAAAAAAACATTTTATAATTTGAGCTAGAAAAAAAGAAGAATTTTATTACACTGAGAGATTAAAATCTTTTGAAAATACTGAAATTCATTATTATTTGTCTGGTGAAGAAGTTAAATGATACAATAAATGAAGAGTTACAGAACATTTAAAATTTATTCCAAAAGATGCAGAAATATATATTTGTGGAAATCCTGCAATGGTTCACTCAGTTCTTGATTATACAAATACAAATTGATACAAAAATGTTTATTCTGAAGATTTTACAGTTTCTGGGAAATATGAGCCAATTTGGAAAGAAATTTTTATCAACTGAAAAATTCCTTTTTTAAAAGAAATATCATGTTTTTTTATAATTTTATGATTTTTATTTGCTTGACTTTCTATTTACAAAACTGGAGACGAAACTCTTTATGATAATTTCTTATTTTTCTCAAATTATCAAAGCTTAATTTTCAATTTGTCTTGGTTTGCTGTTATCTTTGTTATGCTTATCAGACCTATTTCAGATATTTTTTCAAAATCAAATTTTTTGAGAAGTTTAAAAACTTTTAGAAAACCTCTTTGAATTTTTTCAAGTTTGCTTATAATTGCGACTTTTACTTGAGAATGGTTTTTTGATTTAAATACAATTTCAAATTATTTTTCTCTAAATAGATGGAATTCTATAAATGCTTTAATTCCTAGAATTACTGAAGTTTCAGCTGTGATTTTGGCTATAACTTCAAATGTTTATTCTCAAAAATTATTAGGAAAAAATTGGAAAAGAATTCAATATTTATCTTATGCTTATTTTATTTTTGGTTGATTAAATTGAGCTTTAAATGCTTTTAATTCAACAATTTGAACTTATATTCAATATTATTGAATTGTTTGATTTTGGCTTATTTTAGTGATTATTTCAGGAATTTTAAATTATTCAAGAAACAAACAAAAAAACTAGAAAAATTTTTCTAGTTTTTTTAATTTATTGAAACAATTTGATTATTTTGCATATTTTCAGAAATCTCATAAGTTATGTAATCCAAGCTTAAAATTGTTATTTGAAAAATAAGAATAAATAGTCATAAATGTATGTAGCTTTGTTTTTCAGTCTTGAAATTTTTTCAAAAAATAAAAAAATAACAAACAAAAGCAAACAAAAAAGCTGGAATCATAAATGCAAAAAATAAATACCAATATTTTGCAATAGAAAAAATCGAAGGGAAAAACCAAATCCAAAGTCAATAAAAAATAAAAATTCAAATTGTTATTAAAATATTTATCAAAATAAAAAATAAATAAAATAATATTTTTCTAGATTTTTTTGGAAATTTTTTCAAAAATCCAAGCTTCAATCCTGATTTTTTATCTTTTCACATAATTTTTTCTTTAAAGAATAAAAATTTTCTCCTTTTTTAACCTGAGGCAAATTAAAAAATTTCTCTACTCCAAAGAAGTGAGTGTTATGAAATAAAATTTTTATACTTATACAATTATAATTATAGGCTATTTTAAAAAAAATCAAGAAAAAAAACTAGAAAAAATTTTTTTCTAGTTAAAATTTTATAAAGAATTTTGTTCATTTTCATATTTCACTTTCTACTTTCACATTCCATCTATAAGTTTCAGCTATTTTAGCAACTAAAGAAAGACCTATTCAAAAACCTGGAGTATTTCTAGATTTATCAACCTTGAAAAATCTATCAAAAACTTTTGGTAAATCTTCGTTAGAAATCCCTATTCAAGTATCCTCTATTTTTAGCTTATTATTATAATTTATATAAATTTGTCAAAGATTTTTATTATATTTTATAGAATTTCAAATTATATTTGACAAAAAGATATATAAATAATTTCTGTTTGCAACAACAAAAATATCATCTTTCATATTTTTTGTAACAGAAAGATTTTTTTCTTCTATTTTTTCAGAAAAATTTTTTAAAATCTCATCAATCAAAAATGAAAGATTTATTTTTTCTGTTTCCCCAAAAGCTCAAATATCACTTATTTTTATAAGAGAATCAAGTAAAGAATTTAGCTTCAAAACTTCTACTTTCAGCTCTTTTAACATTTCTTCATCATAAGTTTTTAGCTCAAGCATAAGTTGGATATTTGAATCAATAACTGAAATTGGAGTTTTTAGTTCATGTCAAGCATTGTGAACAAAATTTTTCATTTCAGAAATATTTTCCTCAACTGGCTTTAAAATCCTATTTATAAACAAAATTCAGATAAAAGAAAAAAGTAAAGAAAATAATAAATCCAAAATCAAAAATCTAAAAAAATCTGATAAACAAGCTATTTTTGAATATTTATATTCTTTTATAAAAACAAAATTTTCATAAAATCATAAAATATAATTTCAATGTTCTTCAAAAACATAATTTTGTGAATTATCTGATTTTTTGTAATATTCCCTATAATCAAAAATTTTTTTCAAAAAATCTTTTTCTGTTTTCGTATCTATTTTTACATCATATTTCAAAATATTTCCATTTTCATCAAACAAAATATATCTTATATTTTTATCAAATTTTTTATATTTTGTATCTGTTTCACCATTTTTTTGAAAATAAAAAATCTCATTTTCTCTACTCAAAATATTTTCTTTTGTTATTTTTCCTGAAGAAAAAGAATCCATGAAATCATAAAAAATATTGTTATCTAAATTTTTTTCAGTTAAATATTTATAAAAAAAATATGAATATCATAAAACTAAAACAACTAAAAACATCATAAAAGTAAAAATCAAGATCAATTTTACCTTTGTCCATTTTAATTCTTTTCTTTCCATTTTTTAATTTATTATAAATCAAAATCATTTTACTGTTTCTATCGTATCTTTTCCCAATTTTTTTCTCAAATATCAAATATAAACATCAATAACTTTACTTTCATATGCAAAATCATTTTCAGATTCTCACCAAACAACTTGATAAATTTCTTCTCTACTTAAAGCCTTTCCTTGATTTTGAACTAAAAATTTTAATAAATCAAATTCTAGTTTCGACAAAGAAACAATTTTTCAATCTTGTTTTACTTCATGGCTTTTTAAATTTATTTCAATATTAGAAAAAGAAATAATTGTATTGCTTTGATTTTGCATTCTTCTTCTAAAAATAGCATTTATTCTAGCTAAAAGTTCAGAATATTCAAAAGGTTTTACTAAATAATCATCAGCTCAAATATCAAGTCAATTTACAATATCTTCATTTGTTCAATTTGAGGTTAGCATAATAATAGAAACATCTTTACCTATTTCTCTTATGTGTTTACAAATTTCCATTCAATTTTTTTTCGGCAAATTTACGTCCAAAATAATTACATCAAAATGTTTTGTAGTAGCTTTATAAAGACCTTCCTCTCAATCAAAACTTGCTTCTGCTTGTATATCTTTTGTAGCTAAATATCTAACAATATTTCTGGATAAAATTTCGTTGTCTTCAATTACTAGAGTTTTCATTTTTTTATTTTAAAAAATATTTTTTATATTATAATAAAAATATTATAAAAAGCTAATTTAAGAATAAATTAAGATGAAAGCCTCTTCTTTCGAAGAGGCTTTCTGTAAATAAGAGTAAATAATTTATTTTTTTATTATATGAAAAATTTTTTGTTTACTTTTTTATCTTGGTTTGGGGGCTCTTATTTACTCCCTTATTATAAATATTCTGTTTAAGAATTTAGTAAGAATTTTATTACTCAAAATGTAATGCATCAATTGGTTTCAATCTAGCAGCTTTATAAGCAGGCATAATACCAAAAAGTATTCACATAAAAATTGCAACACTAACAGCAACAATCAATACATAAAAATCTATTGTAACTTCTCTTATTCAAAAAGAGTCCAAAGCTGATCCTAAAGCATAAGTAAAAATATATGAAAAAATTATAGCTAAACTTGATCATACAAATGTAAGAATTATTGACTCAATCAAAAATTGTAATAATATTGAAAAATTTGAAGCTCAAATTGCTTTTCTAATTCAGATTTCTCTCGTTCTTTCTGTAACAGATACCAACATTATATTCATAATTCAAATTCATCCTACTAGAAGAGAAATTCATCAAATAAACAATAAAAAGTAAGTAAATCAGTTAATTCATTGTTCAATTTGTTTAATAAGTTCTTTATTTGTTTGAATTCTATAATTTACATCATTATATTTTTCAACTCAAGTTTTCTTAAATAAAAAAACATTTAATTTATTTTTAGTATCATCAAAAATTTTTTCATCGTTAACTATAACTTGCATATAGTCTATCTGAGGCTTTCAAAAATATTTTGAAGAAGTAGTCTTTGGGATAAATATATTATTATCAAAACCATAATCTTTTTCTTTTAAGACTCAAGTAATTAAAAATAATTCTCATCCAATTGATATTTTTTTTCAAATAGGATTTTCTTGTTTAAATACTTTTTTAACTAAAAGCTCTCAAATTATAGCACTTTTTTGGTTATTTTTAAAATCTTCGTCTGAAAAATATGTTCATAAAATTTTAGGAGCTTCTTTAACATCAAAAAAATTTTGTTCCACTGGATAAACAGTTCATGCATCTACAGAAGTTCATTTATAAATTACATTTTGTCATATTGAAGTATAATTTAAAACTGCCTTTTTAACATTTGGTACTTTTTTTAATATTTCATCTACAATTTCATTTTCAAAAATATTTTTCTGATCTTTTTTTGATTCTCAAGATACATTTTGATAAATTGATATAACATTTGCAGTTTTACCAAATTGCTCTAACATAGTTTTTTTTGTAGATTCTCAAATTGCGAGCATTATAACAAATGACATTATTCAAATTACTATTCATAAAGTAGACAAAAATGATCTCAATTTATTTGATCTAAGTGCTGAAAAAGCTTGTTTTATATATAAAAATATATTCATCTTTAAAATTTTAAATATTATCTATTATTTGTCAATCTCTGACTATAATTGTTCTCTTTGCTCTATCTGCTATTTCTTTTTCATGTGTTATCAAAATAATTGTTCTTCATTCATCATTTAATTCCTCAAACAAATCCATAACTTCTTCTGATGTTTTTGTATCCAAAGCTCAAGTTGGCTCATCTGCCAAAATAATTTTAGGTTTTATAACTAAAGCTCTAGCAATAGCAACCCTTTGTTTTTGTCAACCTGAAAGTTCATTAGGCATATTCTTCTCTTTTCATTTTAATCAAACTTTTTCTATAGCTACTAAAGATCTTTCTGTAGCTTCTGAATTTGAAATTCATTGATATAAAAGTGGTAACTTTACTTGATCTAAAACAGATATTCTTGGAATTAAAGAATAATTTTGAAAAACAAATCAAATATTTTTTCTTCTTATTATAGATCTCTTTCTTTCTGAAATATTATCTACTCTTTCTCAATTTATATAATATTCTCAAGAATTTGAATTATCCAACATTCATATTATATTCATCAAAGTAGATTTTCAAGAACCAGAAGGTCCCATAATTGCTACATATTCTCATTTCGCAATATTAAGGCTTACTCCATTTAGAACCCTAAATTCTTGGTTTCAAGCTTTATAAGATTTTATTATATTTTTTAAATCTAACATATTTAAATTAATTAACTATTACTGCATCTCATCATTCTGATCATCCTCATCATTCTGATCATCAAAAATTATTTTGATCATCTTTTATTTTTGTAGCATCATAATCTATTTCTAAAACTTTTTCTCATTCTTTTAATCCTGAAGTTATTTGATAATATTTTCCATCAGAATATCAAACTTCAACATATCTTTTTTCTTTTTTACCATTTGAAACTACTGTTACAAATTTTTTACCATCATCATCACTATTAACAGCAGAGAATGGTACAACTAAACCTTCTGGAATAGTTTCAGTTTTTATTTTTATAGTAGCTTGCATACCTGTATAAAGTTTTAATTTACCATAATCCGAAATAACAGCCTTAGCTGAAAATTTTGATAATCAAGTTCTCTCGTCTGTAGTTGGAGTTGTATCTATTTCTTCAAGTTTTCAATCTAAAACACTATCAGGGTAGGCATCAAGAGTAATTTTAACAGGAGTATCCTTTTTAATTTTTATAATCTCATTTTGAGAAAAATTTACCAAAATCTCTATAGTTTTGGGGTCAGTTATAGAAACTGATTTATTATCATTTTCAGTTAATCTATCTCAAACTTTATAATCAATTTTTGTAATAACTCAATCAAAAGGAGCTTGTATAACAAAAGCCTCTAATCATTTTCTTGCAGTTTCCACAGAAAGTTCAGCTTGTTTTACTCATTCATAAGCTGAAAGATATTCATCATTTTTTGAAATATTTTTCAATTTTTGAAAACTTTCCTCTAAATTTTTCAAAGCAATCTTTTCTTTTTCTAAAGCTATTTCAGCTTGTCTATATTCATCTTTTTGACTTTGTTCAAATTTAGAATAATCAAGAAGTTTTTGATTCAAAGAATTTTTTAATTCTGCTAAAGAAATAACAAGATTTTTTTGAGAAGCATCAGTTGTATTACTTGTAAAATCTTTTTCATCTGTAAATTTTTTTATCTCTATCTCAGTATTTTCTAAAGCAATTCTAGATTTTTCAAGTTCATCTTTTAAATCTTTTTTTATTTTTTCTTCACTATCATAATTCTTTAATTCATCTATAAGTGGAATAATAGTTCATCTCATAGATGCAGCTCTACTTGAAGATCAAGAAAATTTTCCTGACCATTCGGAAACGTTAAATCAATCAGCAGAAACAGAATCTTCAAATCATTGATTTAAGTAAGAATAAGCCAAATAAGCATTACTATAAAAATCTTTTCAAGCTTCCAAAGTGGCAACAATATTTTTTGAATCTTCTTTATTTCTTACTTTTTTAAAAGCAGTTTCCATTTTCTTAAATTCTTGACTTGCTTTAAAATAATATTCTTTTATTTTTCAAATATTTAAACTATTTTTTACTGAAAAATATGTAGAATAAGCAAATTGCCCATTTCTTAAACCTAAAACTTCAGCCATATCATCTAAAGATAATTTAAAGTCTCTAACATCTTTTTCTAAATCATAGTAAGTACTATCAAGTTTTAGTTTAAATTCATTTATTTTTTTATTTAATTTTGAATCAAAATTTGCTTTAAACTCCTCATAATCTCTTTTTTGTTTTTCATAGCTAATACTCTTCTCAGCTAAAGAATTTCAATTATTTTTATTGTCAAATTTAGAAATAGCTAAATCTTTTTTTATTTTTGCTTCATCAATTATGTAAGTATTTTTTGCAGTTTCTATCTCATTTTTTTTAGATTTTAACTCATTTTGTTGTTTTTCTTTTAAATAAGATAAATCTCTTTCTTTTTGTTCAATAGAATTCTTTGCAGTCTCAAGTTCTAAAATAGCATTTTTTAATTTAGAATCTCATAAATCTTTTATAACAGTGTTAAGATTTCTTTTTGCTTTATCTAACTCTATAACAGCTTTATCTATATCACTTTGAGCCTTTGATGAATCAATTCTAACCAAAATATCTCATTTTTTTACTTCATCTCAAACTTTTACATTTACTTCTGTAATTCTACCTGAAGTATTAAATTTTATTTTTTGTTCATTTCTAATTTTTGTAGTACCAGTTTTTTCCATCTCAGAATCAAAAGATTTTTTTTCTACAACAGCTTCAAGATTATTAAAAATTATATCTCTACTATTAATTTTTGGTGTAGAATCATAATTTTTATAATAATATATAGAAGTTACTGTAACTGCTAAAAAAATCAAAACCAAAATAAAAATTTTCTTTTTTGTCATATTTTTATAGTTATTTTTAAATTTTATTTTATTAATAATATAAAAATCAAGTTGAAATTAACTTGAAATTTCCAAAATAAATATTTTTCAATCTGTAAAATAATTTTTTTCTTTAAATTTTCAAAAATTTATTTCTGTTTTTTTTATATTTTTAAAATTTTTTTCCAAAAGTGTAACAAAATTATCTCTTGTTAAATCTATATTTTTATAAATAGAATGTCAAATAACCAAAATTCAGTTATTTATCATAAAGGCATAGCTTTTGTCTCTACTAACAGAGCCCAAAAAAATTTTTTTTCACTCAAGAGTTTTTCAAACTTCCCAAAACCTGATATGATCCCTTTTTGAATTTGTTTTTGAAAAATCTTGATATTGAAAATTTTGATTAAAATTATTATGATAATAATCAGAAATTGGAGGTTCTTTTTCTCTAAGTAATTTTAAAAATTTCCAAAAATTTATTTCTCAACTTGAAAAACTCAAATTTTTTTTCCAATTTATTTTTTCTATTATTTCATCTAAATTATTTTCTGTAATTATCACAACATTTATAGGATTGCTATTTGTAGTTACAACTTTATCAGAAAAAACTTTTTTTGGTGTTTCTTTCAAAAATTGTTCTACATTTGTAATAATTTTTTCTTTATCGTAAAAGTGAGCATCCTTTGGATATAAAAAGAAAAAATAATAAATTAAAACTATACTAAAAAATATACAATAAAAAATTACATATTTTAAAAAAATATAAAATATAGAAAAATATTTTTTTTCTTTTAAAAATTGCCTAAAATTTAAATAAAACAAATAAAAAAAATAAATAAAAACTATAATCAATAATAAATTTACAAAAACAGAAGTTCAAAAATAATCTAATCAAATAGCAAAACAATATCAATAAACCATAAATTGTAAAATTCCAACCAAAATTCAAAGAAAATTGAAAACAAAAAATTTTTTGTAATCAAAACCTAAAATTCAAGCTGTTATCGGAGTTACCCAATAAAAAGGTCAAACAAATCTAGAAATAAAAATTATTTTTATTCAATGTTTTTGTAATGATTTTGCTCAAAAATCTAGTTTTTCTTCTGTAAAAATCCTAAATTTTTTCACCAATAAATTTCTTCAATATTTTTTTCAGAAAAAATAACTAATATTATCTCATAAAACTGCTCAAAAAACAATACAAACATAACAAATAAAAAAATTAAAATGAGAAACACTTAAATATCATCCAGACAAAGAAAAAACTTCTCAAGCTACAAAAAAACTTGAAAAGATAAATCCGTCAAGAAAACTTCACAAAAAATGTAAAAAATACAAAATTATTTGATTTGTTGTTGTATTTAAAAAAAAATCCACTTCAAAAAAATTATTTCTAAAAATCTCCTTTTAACCTTTAAAACTATCTTTCAATTTATCTAAAACTCATTTATCTACAAGATTCAATTTATCTAAAATTCTATTTGTTTCTCATTTTTGTTTTAAAAGTTCCATTTCATTTTCAACTTTAAATTTTTCAAACATTTCTTTTTGTTCTTTAGCAAAATTATCAAGTTTTACATCATATTCTTTTATAAATTTTTTCAAAATATCCTCTCTTTCATCATAAAGCATAGATTTCAAAACTATAATATCTTCTTCTTGTTTATCAATTTTTCTTTTGTAAAAAAAATCAATAAAATCAAAAATAATCATCATAAAAAGAAAATAAACTCCAAAAAATAATGATGTATAAAGTAAATATGGAACTGAAAAAGTTAATAAATTATAAAAATTTACATTTATTGTGTTAGTTAATAAATCAATATTAAAAACTAATAAAATAGCATAAGCCAGAACTGGTAAAAGTAACAAAAACTTCATAATGTAATTTTTTAAAAAATATTTTCCTAATAATAAGGACTTTAAACAAAAAATCAAACTAAAAATAAATTTTAGCTTGATTTTTTTGTTTTTTATTTTATAAATTATAAATCCATACTGTTAAGCATCCATAAATCTTTTTCATAAGCTTCTACAAATCCTGATAATAAACTTTCTGTTCAAATATCTCCAGATTCTCCAGCTAAAACTGTAGCTTTTTTCAAAACTTCAAGGATTTTCATTTTATCATCTCAAATAATTTTTAACATTTCAACATCAGAAGGTCTATCTGAAGCTTCTTCAGCAATAACAGATAATTCTAAATATTCTTTAAAAGTTCCTTTTGCATATCCTCAAAGAACTCTAATTCTTTCTGCTAATTCATCAATTCTAGCAAAAGAAGCATTATATAATTCTTCAAAATACATATGTAAACCTCTAAATCTATTTGATTCTACATTCCGGTGAAATTTTCTAGTTTTTAAATTAGCAACATTTTCAGAAGCTAATAATACATCTAAAGCTGAAATTATTTCTGCTTTATTTTCTACATTTAATTCAAATCTTCCCATATTTTTATAAGTTAAGAAATATAATAAGAATTATTCTCATTATATATATTTTTATTAAAATTGCAAATTTTTTTATAAAAAAAGTGAGAATTATTCTCACTAAAGCTATTTTGTAAATATAAAAGAGTCAACAATTGCTTGAAATTTAGCATTATTTTCAGCAAATTTTTCATCTTTTTTAAGTGTTTTTATGATTAAAAATCTTTCATTTCCTTTTGTATAAAGATACATTTTTGTAGGAATAACATTAGATTTTTCTCAAATTAAATCATAATCCAAAACTGACCATTTTTCTCAAGCTAAAGTTGTTTCAGATTTTTTAATATTTTCCATTTTCCCTCCCATAGATTCAAAAGCTTTTTTTAGATTTTCAACCAATTCTTCAGAAAATTTTTCTGTAGATTTTGCTTGTTCTTTATCAGACATTTCTTCAAAATTTATAGTCACAAAATTATCTCTATTTTTATCTCAAATCAAAACTGCCCCTGAATCTTCTTGGTAAAGTAAATCATCAGATTTTTTGAAAGAAACTGAATATTTTCAAAGTTTATTTTTATATGTAAAAACTCCATTTTTTTCAGAAATTTCTTCATCTTTTGCAGAAGTTACACCAGAGTTTGTTTCAGTTTTTCCTGTAGAAATAGCTCAAGAACTCATTTCAGTTCATGTAGAAGTAACTCCTGTACTTGCAACTATTCCATCATCTTTTTTACCAAAATTACAGCTTGTCAAAGATAAAACCAAAAGTGTAACGATAAAATATTTTTTCATTTTTTCTTTTTTAAAAATTAAAATTTTATTTTTTTAGATTATAATACTTTTTTAAATTTTTCAAAATTTTTTTTATTTTTAATTAAATAAAAATCTACAAAAAAAGATTAGATTCAAATCTAATCTTTTTTAATTAAATAATTTCTGAAATTTCTCAAACTTCAAATCTGGATTTTTTTCTAGAAGCATATTTATCATTTTCACTTCTGTAACCAATTGGAAGCAAAACTACAGATTCAAAACCTTTTTCTTTTAAGTTTAAGATTTCATTTACTGCATCTTTACTAAATCCTCAAATAGCACAAGAATCAATATTTTTTTCTGAAAGATAAGACATAACATTTCCAAGTGCTAAAAATACTTGTTCTCTAGCCCAAGTGTCAAGTTCTTCTTTTGAAGTATTTTCTACAAAACTCAAAATCATTTGTTTATATCAATCAAGATTTGATTTTTCTATTCAGTTTACTTCTGCAGTTTTTGAAATATATCTTTCAACCAAATCAGCATTTATTTCAGATTTTTTTGCAAAAACAAGCAAATAACTATTTTCTCAAACTTGTTTTTGATTCCAAGAATTTTCCATAATTTTTTGTTTGATTTCTGTGTTTTCTACCACAAATAATTTCCATGGTTGAAGGCCAAAAGAAGATGGAGTAAGTCTAAAAACTTCTATGATATTTTCTAAATCTTCTTTACTTACTTTTTTACTTAAATCAAACTCTTTTGTAGCATATCTTTTATGTAAATTTTCTATAAATTTTTCCATTTTTTCTTGTTAATTCTTAAAGTATTCACTATATTTTATATAGTTTTTTATTTTTTACAAATTCTTTACAAAATTTTTACAAAAAAATAAAATATTTTCAAAAATATTTTATTTTTCAAATTCTACATAATTTACCTTTATTTTGTCTTCCCTAAAAATAGCCTCAAACTCAGTTAAATCTTTGCTATCAAATTTATCAGTCTCTTTTTCATAATCATAAGATTTTAAAACTATTTTCCAAAGTCAGATTTTTTCAAAAAGTTCCAAAGTTGTATCAAAATATTCTCTGTGATCAGTTTTGAAAATAAGTTTTCAACCAATTTTTGTTTTTTCATACAAATCTCTGATAAACTTTTCTTGAAATAATCTATGTTTTTTTTGTCTATCTTTGTTTCACCAAGGATCAGGAAAAAATACATAAGTTCTCTCAATTTCTTCATTTCACAAAAATCTATCAATATTTTGTCATTTTGTTTTTAGCAAAACAAAATTTTTTCATCATTTCTCTAGAGTTTTTTGTTCTGTAATAAATAATCTTTTATATTTTATTTCTACTCAAATAAAATTTTTTTCTGGTTTTCTAGCATTTTCAGCTGAAAAAAAATTTCCAAGTCAAGTTCATATTTCCAAATAAATTCAATTTTTATTTCAAAAATATTTTCCCCAATTCCCTGCTTTTTCAAATATCTCTGTTTCATTTGTCAAAATATTTTTTGATTCCAAAACTTTTGAAATATAGGGATTTGTTTGCATTCTTTTTTCTGTGATTTCTTCCTCAAAAACAAGTCAAAATTTTTCATTTTCTTTCATAAATTTATTTGTATTTTCTCTTGTCATTTTTATTTTTTTAAATTTCTAAATTTTTATAATGTGTGATTTTATAAGATTTTTCTTGTTTTAAAATAGCTATTACATTAAATTCTGTATTTTCAAAATCATAATTATTTTTCATCAAATAAAACTCAATTGAACCTTTTAATTTTTTTAATTTTGATTTTGTAACAGCTTCTTCTGGAGCTCAAAAAAATAAATTTTCTCTATATTTTACCTCGATAAAAATTATTTTTTCTTTATTTTTTGCTATTATATCGATTTCTCAAAATCTTCAAAATTTAAAGTTTGTATCCAAAATCTGATAATTTTTTGATTTAAGATATTTTATTGCAATAAGTTCTCACAAATCTCATTTTTGTTTTGTTGTTTCTGACATTTTTATTTTTTAAAATATTTTAAAAGTTCAATTTTTACATTTTCAAAAACCTTCTCAATTGTTCCATTTCCATCAATTAAAACAATATTTCTAGTTTTTTTCAAAATTTCATAAGCTTCCAAATATTTTTCTCTAACTTTTTTCAAAAATTCTAAATCTTCAAAAAATTCTTTTTCACTTCATCTTTTCTCAAGTCTTTTTTTTATTGTTTCAGTATTTACATCAAAAATAAAAGTTAAATCTGGAATTAAAATTTTTTCATAATTATGAGCTTCAAAAACTTCTTCAAAAGTTACTCATTGAGCTCATTGATAAGCAAAAGTTGAATAATCAAATCTAGATGATAAAATAACAGAATGTTTCAAAATTTGTTTTCTGATTTCTGTTTGTTCTTCTCTATCTTTTGCAAAAAGTTCCAAAGCTTCTTTTCCTGAAGAAAATCAAGTTGTAGCAAGTCTTTCCAAAATTTTTCTTCCACTTTCTGTGTTCGCAGTAGGTTCTTTTGTTATCCAAATTTGAAGATTTTTATTTAATTTTCTTAAAAAAGAAACTGTTTTTTCTAGTTGAGTATCTTTTCAACTTCAATCAAGTCATTCAAAAACTATAAACATTTTTCACTTTTAAAGTAATATTTTTTGAATTATAAAAAATTTTTATAAAAAGTAAAATATAAAATTTTTTACACTTTACTTTTAAAGTTTTTTAGTTAAAATGAAGCTATTAAAAATTTTTTTTTAAATTATGTGAATAGTTGAAGACTTAGAATGAGCTATTGATATGGTTGATTTAGTTTGAAGATACACAAAACTAAAAAAATCTTGAACAAATTATAAAGCTCTCTGTCCTTTTCCTTGACACTCTGAAAAAACTCCAAGTTTTATGGTTTCTCCAACAAAACAAATTGGTTACTGTTTCGGTTGTCATCGTGGTGGTTGAGCTATAAAATTTATAATGGATATAGAAAATTGTACTTTTAAAGAAGCAGTTGAGATTTTAAGCAATTATACTTGAATAAAAGTTGCTTGAAATTTTAAAACTGAAAATTTTGAAGTCAAAAAAAATCTTTATTCTCTTTATAAAGATGCAACAAATTATTATAAAAATACTTTAAAAAATTATCCAGAAATAAAAAAATATCTTTACGAGAGAGGTTTAAATGAAGATATTATAAATAATTTTAATATTTGATACAGTGATTCTTGAATCGAGCTTTTCAATTATTTAAAATCAAAATGATACACTGATGAACAAATTTTTGAAAGCCAAATTTTTCTAGATATAAAAACAAAAAAAGATAAATTTATAGGAAGAGTTATTTTTCCTATACAAAATAGTAGATGAGATTTTGTAGCTTTTGCTTGAAGAATAACTTGAACTTGAGAACCAAAATACCTGAATTCTCCAGCTTCAAAACTTTATGATAAAAGTAATATTTTATACAATCTTTTTAATGCAAGACAAGCTATAACAAAGGAAGATTTCATAATTATTTGTGAATGATATATGGATGTAATTGCTTTAAACAGATGAGGGTTTTTAAATTCTGTTGCAGTTTCTGGAACAGCTCTCACTGAAAAACATTTAACTTTAATAAAAAGACTTACAAAAAAAATTTATATTTGTTTTGACTGAGACTGAGCTTGACAAAAAGCAACAGAACTAAGTCTAGAAAAAATGAAAAATGAAGGATTTGAAGTAAAAATAATAAAAATTTCTTGAGGGAAAGATCCAGATGAAATTATTTCTTCAGGAAAAGATTTTTCTCAATTTATAAAAAATGCTTTAACTCCGATTTGATATTTTATAAAAAAATCAAAATTTAACACTTCGTCTCTAGAAGATAAAAAAATTCTTTTAGAGCAAGGATTAGAGCTTATAAAAAGCTATTCTGACAATGTAGAAAAAGATTTTTATTTGCAAGAACTTTCTAAATTATTATGAATAAAAGAAAGTATTGTTTATGATAGATTCAATAAAATTAAGTTCAAAGTGCAAAAATCAACTGAAGAAAATCTAAAAATAAAAAATAATATTTCTAGTATCGAACTTATAATGTGATATATTTTGCTTGATGAAAAAAATATAGATTTTTTCAAAGAAAATATTGTTTTTTCTGAATATTTACCTAAAGATTTGAAAGAAATTTTTGAATTTTGAATTAAAAAAATAGAAAGTTTTGATTTAGAAAAAAAAGAAAAAATAAAATGAATTTCTCTAAAAATAGAAGATTCTGAAAATTTTAAAAATTCTATAAATAAACAAGAAGAGCTAAAAAAAGCTGTTATATGACTAAATAGAGAAATTTTTTTAAACAAACAAGAAGAACTAAAAAATAAAATAAATTCTGGAGATGAATCTGCACTTTTAGAATTTACAAGCTTAAATGCAAAAGCAAAAAAAATCGGATTAAAATAAATTTACTTTTTAAAAAATTAGAAAAAAAATGGATTTTTATGAAATACTTGGAGTAGCCAAAAATGCAACTCAAGACGAAATAAAAAAAGCTTACAGAAAACTTGCGATGGAATACCATCCAGACAGAAATAAATGAGATAAACAAAAAGAAGAAAAATTTAAAGAAATAAACAAAGCTTACTCTACACTTTCTGACGAACAAAAAAGAAGAAATTATGATATGTTTGGTAAATCTTGAGCTTCTGGAAATCCATTTTGATGAGGTTTTCAAGGATGAGTTGATGTAGATTTATGAGATATTTTTGAATCTTTTTTCTGAGGTTTTTCAGGGCAAAATTCTAGAAAAAGAAGAACAGAGTTTATTTGAGAAGATATTGAAGTTAGTTTAAATATTGACTTAAAAACAAGTATTTTTTGAGGAAAACAAACTATAAAATACAATAAAATGTCTAGTTGTAAAACTTGTTACGGAGACTGAGGAGAATGAAAAAAAACTTGTTCAAATTGTAACTGAAGGTGAAGTGTAACAAAAACTAGTTCAAGTATTTTTGGTATGATAAGTCAAACTGTCCCTTGTGATGTTTGTCACGGAAGCTGAGAAACTTTTGAAAAAATTTGTGAAACTTGTCACGGAGAAAAAAGAGTTTTTGAAAAAACAGAATATGAAATCCAAATTCCAGCTTGAATATGAAACTGAATGGCCATAAAAATAGATTCTGAATGAAATGATTGAGTTTGAACAAAAGCAAAATGAAGTTTAATTGTTCATTTTATTGTAAATGAAGAAGAAAAATGACTTAGAAGAGATTGAGTTGACTTACACTATAAAATAGAAATAGAAATTGTTGAAGCAGTTTTATGAACAACAAAAGAAATAAATATTCCAGTTATCTGAAAAAGAAAAATAGAAATAAAAGCTGGAACAGAACATTGAAATATTTTAAAAATAGCTTCAGACTGAGTAAAACATATAGACAGTGATAGAAAATGAGATTTACTTTTGGAAATTGAAATAAAAATTCCAAAAAAGTTAAGTAAAAAAGAAAGATGACTTTATGAAGAAATCGCAAGAGAAAGATGACTTGAAGTAAATTCTGCTTGAATTTTTGATAAACTTTTTAGTTAAAAAATTATGAACAAGAAAAAAACAAATATTATTTTAGCCTGCATTTTTATACTTTTTTCTGCTATTTTTTGAAGAGAATTTTTAGTTTTTCAAGAATCAAAATCTATAGGAATAAAAAAAGAAACAAAAATAGAAAATAGAAATTTTTCTGTAGAAAAAATTAGAGAATTAAAAGAAACAGATATTTTTACAAGTCCTAATGAAAAAATTTTGACAGATTTCGTTGAAAAAATAAACAAGGCAAAAAAAGAAATAAAAATAGAAGTTTATATGTTTACAGAAAAAAGGATTTTACAAGCGCTAAAAAATGCTAAAAAAAGATGAGTTTCAGTAAAAATTATTTTAGAAAAAAGTCCTTATATGACTTCAAATATCAATAAAAATCATTTTGAAGAACTAAAAAAATCTGGAATTAAAGTTGTTTGGTCAAATCAAAAAAATTATTATTTAAATCACACAAAATTTTATATAATCGATGATTTAGCAATAATTTCAACTTGAAATTTGACTTATTCTACTTTTAAAACAAACAAAGAATTTTTTATTTTTACAAAAGATGAAACTATTTTAAAAAGTTTAAACAAAATTTTTGATATAGATTTTTTTGGAGAAAAAAATGATTTTTATGATGAAAATATAGTTTCTTCCCCAAATTATTCTAGAGAAAAACTTGAAAAACTATTATCTTCAGCAAATAAAAATATAAAAATTTATATTCAATATCTAAAAGATGAAGAAATAATTAATTTGCTTATAAAACTAAAAAAAGAAAAAAAATTAGATATAGAAATAATTATTGATAAAAAGCAAAAAGAAGATAAAAATACAAAATTATTACAAAAAAATGGAATAAAAATTAGTTTTTATAAATGAAGAACTATGCATTCAAAAGCCATGTTAGTTGATGAAAAATATCTTTTCATATGAAGTATAAATTTTTCTGAAGCTTCGATTAATAAAAATAGAGAGCTTTGAATCCTGATTTCAAACAAAGATTTAATAAAAAAATTTAATGAAATTTTTAAGAAAGATTTTTAAAAAAATCTTTCTTTTTTTAGCTTATTTTTGACTTTTAAAGGAAAAAATGATAATATAAAAAAGTATTATTTTAAATTAAAAAACTATGAAAAAAATATTTTCTATAATATTTACATTTTTTGTTATTTTAATCCTTTTTTATATGACTATAATAATAAAATGAGGAGCAAAATACGAGAGCCCAAATTTTACAAAAACAGCAAAATGAAATATTTATTTTGACATAAAAAATAATAAAATCGAAACAAAACAAGAATCAAAATTAAAAGCAAATTACATAAATATTTCTGATAAAATTTTAAGTTTTGATAGCAATTTTATTGTAGAAAACGAAAAAAATATAAAGCTTGAAAAATGAATTTATCTGACAAATATAAATTCTCTAGATAAAAAATATACTATAAATTGAACAAATTTTTCTATTGAAACAAATTGACCAACAAGTTTTTTTGTTGATTCTAGTGATGAAACTAGAGTTATTATTTTTTCTTTGGATTCGATTTTAAAACTAAATTTTTTATGAAAAGATAATGAAGTTTTCAATACAGCCTACATTTATCCAAATCAATCAATTGCATTTAATTCTACAAAAAATTTCTTGATAAAAAATGCAGATTTACTAAAAATAACACAAAATTTATCTCTAAATTACTTTATTAAAAATATTTTTGCCTGAGAAAATATTTCTCCTGATTTTAGTAAAAGTTTTTTTAGTAAAAACACTGAAACAAAAGAAAATACAGAAAAACTATTTACTTATATTTTTCTAGAAATTAAAGAAAAAAAAGATTTTTTAAAAAATTTTGAAAACAAAAAATTCTTTTCTCTTCCAGGTGAAAATCTGATGCTAGAATATGATTTTCTACTTTTAAATAAAGAGAAAAAAATTATTTATCTAAAAAATCAAATTTTAAAAGAAATACAAAATTTAATTATTTCAAAAGAAAGAAATTCAGAAAAAATAGAAAAATATTTAGAAAATCTGAGAAATATCGATATTGATTCTTATTCTGAAATGCTTGAAATTATCGAATATTTTAATTCTTCAATAAATTTAGTAAAAAAATCAAATAATGACTTAAAAATAATTTTTCAAAAAATTATTGATAAAAAAGCCGAAATTTCTGTTTCAACAAATTTTTTGAATTTAAATTCCACTTTTTTCAATTATAATTTTATTTGAAATAAAAATTTTTATTCTGAAATTAAAAAAATTATCTGAGAAAAAACAAATTCAAAAATAGAAGAAAAAGAAAAAAATTATTTTGTATTTTTCTTACAACAATTGATTACAGCAAATTTATCCGAAGAAAATACAGATTTTGAAGATACAATTGACATTTTTAAAAATTATACCAAAAGTAGTATAAATTATTATCAAGCAAAAAATGAAACTGATCCAATTCTTAAAAATAAAATAATTGAAACTTGAATTAAAAATTTTGCTTCAGTTATTTCAACAATTGTTTATAAAATAGAAGAAAATTTTTTTGATAGAAACTCAGAAAATTTATTAGTAAGAAAGAATGTAAAAACTTTAAGTAAAAATAGTGTAAACACTTTAGCTTCTTCTATAAAAGATATTTATGATAAATTTTATATTGACAATCAAAATGTAACAGTTGAAAGTGATGTTAAAAATGATTTTATAAAAAATTTAGAAAAATTTGAAGAGCTAAAACTTGCACTTTTAGATTACAAACAATATAACATAAAATACAATGAAAAAAACAAATCTCTTTTAAATGAAAATACAGAAAAAACAGTTGAAACTTTAAGTATTCCAAAAGCAAGAAAATATTTATCAAGATTTAATTGAATAAATTTTTCTGGAACAATCATCGAAGTAAAAAAAGAAAGTTATTGTTTAAATCCAAAAACAAAAGAAGAAAAATGAGATGATTATTGTTATAAAATCAGTAATTTAAAAGTTTGAGATTGAAATGAATTGACATTTTTATTATTCCCTATTGATTTCAATAAAATAACAATTTTATCAGACAATTCAATGAGGAATTATATTTTAGATGAAATAGAAGACAATTCAAAAAATTCTGAGTCAAAATGAAAATTTGAAGACTTTTTTACAAATTTATTTTCTAGCTCAGAGAAAAAAACAGAAAATTTTGTAGAAGAAAAAGAAAATAAAGAAAGTGATATAATCAGAGCTTTTAAACAAACAACTTTACTTTGAAAAAATGGAACTTTAAGCAAATTATCACCAATTTTAAATTTTAGATACAATGATATAATTGTAGAAGAAAATGAAAGTTGATATAAAATAAATATTTTAAATTCTGTATTTTCTTACAAAGTTTGAGAAAAACAATACAAATGAATCCTAAAATCAGAATATAAGTTTAAAAGTTGAACTGTAAATTCATTTTTTAATCCAGAATTAAAAATAGAATGAAATACTATAAAAATTTCAGGGTTTGTAAAACTAGAAAATTTTTCAGAAATCATAAAAGAAATGTTTAAAAATATGGAAGATTTATTAAATTATATAAATTTTATAAATCAAAATGATTCTGGAAGTGAAATAAAAATTATTTATTTTGCAAATAATAATAAATTTCAAATATCTTCAGATAATGTAAAAATAAGCATTATTTGAGATAAAATAGAAAATTTTACAAATTTTTGAAAAAAAATATTGGAAAAAAATGAAAATATGAATAAAATAACAGAGCTTTTAAAAGATAATTAAAAAAATATGAGCCAAAAATGAGCTAAAATTACAGCAATACTTGCTCTTATTGCAATTGGTATTTCTGTTATTGGGACTTCTCTTTTATATATAATTGAGCTAAATGCTCCAGCAAAAGAAAAAACTTACACAAAAGAAGAATACCAAAAAATGTTAGAAGAATATTTAAAAAATAATAGTGGAACTATTTCTACTGGTTCTGTTTCGAATACTGGAAGCATTTCAATCGGAAATGGAGAAAATGTTACAAAAACTGGAACAACTGAAAATAAAATTGTTTTACCAGCAAGCTGAACTTCTTCAACAAACTAAAAAATACTAGAAAAAACTAGTATTTTTTTTGATTTTTTTAAAAAATTATGTTAAAATATAAACAAATAAAAAAATAAAACTTAATTTTTGAAAGGATGTTTAAAAAAGCAGTAAAAGCATATTATAAATTTTTTGATGAAACAGTAAAAAACTGAACTTTAGTAGTTTTTTTAGTAACTATAATAATTTTAACAATTGGTTTTTTAAGCCAACAAGAAAAAACAATAAGCCATGTAAAAACTAGCCTTATTGAAAGCTACAAATTCTAAAAAAGCAGAAAATTCTTCTGCTTTTTTTATTTCTTTCTAAATAAATTTTAATTCAAAATCAAAACTAAAATCTGTTTTTTTTAGTTTTATTTTTATTTTTTCAGTTATTTTTTCTGATAACAAAAACATTTCTGAATTCAAAATCGGTTTATTTGTTTTTATCAAAATATTATTTTTAGAAATTTTTATAGAAATCAGAAACTTAGAAATATCTAAATTTTTTTCTTCTTTAAAAATTTCAACCAAAGAATTCCAAACAGCAGTTTTTATAAAAAGCTCTGTTTTTTCTTTTGTAAAAGTTATTTTCATTTTCCTCTAAAATAAAATAACAAATTCTCACTTCACTTTTGATGAATTTTCCTCAAAATATTTCACAACTGTAAAAACATCTCATCTAACAAATTCTTCAAATTTTTTTGTCAATTCTCTTGCTACGACAATTTCATGATTTTCTCAAAAATATTCTCAAATTTCTTTCAAAGTTTTCACAATTCTATGAACACTTTCATAAATTACAATTGTTTCTGAAAGTTTTGAATTTTTCCTTTCTTGTAAAATATTAAAAAGAGTTTGCCTTCCCTTTTTTAAAGGTAAAAATCACAAATATAAAAAATGATTCATTTGCATTCCAGAAGCCATCAAAGCTGTTGTAAAAGCTGTAACTCAAGGAATAGGAATAACTTCAATATTTTGTAAAATTGCTTCTTTTATAAGCACATATCAAGGGTCTGAAATCCCAGGAGTTCAAGCATCTGAAATAAGTGCAATTTTTTTTCATTTTTTCAATTCTTCCATAATTTTGTCAATTTTTGTAACTCAAGAATGGCTATGAAA
>CAUQKR010000009.1:0-36145 GCA_963518665.1 uncultured Candidatus Altimarinota bacterium | reverse complement strand
CCCATTTTATGGGATTTTTTAAATAATACAAAAAATTTTAATGTTCTAATTCTAGATTTATAAACAAAGTACCTATAGGTTCATCATCTGGATCTAATACAAAATCTAAACTAATTTTATATACATTAAAATTCTCTGTCTGAGTTAAGAGTTCAAAATCACAAAACAATGAATCCATCCATTCTAAAGATATGATTTTAAACTTTTTATCCATCGATAATATAAAACTTCCTTTCCAAATATTATCTGAATAGTAAGCATCTACCACTTTCTGATCTACATAATTTTTACAAGAATCCAAACAAATTTTCTCCTTGCATAAACGTCTTGTAGAATACAAACCTTCAAAATCAATTTCCGAGTCAGAGCAAAACACCAACTCAAATGGTAAAGTTAAAACACCAGACATTTTTTTATTCCTTTTTTGAAAAAATTTTCACTTTAATTATAAAGTTTTTTAAATTATTGTCAACATTTTTTAAAAAATATTTGACATTTGAAAATTAATTTTTATAATAAAGCTCCAAATCAAGTTTAGCTAGTTTGATTTTGGAACTTAAAGGAGTAGATTTTTCATTTTTTAAAGGAGGAAAATAAAGAATTTTCACTAATGCTATTTCTTGTAAGATTTTGCTTAGACTATCTATTTTTTAGAGGAAGTCAAAAAATTTTTCAAGATAAAAAAATTTTATTAAAAAATCAAGTAGATTTAAATTTTTTTAAATTCTACTTGATTAGAGGACCACCTTAAAATAATATTTTAAATAGTTTACCTCTCTTACTATAAAAGAGCCTTTTGCCAAATAACTAGGCTCTTTTTTTATTTTTAAAAAATATTTTCCATAAGCTGTCAAGACATTTTTCTTGCAAGCAATTTTTTTTTATGTTAAAATATATTTAATTAAATTTTAATACATAAAAAAAGGAAAAAATGAGTAGTTTATTTTACCAAATTTTCAACAAAAATGTTGAATTAAAAGAAGAAGTTATAAGAGATTTCTTAGTAGACGTAGAAAAACTTTTTAAAAGATTTCAAGAAGATCAAGATATTGACAATATTAGAGTTTTAAAAAACAAAGTTGAACATTTACTTGAATCAAGACCTAAAAAAATTACAAAAGAAGCAAAAAAAGAATGGAAACTAATCGATGATTTTTTGGATCAAATCAATGAATTTTTAGGAGCAAAAGAAAAACAACAAAAAGAAGAAAATAAAGCAAAAATCGTAAATGTAGTTGAAGAAATTGAAAAATCTTATAAAAAATGTGCTGATATTCCAGAAGAAAAAGCAAAAAAATATAAAAAAGTTTGTATAAAAAAATCTACCATAAAATACGAAAAAGAAATTATTGAACTTCAATTAGAACTTTTGAAACTTCAAAATCATATCAAAGAAACAGGACAAAAACTTTTAATTATTTTTGAGTGAAGAGATGCAGCTGGAAAATGAGGTACAATCAAAAGATTTAGAGAATATTTAAATCCAAGATGAGCCAGAGTTGTAGCTCTAGAAAAACCAAATGAAGTAGAAAGAACTCAATGGTATTTCCAAAGATATGTTTCACACTTACCTGCTGGATGAGAAATGGTATTTTTTGATAGAAGTTGGTATAATAGAGCTGGAGTTGAGCCTGTTATGTGATTTGTTTCAAAAAAATCTTATGAAATTTTTATAAAAGAAGTTCCAGATTTTGAAAAAATGCTTGTAAAATCAGGAATAAAAGTAGTAAAATTTTATTTTTCAGTGAGTAAAGAAGAACAAGCTGCAAGATTTGAATCAAGAAAATACAATCCTTTGAAACAATACAAATTATCCCCTATTGATCAAGAATCACAAAACCTTTGGGATAAATACACTTTGGCAGAATATCACAACTTCAAAAATACTCACCACAAACATGCTCCTTGGATAATTATCAATAGTGATGACAAGAAAAAGGCTAGATTAAATGCCATAAAATATTTATTAAATCAATATGATTATCCAGAAAAAATTTCTGCTGAGAAGCTAAAAATCGATGAAGAAATACTTTATGATGGAGCAAAAAAAGTAGAAATGTTAGAAAAAATAGTAGATAAAAAAGAAGATTTATTTGAAGATTGAAAATAAAATCTTCTTTTTTGTTTGAAAAAATATCTTTTTTTAGTATAATGAAAATACTTTATATTTTTAAACACCAATAAAATGGCAAAAAATAAAAATTTTAACTGGATGGATGATGAAGAAACTACAACTTCAGAAATAGAAGTTTTTGATGCAAATGGAAATAGATTACAAGACTGAGATACAGTTATAGCTATAAAAGACTTAAAAGTGAAATGAGCTCCAGATATAAAAAGATGAGATAAATTTACAAAAATAAGACTTACAGATGATACAGAACTTATAGAATCAGGAAAAATGGTTTTAAGAACTGAATTTTTTAAAAAAGTATAATAAGCTATATTTTTTATTTTTATCAGACAATATTTTTTAGAAACTGTCAAGCTAAAATTTATTTTTAGTTTGATTTTTAAAAATATTTAAACTATAATATAAGAACAAAATTTTATTATTTATTTTATAAAATATGAAAATAAATTCAACAAAAGGTTTTACACTTATTGAACTTATGGTAGTTATTGCTATTATTGGTATTTTAGCTACTGCTGGTATTACAACTTATTCTTCTCAACAAGCTAAATCAAGAGATACTGTAAGACTACAAAATATTGTATGAGCTCGTACTTTATTACAAGATTATTACTCTGACAATTGACAATATCCAGAACCTCAATCTCTTTGATGTTTATCAAATGAAAAATGAGTAGCACATAATGATTTTCAACCTTATGTATCTGGAAAACTATCTTTAGATCCCCAAGCTACAAATAAATCACTTCCTTGTAATCAATATAGAGCTCTTTGATATGAAGTTTTAACAAGAAACTGAGTAGAAAAATCAGCTTATGTAGTAACTACAAATACAGAAACTAAACAAAAATCTAATTTCTGTTATCCTAGTCAAACTAGATCTAATAATGCAATTAATGTAGATACAGTAATCGATGAAGGTATGAAAACTCAAAAAGGAACTTGTAATGCTAATCAAGAAATTTATATTTCTATAAACTAAAAAGAACTTTTAAAAAAGTTCTTTTTTTATTACCAAGTTTTTTTATTTTCTAAGAAGTCTTTTGAATTATCAAGAAAATTTCATTTATTTTCAGATTTTTCATCATAGATTTTTCAAAAATTTTGTCATTTTTCTAGTAGATTTTCCTCATATTTTTTTATATCTTCATCTCTTATTTCTTCAAAAATTTTATTTTCATCTTTTTTTATTTCCTTGTTTTCTTCTATTTTTTCATCATTTTTTTGAAAAATTTTACTTTTTATTATTTGTATATTTTTACCTATATTTTCTTTTTTTTCATCATTTTCTTTTAAGTTTTCAAAAATTTGTAAATAAATTTTTAAAGATTTTTTATAAAAATCTATTTTTTTTTGTTTTTCTTCTTCCCTTTCTCAAAGCAAAAAATAATAATTTCACATATTTATTTTTCAAATAAAATTATCAGTTTTTTGAAAAAATTGTTCTGCTTTTTTTATTTGTCAAGTTTCAAAATAATAATTTCACAAAAAATTGTAAAAAAAGTTTTTTAAAACAAAAAAATTTAAACAAAAAAACAAAAAAATCAAAATAAAAATTCTAAAAATCATATTTTTTAAAATCAAAAATATAAAAAATAATATAAAAAATAAAACTAAGAAAAATTAAAATAAAAATTATAAAAAAGGGAAAATCACTATTTTTTTCAAATAAATCTATTTTTTCTAAATCTGATATTTCATTTATTTTAAAGTATTTTCATCAAATAAAACTTGAAATTTTTTGTAGATTTTTTTCTGTCAGTTTTGAAACAAAATTTTTATTTTCTTGATTTTCTCAAAACTCATCAAAAAATCAGATTTTTCATCATAATTTACTTCCAACTCAAAAAATCAAATATTTTGTATTTTTATCTTTAAAATCAGCTATTTTTTCAGATATTTTATCATCTTCATCTCATCCATCAGATATAAAAATCAAAGTTTTTTGTAGATTTTCATAATTATTTTTCAAAAGCAAAAATGGACTCAAAAAATCGCTTCCCTGTTTTTCAAGGTTTCTAAAATCTATATTTTTCAATATTTTTAAAAAATTATTTTTATCATTAGTTATTGATAAAATATTTTTTGCTTCTCCAGAAAAAATCAAAAGAGAAAAATTATCAGCTTTTTCTAGATTTTTTTCAATTATCTTTTTTGCAAAATCAAGCCTTGTTTGTCAGTTTATATCAGCTACATTCATCGATTTACTCACATCCAAAACAAAAACAAGATTTTTTTTGTTTTCTAAAAAATTATCTTTTACAAAAAAAAGTGAGAAAAAAGCTAAAAAAAGACAAAAGACTAAAAAAAATATTTTTATAAAAAAAAGTTTATTTTTCATTATTTATTTTTTATATTTTTAAAAAAATTTAGCTCTAAAAAAAGCAAAACAAAAAGCAAGATAAAAATAACAAAAATTATTTCAAAATCTATACTTTTATAGATTTTTTCTGAAGTTTTTAATTTATTTTCTTTTATTTTTTGTATTTCATTCTGTAAATTTTCTAAAGAATTTTTATCATTTATATTGAAAAATTTTGCGTTTGTAATATCTGAAATATTTTTTAAATCTTTTTCAATCAATCCAGAAATTTCTATTTTTTGAGTTATTTCTCCATTTTTAAATTCTAAAAAATTTTTATTTTTTCATCAAACTCAAAAAGAAAAAACTTTTATTTTTTCTTTCTCTAGATTTTTTGCAACATTTTCTATTTTTAGACCAGAATTAAAATCTCAATCAGAAAAAAGAATAATTATTTTTTCTTCATTTTTATCTAAAAATAAATTCTTTGCAAGCAAAAGCGCATCAGAAGCATTACTTCAAAAATCATTTTTATCCAAAAATTTACTTGAAATATTTTTTATATTTTCTGAAATTCATTTAAAATCTGAAGAAATTGGATTTCAAATAAAAGAATTTTTTCAAAAATAAATCACTCAGACTTTTAGATTTTTTTGCTTTTCAAAAAAACCATTTATGAAATTTTTTACTGTTTGTAGTCTAGAAATTCAAAAATCTTTTGCATTCATCGATTCTGAAATATCCAAAACAAACACCAAAGAAATAGATTTTTTTTCAGTTTCGATTTTATCGATTATTTTCACATTTGCAAAAAGTAAAGTAAAACAAAAAATAGAAAGAGAAATTAGAAAATTTTTAAAAATAAAAATTTTTGAATTTGTTTTAAAAATATTTTTCAAATCAGAAAAAGCCCCAAAAATGGGATTCTTTTGTGATTTTTTATACAAAAAATAATAAAAAATTGGAATTATTAAAAGTATAAAAAAAAATTCAGGATTTAAAATCTCAAAATTAAACATTTTCAAAAATTAGTTTTAATTCTTCAAAAATTTTTTGTTTTTCCTTTATTTCTAAATCTTTTTTAGAATAAATTAAAAAATATATTTTTTCAAAAAGATTTATTTCTTTTTCTTTCAAATCTATTTTTTTTATTTCTTCAAAAGTCATTTTTTGTAAATTTTTGTTTTTTGTTTTTTCTTCTAAAAATAAAGTAAAAATCTCTAAATATTTCTCTAAATTTTCATTTTTAGATTTTTGCAAAATTCAAATAAAATCTATTTTTTCATTTATTTTCTCAGTATTTTTTTGTTTCAAAATGTTTTTTATTTCAAATAAATTTTTAAAAATAAAATAAATCAAAATAATTATTCAAAGAAAAATAAGAGAATTTATAGAAAAAAAATCTCAAAAATAAAAATTTTCTAAATCAAATTTTTGCATATTACCTTTTTGAAAAATAAGAAACCAAAGCTGAAAAACTATCCATTTTTGTATCTATATAAATATATTCTATTTTATATTTTTTTAACATTCTTTCAAATTTTTTTATTTTTTCTTTTCTAAAAGCATTAAATTCTTCAATTTTTTTACTATTTAAAAAGATATTCAAAAAATTATTTTCACCAAAAAAAGTAAAATTTTTATCTTTTTTTCCTAAATTATTTTCCAAAAAATCAAAAATATTTATAAAAATTATTTCATTTTGCATTGCTAAAATCTTTAGATTTTTATCTTTTTCAAAAATATCATCTGTCAAAATAAAAATAAGTTTATTTTTTATTTTATGGCTATTTAGTTTTTGTAAGATTTTTTTTGTTCTGTTTTCATCTATTTTTTCATTATTTTCAAATTTTTCTATAATTTCCAAAGTTTTTAAAATCTGAGAAAAATCATTTTTATAATTCAAAAATTTTTCTTCTTTTGTTCAATAAAAATAAACAGAAAAATTATCATTATTTTTTATAACAGAAAAAGCCAAAGCATAAAAAATCTCCTCAAGTAAATCAATTTTTTTGAGTTTTTCTGAATAAAAATTCATCGAAGGATTCAAATCAAGCAAAAATAAAACATCTAGATTTTTTTCAGCTTCAAAAACCTTTGTATAAAGTTTATTTGTCTTATTTGAAGCTTTCCAATCTATATTTTTTACAGAATCTCAAAAAACATATTCTTTATGTTTTTCAAAACTCATTCCATCAAAATGAAATTTATTTTTGTATAATCAAAAAAGAAGATTTCAAATTGATTTATTCAACTTAAAATCTAAAATTTTTACTTTTTTCATATTTTTAAAGTTCTATTTTTTCTATAATTTTTTCAATCAATTCTGAAGCAGAAACTTCATCAGTTATAGCTTCATAACTCAAAACTATTCTATGAGAAAGTACACTTGAAGCCAAAAATTTTATATCTTCTGGTAAAACAAAACTTCTTCAATTTATCAAAGCAAAACTTTTAGCCAGTGATAAAAGTGCAAGTCATCATCTAGGTGAAGCTCAAAAATCCACATATTTTTTGTATTTTTTCAAATCTTCATTTAAAAAATTTCTTGTTTCAAAAATTATTCTAGTTACATAATCAAAAATTGAATCTGAAACAAATATTTTTTCTGACAAATCTTGCAAATCCAAAATTTCTTTTTTTGTAAAAATTTTATTTATTTCCTGTTTTTGTCAAGAAATAATATTTTTATACATAATTTTTTCTTCTTCGAAACTTGGATAATTTACATTTATTTTCATCATAAATCTATCAAGTTCAGCTTCTGGAAGTCTAAAAGTTCCAGAATTTTCTATAGGATTTTGAGTTGCAAGAACCAAAAAAGGTTTTTCTAACTCAAAAGTTTTTGAAGAAATAGTTACAGTTTTTTCGGCCATAGCTTCAAGTAAAGCAGATTGAACTTTTGAAGGTGCTCTATTTATTTCATCAGCTAAAATACAGCTATTAAAAATTGGTCATTTTTTTATTTCAAATTGAGAATTTTTTACATTAAAAATTTCAGTTCCAGTCAAATCACTTGGAAGTAAATCTGGAGTAAATTGTATTCTAGAAAAGTCTAAATCTAGAGTTTTTCAAAGAGTTGAAATAGTCAAAGTTTTTGCAAGTCAAGGCAAACCTTCAATCAAAATATGTCATCTTGATAAAAGACAAATAATCAAACTTTCTACAAGTTTTTCTTGTCAAACTATCACTTTTGAAATCTCCTTTTTTAAAGCTGATATTTTCTCTGAAGCTAAAAGAATTTCTTGTTCCATAATAAAATTTTTATTTTTTTAAGTCTGCTCTAAGCTCACTTAAATATTGAGAATTTTTTGAAATCATATTTAAATATTTTTCATCAAAAGACTCATTATATTTTTCAAGCAAAGATTTATGATATTTTTTTCTTTTCTTTATTTCTACTTTTATTTCCCTTTTTGTCAAATCTTTTTTAAAAATTTGTTCTATGCTTACAGGAGGATTTAAAAGTAATTCTGATGTTTTTTCAGTTTTTTGTAAATTTTCTGCATTTAATTCTTTATTTGGAAAAATAACAAGAAAAACGAAAATAGCAATAAAAATTCTTTTTTTCATAATATTTTTTTTAAAAATTATATTTTATTTTTTAAATTTATTTTTTAAAAAATATAGTCTAATTATATAAGTCAAAAATAAGAAAAATGTAAGAAAAATAAAAATTGACATAATTATTTTAAAAATAAAATCTGATTTATAGTCTGTATCTACAGCTTTTTTTATGTTTTCATCTTTTATTTCAAAAATTTTTCAAGTATTTGTTTCTGATAAAATTTTATCATTTTTTTCTTCTTCTAAAACTTTTATTTCTAGCTTATCTGTATCGATTTTTTCATTTCAATTTTTTATTTCTATCGGTCAAATAATCAATTTTCAAGTTTGTTTTGGTTTTAAAATAAAGCTATAGCTTGTCAAAACTTCTTTTTCTTCTTCTAAAATTCAACTATTATTTATTGCAGAAGAAAAAATCTTATTTGATTGACTGATTCCAATTATTTCAAAATTTTGTTCTAAATTATTTTTTGAAATCTCAAGTTTTTCTAGATCTGAAACATTTTTTATATCAATTGTAAGCTTTAATTCTTCATTTTGAAAAATTTCTTTTTTATCTGTTTTTATATCTACTTCCAAGGCAAAAGCCTGATAAAATACAGTAAAAAACAAAAAAAGAATAGTTAATATTTTTTTCATAATTTATAATTATAATTATTTTTTAAAAATTATAATTATTTTTTGTAAAGAAACCGTCAAGAAAATAATTTTTTTTTGTTAATTTTTGATTTTTTTTATTTTTTGTTTAAAATACTAAAAAATTAATAACTTTATTTCTATAAAATCATTTTATGAAAATACTTTTAATTGAAGATGATAATATAATTTGACAAAATATTTGTGAATATTTAGAAGAAAATAGTTTTCTTGTAACTTGGAAACAAGACTGAGAAGAATGATTTAAAGAAGCTTCAAAAAACAAATATGATATTTTTATTTTTGATGTAATGCTTCCTAAAAAAGATGGTTTCGAGATTGCAAAAGAATTAAGAGAAAACGATGACAAAACTCCAATAATTTTTTTAACTGCAAAAGAAGATTTGGAAAGCAAAGAAAAATGATTTAATGTCTGATGAGATGATTATTTAACAAAACCTTTTAAGCTGAAAGAATTAGTTTTAAGAATAAGAAGTATTTTAAAAAGAATAAACCAAAATGAAACTTTAGAAGAAATAAAAGTTTGAGATATAACTTTAAATATAGCTTTAAAAGAAGTAAAAAGATGAGAAAAAATTGTTTTTTTAACCCCAAAAGAATTTTTGATTTTAGAATATTTGATGAAAAACAAAGAAAAAGCTGTTCCTAAAAAGGAAATTCTGGAATATATTTGGTGAATTCACAATGATATTTGGTCAGATGTAATAAGAGCTCATATGCTTTCTCTTAGAAAAAAATTAAATAAAGGTTTTAAAACTGATCCAATAAAAACAGTTAGATGAATATGATTTAAATTTTCAAACTAATGACTGAAAAAAATTTTAAAACAAAAAGATTTTGAATAAAAACTAGAATATTTTTGTGATTTGGATTTTTTGTAATTTCTATCATAAATATTTTACTTTATATTTTATACTTAAATTTTGAAAGTTCTTTCATTTCATGAATAAAAAATAATATTGAAAAAAGTTATGAATCAGCTAAAACTGCAATAGATAAACAACAAAAATGATTTATTATAAATATTCCAAAACAAGAACTTGATAAACTAAAAAATCTAGGGTTTTACATTTATTTTTCAAAAAATGATAAAGATGTAAAAGAAAATTATAAAGTTTGATATTACACTTACTGAGATGATTTAGTTTTTAGGTGAGATTACAAAGATTATAATATTTTAATTTGAAAAAATATTGCTGATTTTTTTGAGTTTAAAACAAAATTTCTTTGAGTTATAGTCTTGGCTGATATTGTTTCAATTTTTGTATTACTTATGATGATTTATCTCATCACAAATAGACTTTTGAAGCCACTTTTAGAGCTTTCAAAAAATATTTCTGATTATGATATAGAAAAGAATAAAGAACTTATAAATTGAAATTATTGAAAATCTGAAATCTGAATAATAAATAATTCAATAAATAATTTGATTTCAAAATCAAAAAATATTTTAGAATGACAAAAAAGATTTATCCAAGATTCAAGCCATGAGCTAAAAACTCCACTTATGCAAATCGATACAAATGTAGAGATTTTAGAAGAAAAAATAGATGATGAAAAAATGTTGCAAAAAATAGAAAATATTAAAAAAGCAAGTGAAAATATAAATAAAATTATTTCAAATCTAAGTTTCATTTTAAGAGAAGAAAATAAAACTTATAAACTTGAAAAAATAAATATTTTTGCTTATTTAACAGAGCTTTGAAATTCATTTATAGAGCAAGCAAAAGAAAAAAATATTTCTATAAAAATAATAAAAAATTTTGATTTAATTTTAGAAAATAATACTTATTTTTTAGATAGACTTTTTAGTAATTTATTACAAAATTCTATTTATTATAATGAGTGAAATAATGAAATAAAAATCGAAATTTTTGAAGATAAAATAATTTTGAAAGATGAATGAATAGGAATAAAAAAAGAAGAAATCGAAAAAATTTTTGATAGATTTTATAGAAATTCCGACTCAAATATTTATTATAGAAATTGAAATTGACTTGGCTTAACAATCGTAAAAAAAATCTGTGATGATTTTTGATGGAAAATAAATATAAATTCTGATCTATGAACTGGAACAGAATTTGAAATTTTTGTAAAATAAAAAGAGGATAAAATCCTCTTTTTTGATTACTCTAGTTTTTCAAAATTTGTATAACTACAATCTTGTTTTTCTAGTCCTTTATAGCTGTGATTTTCACAAGAAACTGTAATTTTTTGCTGAAATGTATAATTTGAACAAGCTGCCAAAAAAAGACTAGCAAATAAAATAATCTTTTTCATATTTTTCTCCTTTACTATGAAAAATTTTGATTATTATAATATATATTTTTCTATTGTCAATTATATTTATAAAAAAATTTGATAATTTTACAAAAATTTATAAAATGTCTTCCCTTTAAAAAATTTATTTTATAAAAAATAAAAATGACTCTGCAAAGAAAAGCTACAATAATATCAAGTTCCACTGCCTTTTTTTTAGCTATTGTAAAACTAATTATTGGAATTTTTACAAACTCAATTGCAATTATTTCAAGTGCAATTGACTCAATTCTTGATATGTTTATTTCAATTTTTAATTTATTTGCAATAAATAATGCAGAAAAAAATCCAGACAAAAAATTTAATTATGGAAGATGAAAAATTGAAGCTCTAGCTTCTTTTTTAGAATGACTTATAATAATTTTTTCTTGAATTTTTATTTTTTATGAATCAATAAAAAAATTTATTTTCAAAGAAGAAATTTTAGAAATTCACATCTGAATTTATATTATGATTTTTTCAGTTTTTATAACATTTTTACTGATTTTATTTTTAAATTATGTTTGAAAAAAGACAAATAATTTGGTTATAAAATCTGATGCATTACACTATAAAACTGATTTATTAAGCAACTTAGCAATTTTAATCTGACTTTTATTTATATATTTTTTTAAAATATATTTCATAGATTCAATTTTATGAATAATAATATCAATCTATATAATTTTTTCTGCAAGCAATATATTAAAAAAATGATTTTTGCTTTTACTTGATGCAAGTCTAGAAGAAAAGGAAGTTTCAAAAATTTTAGAAATTTTAAAAAATGAAAAAAAATTAGAAAATTTTCATGAATTTAAAACAAGACAATCTGGAGAAATAAAATTTGTTGAAGCTCATCTTGTTTTTTCAGAAGATATTTCCCTACTAAATGCTCACGATATTTCACATATAATCGAAGAAAAAATAATAAAATTAGATAAAAAATCAAAATGGTCAATTTTATTTCACCTTGATCCTTATGATGATTTTTCAGAAGATTTAAAGAAAAAATAAAAAGCTGGATAAAAATCCAGCTTTTTTTCAATTTAATCAAAATATTTCAAACCATCACCAGTGAGTTTTTCAAAAAATCCATTATAAAAAATATTTCCTTCTGTTGTAGAAATAATATGCAATTTATTGAATAAAAAACAAATTTTTAACAAAAATTTGTTTTTATAACCAATATATTCATAAACTACAGTTTCTGTCAAAGTTTCTGGATAAAAAATCTCTGTTTTCAAAAGAAATCCAAAAAATTTTTTTGTTTTAAACTCAGAAGGTTTTTCATGATGACAATTTCCTGATTCGTCAGAATTTTCTGTAATAATTATAGGATCTAAAAAAGTCATAGAACTATTACTTTCTCCAACAACCTCATTACAATATTTACAAAATTGAACTTGAGACATACATTTCTCCTTAAATTTGACTCAAAAGTTTTATAATTATAAAACTTATTTCAAAAAAGTCAAGAAAAAAGATTTTACAAAATCAAAAAAATAAATATAATATTATCACTTAAAAAACTTAAGTGCTAAAAATATTTTTTAATATAAAATAAATATGGCTAATTACAATTTTGAAGCTGAAACTTGAAGAGTTTTAGAATTATTAACACATTCGATTTATTCAAATAAAGAAATTTTTTTAAGAGAATTGATTTCAAATTCTTCTGATGCAATAGATAAAGCAAGAATAAAATCTCTGACTGATATAAATTTTTTAGGAAATGACTCTGATTTCAAAATTTTTATCACAATAGATAAAGAAAAAAATACAATAACTATTGAAGATAATGGGATTTGAATGACAAAAGACGAACTTATTTCAAATCTAGGAACAATTGCAAAATCTGGAACAAAAGAATTTTTAGAAAAACTAGAAAAAGCAAAAGAAAATAAAGATCATAACTTGATTTGACAATTTTGAGTTGGTTTTTATTCTTCATTTATGGTTGCTGACAAAGTCGAAGTAGAGACAAAATCTCCTCTTGAAGAAAAATCTCATAAATGGATTTCAGACTGAAAAACAAATTATCAAATCGAAGAATCAAACAGAGAAAAAAGATGAACAAAAATAACTTTGTTTATAAATGAAGCAAATAAAAATTTGGTAGAAGATTGGAAAATAAGAGAACTTGTAAAAAAATATAGTAACTATGTTTCAACTCCTATAATGATGATAGCTTATGATCCAAGAACAGAAGAAGAAAAACAAAAAGAACCAAAAGTTATGGATTTTGAACAAGTAAATGAAACAAAACCAATCTGGAAAAAAGATAAAAAAGATATAACAGAAGAAGAATATAAAAATCTTTATCAATCTGTTTCTTTTGATTGGAATTCCCCACTTTTTAGTTTAAATAATTCAGTTGATTGATTGGTAAGCTACAAATCAATTCTTTTTTCTCCAAAAGAACAAAATATGTATCAAAACCTAGCTGATCCAAATTTAGATTTTTGACCAAAACTTTATGTTCAAAATGTACTTATTTTAGAACATAGTAAAGAAATTTTACCAACTTATTTAAGATTTATTTCTTGAGTTATTGAAACAAATGATTTACCTTTAAATATAAGTAGAGAAATGCTTCAAAATAATTCAACTCTAGAAAAAATAAAAAAATCTTTGACTAAAAAATTACTCTCAGAACTTCAAAAAAACCTAAAAGAAAAAAGAAGTGATTATGAAATTTTTTGGAAAAATTATGGAAAAATTTTAAAAGAATGAATTTATTATGATTATGATTTAAAAGAAGAAATAGCTTCTACTTCCCTTTTCAAATCTTTAAATACAAATAATTTAATTTCTTTAGATGAATATTTAGAAAAAGCTCCAGAAAAAAAATCTATAGAAAAACACTGAGATCATGAACATGAAATAATATTAAAAAATATTTACTACATAATTGCAAAATCTGAAAACGAAGCAAAATCAAGTCCTTTTATTTCTCAATTTAAAGAACATAATACTGATGTTTTGATTTTTACTGACGCAATTGATAGTTTTTGGGTAAATAATTTAACAGAATATAAATGAGCAAAATTTGTTTCAATAACAACTTCTGATGTGGAACTTGAAGAAAAAACTGAAGAACAAAAAGAAGCTGAAAAAACTCAAAATGAAAATTTTAAATCACTTTTTGATTTTATAAAAAATATAATTTGAGAAGAAAAAATAGAAGAAGTAAAATTAAATAAAAATCTTTGAGAAAATCTTTGAGCTCTAAAAACTCCAAAAAATTGAATTGACCCTCAACTTGAAAAAATGATGAGAGCAATGTGACAAGAAGTCCCAACTCAAAAGAGAATTTTAGAATTAAATCCAAAAAATAAATTGGTTGAAATGATGAAAACTGAGTTTGAAAAAGATTTAAAATCAGAAAAACTTCAAGATACTATAAAATATGCTTATTATCAAGCAATTTTACTAGAATGATGAGAAATAAAAAATATTTCTGAATTTGTAAATTTAACAAATAAATTTGCTACAAAATACTTAGACTAAAATAAAAGAACTAGAAAAATCTAGTTCTTTTTTAAAAGATATTTTTAATAAAAAATAAAAACAGTTATAAAATAACTGTTTAAAATTTTAGTTGGAGGTACCAAGCGGGTTCGAACCGCTGTACAAGGTGTTGCAGACCTCTGCCTAACCACTCGGCCATGGCACCAAATTGCCAAAATCATTTTTACTTGGCAAATTATATTTATTTAAGAAAAAAAATCAAATTTATTTTTTACAATTGAAACTTGAAAGCATATTCTCATATCTAGAAGTATCTGTAATTGTGTTATCAATAGCTAAAGTTATAAAATAAGCTTTTGAATTAGGACAAATATTTACAGTTTGTAAAAAATTCAATCTTGGAGTAGAATCATTATATCTAGCTGAAAAAATATTTATTTTTGATATTGTTCAATCAGAAAATACAAAATCTTTTGATTTTATGTCAGAATACTCAAAGTAATCATTTTTTGCATTAAAATTCATAGAATTTATATAATCAGTTAAACTTAATCCTTGTTTTACATCTTCAGACAGAATCAAAACATTATTCAAAAAATGATTTGTTTCAGCTTTTGCTCTACTTATAAGCTCTATTTGACCACTTCTTGGGGTTGGAACAATATTATCTTTTTCTGAAGTTATATTTTCCCAAACTGTTGGCAATTTTATAGAAAAAGCTGGGTTTTCAGAATAATTAGTTAATCAATCAGAATCTTCAGCTCAAAAACAAGAACTTAAAGCAAAAATCAAAACTAAAAAAACAAAAATTTTTTTCATAAAATTAAATTAAAGGTAAAATAAAAAATGCAGATAAAGCTAAAAATAATAAACTTATAATATAAGCTATTATTTTTTTATTTGGAAATAATTTTTGTCAAAGGAAAAAGACAAATAAATTAAAACTAAAAATAAATAAAATATACAAGGGAGATAAAAATTTTTCTAAAAAATTTTTTCAAATTCAAGCTCAAACAAAATAAAAAACTACAAAAAATAATGTCAAAAATACAACAAAAATAATTTTTGCAGAAAAATATCTAAACTCATTTTTCTCTTTATTATCAGTAAAATCAGATTTTACACTTTCTTTAAAATTCATAATTTCTTGATTTTTTTTAAATAAGAAATAAAATATAAAAAATTTATTTATTATATAATACTTAAAAATGAGTTTAACACAAGAGCAAATTAAAAAATTATCTAAAAATCTTTCAAAAATTGATATGGAAGATCCAAAATTAAGCAATGATATAAACAATATTTTATCTTATATTGATTTATTAAACGAAGTTGACACAACTTGAGTAAAACCTACAATTTCTGTTGTAGAAACTGAAAGCAAACTTAGAGAAGATGTAGAGGTACAAAAAGAAGTTACTCCAAAAGAACTACTTGCTTGCTCTAATCAAAAAATTGTAGCTAATCAAATTGCTATATCAAATATAATGAAATAATATGATAAAAAGCCTAAAATTAGTAAATTTTAGAAACTTTTCTGATAAAAAAATAGAAAATTTTGAAACAAAAAATTTTATTGTTTGAGAAAACTGAAGATGAAAAACAAATATTTTGGAAGCTTTAAGTATTTTAAGTAATAATTCTATTTTAAAACTTAGTCTTGATGATTTGGTAAAAATTTGAGAAGACTATTTTTTTATAGAAATAAATGATGAAAATAAAGGAAAACTTTGATTTTATTATTCAAAAAAAGATAAAAAGAAAAATTTTTTATTAAACAACAAAAAAATTACAAAAAAAATCTTTTTAGAAAATATTTATCCTTCGGTAATTTTTTCTCCAATTGTGATGAATATGATGTATTTATCCCCTAGCTTAAGGAGAGAATTTATTGATGAAGCATTGAAATGAAGTTTTTCAGATTATGAAAATTTATTAAAAGATTATAAAAAAATTTTAAAATCAAGAAATAGTTTTTTAAAAGCAATTTACGAAAAAAAAGCCAAAAAAGAAGATATAAAATTTTGGGATGAAAAATTTATAAATATTTCTGAAGAAATCTATAAATACAGATTTAGTTTCATAAATTTTTTATCAAAATCTATAAAAAACATAAAAGATTATTTTTCTGTTGATTTTTCTGAAATAAGTTTAAATTATATATCAAAAGTCTCTGAAAATTCAGTTTCAAGTGACATAAAAAATTACCTAGAAAAAAATATTGATAGAGATATAATTCTCTGAAGAACTCATATTTGACCACATATTGATGATTTTGAGATTTCACTTGACAATATTTCTCTAGAAAAATTTTGATCAAGATGAGAAGTAAAAAGTGTAATTATTTACATAAAACTTTTGGAAGGAATTTTTATCGAGAAAAAGACTTGAAAAAAACCAATTTTGATAATCGATGATTTATTATCAGAACTTGATAATAATCATAAAAATATACTTTTAGAAAAAATAAATTATTACCAAAGTTTTATCTCAAATATCATAGAAGATAAAGGAAGTTTTTATATTAAAATATAAATTTTTAAATAGTCCAGTTAAAATATTAAAAAACTCTTTTATTTTTGAAAAAAATGAATAGAATATGCTAAAATTTTTAACAATATTATAATATTACATTATGAGAAAAGGTTTACTACTTTGATTACTAAGTTTTTTAACTTCTAGTATTCTATTTTTACCGAGTGTTTTTGCTGCAGATTTAGCAAGTTTTGAAGTTGAATTAAATCCTTCAAATGCAAAAGTTTGAGAAGCTCTAGATTTAAAAATTACAGCTAAAGATAAAAATTGAGCTACAATAAACAATTATAATTGAAATGTTTTAATTTTTTCTTACTCAAATGCTGAAGTTACACTTCCTACAGTTTTAAAAGACTCAACTTACCAATTTAAAGATTCAGATCAATGAACTGTAAAATTTGAAAATTGAGTTGTTTTTACAAAAGCTTGAAAACAAGATTTAACTGTAGTTGATTTAAATGATGATAAAATTCAATGAAAAGCTGAAGTTACAATTACAGAAGAATGAGTAAAAGCAAAATCAAATATTGAAATTTTATCTCCAGATAATTGATTAACTATTTCTGAAACAAAAGTAAAAGTTTCATGAACTACAGAAAAAAATCATAAAGTAAAAATTATTATAAATAAAACTGAAGAATCTGAAGTAAATTCTGATGCAAACTGAGTTTTTGAAAAAGAAGTTACAACTCTAAAAAATTGAGAAAATACAATAAAAGCCCAAATTTTAGATGCAGATTGAAAAGTTATTTGAGAAACTGGTGAAAAACTTTTAAAAGTTCAAGCAAATAGTTTAGCTATTAAAAGCTTAAAAATTTTACCAGAAGAAGTTTTTGTAGAGTGACCTTATACAATTGAACTTATTACAGAATCTTGACTAAAAGATGCTAATGTAGTAGTAAATGACTCAATTATTAATTTAAAAGAAGAAAGTGCTGGGGTTTATAAATGAAACTCTTTTGCACCAAAAACTGCTTGAAATTATAAAGTTGATGTAAATTTATCAAATGATTTAGGACACAAAATAAATGAACTTTGAGTTGCAGTACTAAAAGTAAAAGAACTAAATGCTGCTTTATCAAATACTTGAACTACTTCAACTGGTAATTTAAATGCAGCAATTAGAGATCCTTTAAAAATAACTTGATTAAAACTTGTTGAATTAAAAACAAAATCTATTCTTACTTGGGATAAATTGGATAAAGCTATTTCTTATAATGTTTACAAAAAAAATTCATCTGGAACTTTTGATTTGATTACAACTGTTTCAGAACCAAGATTTGAAGTAAATATTGAAGGTAAAAAAGTAAAATATGATGATTTTTATGTTTCAGCAAATGGACAAGATGAAAATGGAGCTTATGTTTGAGAAATGTCAGACCCAACAAAAATCAAAACTTGACCAGAAATGCTTATAATTTTAATTATTTCATTATTCTTTGCTTGAATGTTTTTATTCTTTAAATGAAAAAAAGCTTAATAAAAAAATCTAGAAAATTCTAGATTTTTTTTTGTTTTACAATCACCTTTTGAAAATATCTAATTCTATAGAATGTTTATCATCAGTATAAATTCAAAAATTTTTCTCAAAAATATATTCACTATAAAAATCAAGTTTTTTATTTGTTACAACCACATTTGTTAAATAATTTTCTTCTCACAAATTTTCATAAATTTCTGGTTTAAAGTAAAGTTCAGAAAATCAATTTGTCATTGTATTAAATAATTTTTTTGAAAAATCTGTTTTTAGTTCTCTATCAGTTATAATATTTAAATAAATATTTTTTCAAATTTTATTTACTTTTTGAAAAAATTCTAAAGTCAAAGTTTGACTTGGTAAGCTTTTTCAAACATAAATATCAATAACAACTTCATCATAAATTTTTTTATTTTTAATTGCATTATTTAAAAAATATCTTGAAGGTTCAACTATAAAATTTATCTTTTTACTCAATTTTTCTTGTAAAAAATATTTTTCAGAAATATCTTTCAAACTTCAATCTACATCAACAACATCTATTTCATTAATATTCTTTTCTTTTGACAATTCTTGTGGAAGTGTAAATCAAGCTCAACCTATAACTAAAACTTTTTTATTTTCAGATTTATTCTCCAAAATATTTTTTTTAATTTCCTTTATATAATTAAAAAAACTTTCTTTTGTATCTAAATCGATTCATGAAGAAAATCATCAATTTAAAGCAAAAATCCTCCTATTTTCACTCAAATTTACAACTTGAATATCTTGATATGAATTTGCAGTTTTATACAAAATATTTTCAGCTATATTTTCTTTTACATAAATCATAAAAAAACTTAAAACAAAAAGAAAAAATCAAATCACTGATGAAACTCAAATTTTTTTATGTTCTTTAATTATATAAATACTCAAAATAAGTGCTAAAAAGCTCAAAATAAAAGAATTTAAAATACTTGTTTTATAAACTCAAATAATTGCAAAAAATAAACTTGAAGTCGAAACAGAACCTAAAAATGACCCAACAGTAGAGAAAAATAATAATTTTCAAACTTTTTCTCAAGTATTATTTCCCCTCAAAACTTCTGAAAGTAACGGAATTGTTTGACTTGCAAAAAATACTGGAACAAAAAATAAAATAAAAGAAGTTATTAAAATAGCCCAAAAATAACTAAGTTTTTCAATCAATAATTCTAAAATTATTTTATCAAAAACAAAAGTAAAAAATAAATAATAAAATGATGCAAAAACTAGGTTAAAAATTATTTTTTTTATCAAAAATTTTTCCGTTTTATTTTGTGTATTTTTTCATCAAATATAATATCAATAAGAAAGAGCTAAAAGTATAACTCATAAAATTATTGAAGTAGAAATCGAATTTGTACCGATTATCGGTGTAAATCTTCTGATTGCTATTATTTCTATAGAAAGAGTTGTAAATCACTCTAAAAATGAAATAAAATATATTAAAAAAGACATTCTTAAATTTATAAATTATTAAATTATTTTTTTCTAAAAGCTCTGGATAAAACAACTGAAAAAGTTTTTATAATTATTTTAAAATCAAGCATCATTGACCAATTTTCTATATAAAAAATATCAAATTCAGCTTCTTTTTCAAAATCATTATTTTCTCTTCAGTTTACTTGAGCCATTCAAGTAATTCCAGGTTTTATTGTCAAAAGCCTTTTTTGCTCAATAGTGTATTTTTCAACTTCTCTTGGTTGATGAGGTCTAGGTCAAACTAAACTCATATTTCATAAAATTAAGTTAAAAAATTGTGGTAACTCATCAATAGAATACTTTTCTATAAAAGCTCAAATTTTTGTTTTTCTTGGATCATCTTTTATTTTGTACAGTGGTCATTTTCTAGTAGAACTATTTTTTATCAGCTCTTTTTCGTATTCCAAGGCTTTATTATCAACAATGTGATTATAAGCATCTTTTGTACAAAATTCCCATTTCATATACCTAAATTTGAACAAATTAAAAATTTTTCAATCTTGTCAAATTCTTTTATTTTTATAAATAACTGGTCACTTTGGGTCCTCAATTTTTATCAAAATTGATACAATAATAAAAATCGGTGAGAAAATCAAAATTCAAATTATTCAAGCAAAAAAATCAAAAATTCTTTTAAAAATTTTTGACCAAGAATTTAAAGGAGTATTTTTTATCTCTATAACAGGAATACTGTTTATAAAAGACAAAGTTGTATTTGTTTTTGTCACATCAAAAGAATTTGTAACATAATTATAATTTACTCAAAAAATACGTGATAATTCCCAAATTCATTTTAATTCTTTTTTTCAAAAATTACTATCAATATATAAAATTTCATCAATTTCTCTATTTTCAAATTTTTTTTGTATTTTCGAAAAATCTCATAAATAAGGAATTTTTATAAGATTTTCTACTTTTGAAGAGTTTGAATATCAAATAATTTTATAACTTTTACTAAGTTTTATATTTTTTATTATTTCTTTTATTTCTTCATATTTTTTATTATTTATAAGCAAAATATTTTTTCTACTTAAATATCATTTCTTGGTTAAAAAATATTCAACTTGATTTAAAATAATTCTTTCTAAAATAATCAAAACTGTTCAAATCAAAAAAGTTACTCAAGAAATAAGTCTTGGAATTTCTGTTTTGTAAATTATTCCATTTCAAGCATAAACAAAAAACGAGAAAAAAATGAACCAATAAAAACTATACAAAATAATTTTTAAAAATTCTTGAACTTTTGCAGAATTATTTTTTATAAAATAAAGTCAATGTATAGAAAAAGTGATAACAAAAAGAGTACTTCAAAAAAGTGCAAACCAAAATAAAGCGTCAGTTGTGATCGTTTTTGCTGGCCTAAGCAAAAAATTGTCAATAAGTCTTATTTCACGAGCTAAAAAAAATGTTGAAAAAATGATAATAAAGTCCAGTGGAAGTCTAATAGCTCATAAAAAAATATCGTGTTTTTTCATAAATTTTTATCAAAATCAAATACTTTTTACTTCAAATTATAAGATTTTTTTTATTTTTTTCAAGTTGATTTTTTTTTAACTTTGTATAAAATAAGTAAAATAAAAATCCCTTTAAAAAGAGATTTAATTTTTTATTAAGACATTGCTGTAATAGCTTCTGAAACATCATCTACAGTTGGAACAATTTGAGTAATTCATACAAGTTCTAAAATATCTTTTACTCATTCTGTACAATTTGAAATATACATTTGACTTTCATTTTCTTCGATATTTGAGAAAACATCTGCAATATAACCGATAGATTTAGAATTTATATATTTTAAATTTGTCATTTTAAAAATAATTTTTTTATTTTTAAAATCCCCAATATCAGTATAAATATCTTTAAAAGTTTTATCTGCATTTGTTTCATCCAATTCTCCAGAAAATTCAAAAATCATAATTCCATTTGTTTCAGTTTTTTCTATTTTTACAAGTGTTTCCATAAACAACATAAATTTATAAAATTAAATATAGTTAAATTATAAAATATTTTTTAAATTTATGCAAATTTTTTAACTAATTTTTTATAATAAAATGAAAAAAATATATAATTTAGAAAATATAAAATCTTTAGAGCTAGAAATAAATTCTCCTTCAATAATTTTTTTAAGATGAGATTTATGAGCTGGTAAAACAACCCTTTCAAAACATATTTTAAATAATATTTTAAAAATAGATGAAGAAATAACTTCTCCAACTTATACATATTATAACAAATATGAAAATAATTATCATTTTGATTTGTATAGAATATCAAATTATAATGAATTTTTTGCGATTTGAGCTGAAGAAATTTTAGATAACAATAGTTGAGTTATTCTTATAGAATGGCCCGATATAATTGAAAAATATTATTCTCCTGATATAGAAATTTTTTTAAGAAAAACTGAAAATGAAAATGAAAGAGAAATAGAAATAATTTGTAAAAAATAAATTTTTCTTGATTTTTATGAAATTTTTAAATAAAATTTTAAAAGTTCTACTTGGTTATCATCTTATTCAATTAAGAATTAGAACCAGATAGACTTTTTATTTTATTTCATTATTAAAAATATAAAAAAGAGTTTGATAATCAAACTCTTTTTATTAGTTCTAGATGGCACCCCCACTAGGAGTCGAACCTAGGACGCAGGATTTGGAGTCCTGAATTATAGCCGTTTAACTATGGAGGTATATGAGGACAAAAGTCCTCTTTTATTATATACTGAATCTTTTAAAAGAAACGATATTATTTTCTCCAATAAAGTTTTTAACTTTTACACTTGGATCAATAACAAAATCTTGTTCCAATAAAGAAATTTCTGATTTAAATTTTCCCATTTTACCTTCAATAATTTTTAATAAAACATCATCTGGTTTATTTCCCATTTTTGGGTCATTTTTCATAATTTCTAATTGAATATTTTTTTCTTTAGCAACAACTTCTTCAGAAATATCATCAGCAGATAAATATTCTGGATTTGCAGCAGTAACATGCATAGCAACTTGTTTAGCTTTTTCTACATCAGTTCCAGCTTTAGCAATAACCAAAGCAGCTAATTTAGAATTTGAGTGAACATATGGAGCTAAAACATCACCTTCAAAAATTTCATAGTGAGAAACTTGTAAATTTTCTCCCATTTCTAAAGTATAATTTTTATTGATAAATTCTTGAGCAGCTTCTTTTGAATCAGCTCCATTATTTTTTAAGAATTCAACAACATCAGCTAACATAGTTTTAAATCTGTCTGAATTTGCTAAGAAATCAGTTTCACAAGAAACAGAAACAACATAAGCTTTATTTCCTTCAACAACTATTCTTAAACCACCTTCAAAAGTTTCTCTATCAGCTTTTTTTGCAGCTTTAGCTAAACCTCTTTTTCTAAGTAATTCAATAGCTTGGTCCATATCACCATTTGTTTCTTCAAGAGCTTTTTTACATTCCATCATACCGATCCCTGTAATTTCTCTTAATTCTTTAATTTGAGCAGCTGTAATTGCCATTTTATCAGAAATTAAAAATTAAAATTATTTTTTATATTTATTCAAAAAATTATCTAAAAAATCAATATCTAAATCTTCTCAATTATATGATTTATATCAAAAAAATCAAGAAATTCATAAATACAATAGAAGAGCTAACCAGAAACTTCTAAAAATTATTCAAAGCAATATAAATAATATAAATAAACATACTGCATAAAAAAGATTTTTAGAGATTCTATCTGTCTTTTTCTTCTCTACTACATATATAAAAATAGGGAAAAAAGGTACAAAACACAGAGCATTTTTTACTCTATCACTCTTTCTATTTTCTTCCATTTTAGAAATAATAAGGAATAATATTTAACTATTCCTTATTATATTTATTTTTTTGATTTTTACAAATTTTTTTTATTTTTCAGTTTCTTCTTTTTTTACTCTTTTAACAGCTGGTTTTCTAGCTGGAGCTTTGTCAGAAACTTTTCTTACTTTTGCTTCTGTAGGTCTAGAAGTTTTTACAATAGAAGAATTTAATTCATCCATTAAAAATTCTACTGATTTTACAGAGTTTGTATTTGCAGGAATACAATTATCAACAACAGTGTCATCTCAGTTTGTATTTAAAACTGCAAAAGTTTTTAATTTTAAAGCATTAGCTTCTCTAATAGCTTGTTTTTCAAAAACCCCATCAACTACAAAAAGTATTTCTGGAATTCTTTTCATTTCTTTTACTCAGCTGTAAGCTTTGTGTAATTTTTCAAGTTCTAATAATTTAGCAGCTTTTTCTTTTTTTGTTAAAACATCTAAAGCACCTGTTTCAGAATCTTTTAATAATTTTAAGTAAGTGCTAATTCTTTTTTTGATTGTATCAAAGTTTGTTAATAAACCAGGTACCCATTTATCAGAAACATAGTAATTTCCTGTCTCTGAAGCTAATTTTGCAACAGCATCTTTAGCTTGTAATTTTGTACCAACAAAAAGAATTTTTTTACCAGAAGCAGTTAATTCTTTTAATTCAGCTTTAACTTCTTCTAATTTTTTAGCAGTTTCTACTAAATTTATAACATGGATACCATTTACTGAACCATAAATATAAGGTCTCATTTTAGCATTCCAAAAATTTGTTTTATTACCAATGTGTAATAAATGTTCAAACATAGTGTTTAAAGATTTTTTTTCCATTTTTCCTTTAAATTAAATAATATTCAAGGCATATTTATTAAAAATAAATCAAGGATGCCTTTAGTAAATATTTCTGTGTTTTTTTAAACTTCCCAAAAATATTTTGTTTTTATATAAATAAAATTATTCAGCTTTAGCTTCCTCAGCAGGAGCTTCTTGTAAAGCTTTTAATGATAAACCAATTCTTTTTTTCTCTGGTTCAAAATTAATAATTTTTGCTTGGATTTCTTCTCAAACTTTAATGTGATCTCTAATATCTTTTACAACTCCGTGAGAAATTTCAGATAAGTGAATCAAACCTTGGATTCCACCTTCTAAATCCATAAATGCACCAAATTTAGAAATTCTAGAGATAGGAGCAGTTATAGTATCACCTAATTTGTATTTTTTAGCAAGAGTATCCCATGGATTTTCTTTTAATCTTTTGATAGAAAGTGAAATTTTTTCAGAATCAAGTCCAATAACTTTTACTTTTACTTTCATACCAACTTTTGCAAATTTACTTGGATTTGTAACATGTCCCCAATCAATTTCAGAAACGTGAACAAGACCTTCTAAACCATCAAAAGTTACAAATAAACCATAAGATAAAATTCATGAAATTACTCATTCAATAATATCTCCTTCTTTTAAAGTTGATAGAGCTTTTTCTCTATTTTCTTCAATAGCAGCTTTTTCAGAGAAAATGATTTTTTTACCATCTTCATCAACATTTATAACCCTTACTTTAAATGGTTGTCCAACTAAACTGTCAAGGTGAGCAAGAATTTTTTCTGGATCAGCACCTTCAACTCTTGGATAGTGTAATGGAGTTAATTGTGAAACTGGTATAAATCATTTTAAACCGTCAATATCAACCAAAAGACCTCATTTATTTGCTTCAGTTGGTCTAACAGTAATGATTTCACTACTTGTATGATATTTTGTAAGATTTGTAAGATTTTTAATTTGATTTGCTCTTTTTAATGATAAAATTAACAAACCTCTTTCAACTGAATCACCTAAAACCATAACTTCAATTGCTTGACCTGGTTGTAATTCATTTAAATCAACAGTGTTTCAAACTTCTTTTGATACAACTAAACCTGTAAATTGATTGTTAACATTTACTAAAATGTTTTTTTTCTCAATTTTTACAATTGTACCAGAAATAACTTCTCCTTGTTTTGGGTATTTAATTTCAGGAGATGCCATAAATAACTCTTCAAACAGAGCTAAATCTTTATTTGTCATAATAAAGAATGGTTAATAAATAAAATACAAATAAGAACTTGAATTCTTATACAATACCATTTTAATTTTTAAAATAATACTTTATAAAAAACTAAGTAATATTATTTGTTAGCAAAAATTATGCCCTTGCATTTTATCTTTTTTTCTGATTTTTGCAAATCTTTTTTAGAAAAAAGTATGTATTTTAAAAATATTTTTTCCAAATATACACTAAAATTTTCCACTTTCTAAAATCATCTCAATCATTCTCAAATAAAAAGTCCTCAATTTTTCTTTATTATATCAAGAAAAACTATATAAAGTCATTCATCAATTTTTTTAACTAATTCTTTCAATCTATTAAAACTCATAATATATTTCAAACTTCAAATTTCATAAAAAAAATCTAAATTAAAATTATTTTTATATTTTTTTAGGATTTTTGTAATAAGTTTTATATTTAAATTTTCATTTATATCAGATAAAACACAACTTTCAACCAAAGATAATTCTAAATTTGAAACTTTAAAGATTATTCAATCAATTTCTTTTTGCTCCACGAATTTAAAAAATTTTCAAAAAATATCTTTTTCAGTTTTAGCAGAAGAAATAGTTTTAAAAATTATTTGATAATCTCAAATAAAAATTTTTTTATTTACATTTTTTGTAGTTATAAAAATTTTTTCTGGAATAGAAAAGTTTTTATCATGAATTTCAAGAGCTTTATTTCCCGAAATATAATAAAAAGAACTACAAAATTCTGAAATATATTTTTTCAAAAGTTGTAAATAATATTTTTCTATTAAATCAATTTTATTTATTTTTAAATCTTCTTCAGTTGGAACAATATAAACTCAAGATTTTATAGAAATAATTTTTCATTCATTTTTTAATTTATAAATAGTTTTATCTACTTTTGATTGATACTCTTTTTTCTTTTCTGGATCAATAATTTCAAAGATGTCATTTTTTAACATTACTTTTCAACTTTTTTTTAACAGTTTTTTTACAATTTTGTCAAAAGAAATCATAATAATTTTTACGATAAAATAAATAAGAATAAGCTATAAAAATTATATACTTTTTTCTATAAAAATCAAATATTTTTTTCTTTTTATTCTTTAATATTTCTTCCCTTTTATCAAATATTTTTAAACAAAATAAAAAATACGATAAAAAACTTTATCGTATTTTTTTGAAATAATTTGATGTTTTATAAATTTACTTCAATTACTTCATTTTGTAAATCTGTATCTTCAACATCTGTAGAAGCATAAGAAATATTTAAATTCATAGCTGAAAGCAAAATATATAAAAATACTCAAACTTTAAATTTACTCATTAGTTTAAAATAAAATATAAAATATTATTTTCTCATTGTTACCAAAAAATTTTAGTCTTCATAATCAAATAATATAGTTAAATAAAGATTTCTCTTCATCAACATAAAAATATTTTACTATAAAAAAATTTATTTTGCAAAAATTTTAGCTTGACAAAGTTTATTTTGCTATTCTAAAATTATAATCATCTTCAACTAATCTTCATTTTAAGTGAGACAAACAAGTAGTTACATTTCCGTGCCAATATTTAGGATCTGTAGCATAACAAGCTTCAACTCAACATTTTGGTAAACCTGAAACTAATCTTCAAGCTCAAGAAAGCCTATCAAGATTATTTACATTTTTAAAATATTTATTATTTAGAGTTCTAACTATTGCATAAATTCACTCTTTTGGTCAAGATAATCAAACTCTATCTCATCTATCATTATTTCAAACATTTCAAACATTATAAGCTGTAGTAAGATTTCTACCAAGACCTGATTCTGCAAGTCAAATACACATTACAACAGAAGGATCAATTCATCAAACAAGTGATTGATCTACCCAAAGTTGCCAATCCCTAAAAGCAGGAGAAGCATATTTTTCTATCAAATATTTCTGTCTTTCTACTTCAGTTTCTCATTTTATAGAAAATATTTTTGCTCAAGCTTCAGATTCAGTCAAGTCATATCATCTTCTTGTTTTAAAGTCAGATAAATATTTTATTTTATATTTTGCTGGAGTTGATGGCAAAGAAGTATATTTTAAATAAGATAAATCCAAAACATCAAGTGGATCAATATATTGTTTATTTTTAAAAACTTCAAAGTGTAAATGTGGTCAAGTACTCAAAAATCAAGCTCAATTTGTACCATATTCTCAACCAGTTTTTCAAATAACTTCTCAAGCTTCTACATATTGATAAAGTTTAACATTTATTTCACTTAAATGTCAGTAAACAGTTGCATATCAATTTGGATGCTTCAAAGCTAAATAAGAATAATCTTTTGTAGTTGGTGGATTTAAATAAATAACATAACCTGACATAGCAGCTTTTAATTCAGAACCTTGATTTGCTCTAATATCGATTGCATTATGATCGTATCATAATTCTTTTTTATAAGAAGGATCTCTATAAAAAGCAGAAATTCATCTAATCGGAGCTACTGGCCATCTCATCGGATTTACTGTTGAAGTATTTTCTTGAGTAAGCTGAGTTTCTAAATAAATTATACTATTTAAATTATAACATTTTTCACTAGATTTTTTTAAATCTTCTTTCTCTTTTTCTGTAGCTTTTGAAAAATCAACTAAACTACAATTATTTTCTGCTAAAATTTTATCTTTCAGTTCAGAAGCTTTTTTTCCTTGTTCTTCTGCAATTTGTTTAACTTTTGTTTCTGTTTGAAGTTTTTCTGCTATAACTTTTTCATATTTTGCTTGTTGATTTTTTGAAACTTCTATAAGTCTTTCTTTAAATTCAAGTTTATCTTTAAGATTTTTTTGCTCAATTATAAGTTGTTTTCTAAGTTTTGCATAGTCAACTTTTTTATTTTCTAAATCTATTCTTTGAATATAAAGTTCTTGGATAAGTTTCATATGTTTTGACATAAGGTTTTTTCAAGTAACTTGCATCAAACTATTGTAATACAAATCATTTATAATACTTGAAATGTCATCATTATTCAAAATCACGCTTTTTAAATTATCTATCTTTTCTCATTCATAAACAGAATTTGATTTTTTGTAAACATATTCTATATAAGTCAAAAGAATTTTTTTATTTTCATCGACTTTTTTCTTCATCAAATCTATTTTTTTCTCATTTAGCTCAATATCTGTTTTTAGCTGGATAGAAGCCATTGTCAAATCTTTTATTTTATTCAAAACATCCGAAATATCATCTTCAATCATTTTTTTTGATTCTTCAAGATTTGTAATTCTTGATAAAATTTTTTTATTTTCCTCTTCTGCCTTTTCCCTATCTTTAGCTATTTTTTCAGACATATTATTAAATATTTCAGCTTTTCTTGCCAGGTTAAAAATATCTCAATATTCATCAGAAATATTAGAAAGATTTGATTCAAATAAAAGTGAATATTGTTTTTTAGTAAAATTATCCAAAACAGCTCAACTTGATGAAGTTGCAAAAACAGTTCAAAAAACATTAAAACTTAGCAAAAAAACCAAATAAGAGCTTAAAAATATTTTAAAATTATTAGTTTTCATAATTTTGTACAAAAATTTCAAGTAAAAATAAAATCACAAATAAAATGCTTCAAGTCAACAGTAAAGACAAATCTTGATTATAAAAATAAATCAAACTAGAGCTAAAAATAGCTACTAAAAATCATTGTCTAAAACTAGATAAAACATGATAAATAAAAACATTTCATCTGTAATAAATTTTTTTTAAAAAGTAAAAAACTATTGTAAAAAAACAAGAAACTGTCAAAACATAAGAAAAAAGTAAACTAAAAAGTCAAATAGTTTGAAAATCAAATGGATCAACATAATTTAAAACCAAAATAAGTGTTGTAAGAGACACAACAAACATTATAAAAATTATAAACAATAAAAATCTTTTTTTCATAAATTTTTTATAAAAATAACTAATCTAATTTACCTTTTATATTTATTTTTTCTATTTTTTGACATTTTCCATCATCTCAAATCTCTATATAAACTCAATTAACTAAATAATTTGAATCTAAACATTGTTCTTGCCTTCTATCTCTATATCAATTTAAAAAAACAGATTTTACAGTCTCAAACTCTGCTCAAATCACAGAAAAAAGTGGTCAATTCATTCAAACATCACTTATAAGTCAAGTTCAGTTTGGTAAAATCAAATCATCATTTGTTTGAACATGAGTATGAGTTCCAAAAACAAAACTCACTCTTCAATCTAGATAAAATCACATTCCATAGCTTTCTGAAGTTGTTTCTTTATGAAAATCTACGATTATTCAATCAAGCTTTTCATCTGAAAATTTTTCCAAGATTTCATCAGCTTTTCTAAAAGGATTTTCAGCTCACATTCACATAAAAACTTGTCACAAAAGATGAATAACAAGAAGTTTTTTTCAATTTTTTTCTACAACTTTATATCATTCTCCTGGAACATCTCATAAAAAATTTGCGCATCTTAGAACTTTTGATTTTCAAGAATTTATATAATCTTTTATTTTATGAATATTATCAAAATAATGATTTCATGTTGTCAAAACATCAAATCCAAGTTTTTCAAACTCTATTATGTGACTTTCTATAGGTCATTTCCCATAAGAAATATTATCGATGTTTACAATTTTGAAATCTGGTTCATATTTTTTTACTAAAGAATCTAATTCTTTTTGCAAACCTTTTCTTCAAATTCTTCAATAAACATCTCAAAAAATTAAAACTTTTATCATTTTTTTATTATATTTTTATAAATACTTAAATAAAACATAACTGAAAGTCAATTAAAAAAAGAAAAATAAAAAATTTCTAAAAATAATAAAATCCAATTATTTATTCTATATTCTCTTGCTAGCTCTGAAATTTCTTTTCAATCAAATCTCAAAACTCAAGCTTCAAAAATATCTTTATCTTCTCAAGTTAATTCTTTTCAGTTATTTTTTTGAAGAAGTAAAAGTCCATATTTTCAAAGTAAATCTTGATTTTTTTCATAATTTTGTTTAAAAGTGTAAATCGGAAAAGAAACCAAAATCAAAATAAAAACTAAAGCAAATGTTTGAAAAAATTTTTTAACTCCAGAAGTATAATTAAAAGAATGTTTTATACTTTTTAAAATAGAAGTTTTTTCTTCAACTAAAACAGCATAAGAAAAAGAAAATCTATAAAAAATATAAATAAAAATCACTAAAAAAAAGGCTAAGCTTATTGAAAAAATATTTAAAACTCCAGAAGAAGCAATTTGTTCATAATTTTCTGGATAAAAATCTTTTATAAAAAATAAAATTCCTGTAAAAACAGCTAAAATTAAAAGCGATAAAATTGAGAAAAATATATTTATTCAAAGAAATCTAACAAATTCTTTTAAGCTAAAAATTTTTTTTAAAATATTTTTTACTTTTAATTTTTTTTCTTCAAATAATTCTAAATATTTTCTAGCTAAAAATACAGAACTATAGTAGAATCAGATTGTAAACATAAAAACTATAAAATAAAGCAAAATATTTAATCATAAATCTGAAGTCAAAGTAGCTGAAAAAATATTAAAAGAATCAATCGAAATTCATTTTCACCAAACATAAAAAGTCGTTAAAATTCATATTGGTAAAATTGATAAAATTCACAAAAAGATTCCCAAAATCCAAGCAAAAATTTTTAATAAAAGCCAAGGAAAAAAATTTTTAAAAAGTAAAACAATATCACTAAATATATTTTTTATAATTTTTATCATAATTTTATTTTTAAATAATATTTTTTAATTGTTTTTCAAATTCTAACAAGGAAAAATCTGAAGCTCTTTTTTCACATTTTTCTCTCATTTCTAAAGATTTTTCTTTTGTCAAAAATTTTACAGCATCTATAATATCAGAAATTTTTGCTTCAGGAGAAATCAAAACTCAAGTTTCTTTATCAATTATTGTTTCTTTTAATCATCATTCATTCACCCCTAAAACTGGCTTCCCTGCTGCCATACTTTCTACTGGACTCATACCAAAATCTTCATCAATTGGAATATAAATTGTAGCAATAGAATTCCCTACATAATCAGTAAAACCTACATTTCAAGGAAGAGTTTTAAACTCTATATTTTTTGCATTTTCTGCCAAAGAAAAAATTTTTTCTTTTTGAGGATCATTTTCTCAATAAATAACAACCAATTTTTTATCAGGAAGTTGCTTAAAAGCTTCGACAACTCTATCAACTCTTTTTGCATCAGAAAGCCTAGCAAAAGATAAATAATAATCTTTTTGTCAGATAAATTTAAATTCTTCCAAATTAACTGGAGGATACAAAATAGTAGAATCAAGTCACAAAAATTTTTTTATTCTTTTTTGTGTATTTATAGAATTTGTCAAGATAACATCCATTTTTTTTATATCAGATTCATACATTTTTCTAAAAATATATGAAACAAAAAGAAAAACTGGTCTAAGTAAAAATGGAACTTTTTTTATATAAATTTCCTTTAAATCATACAAATATCTAGGTGGAGTATGACAATAATAAATTTTTTTTGTATTTTTATCACAATTTCTAACTGCAGAAATAGAATCTCCAGAAAAAATCACAGTATCATATTCTTTTAAAAATTCAGTATTGAAAAGAAAAGCAAATATTAACTTAAAATGACGAAATCATTTTTTAAAAACTTCGTTTGACAAAGAAATCATTTTTCATTTAAATCATTCTTTTCTTAAATCAAAGCTTCATTGACTAAAAAATCCAGAAGCTAAATCAGCTTCTAAAGCTTTTGCCATCATCAAAATAAGCCTTTCTCCTCCTCATTTATAAAGAAAAGTATCATGTAAAATAATTGTTTTTTTCATTTTTTCTAAAAATTATAATTTTTTTCTAAGCTCAAAAAGCTTATTCAAAGCCTCCATTGGTGTCAAATTATTTAAATCTAGATTTTTTAATTCTTCTTCAACTTCACTTTTTTTCTCGATTACTTTTGGTTCAACTTCTACAGAAAAAAGTCATTGTTGAACTGGTTTTTCATATTTTTCTTCAAGAGTTTTTAAAATATTTCTAGCCTCTATCAAAGTTGATTCTGGAATTCAAGCTATTTTTGCTACTTCAAGTCAAAAAGACTTTTTTATTCATCCAGAAATTATTTTTCTCAAAAAAACTAGATTTTCCTCATTTTCTCAAACTGCTACAGAAAAATTTTTTACTCATTTCAAAATTTTTGATTCATCGATAAGTTCGTGATAATGTGTTGCAAACAAAGTCTTTGCTCAGATATTATCATGATTTTCTCTTAAAATAGCCCATGCCAAACTCATACCATCATAAGTACTAGTTCATCTTCAAACTTCATCAATTATAACAAAACTATTTTTTGTAGAATTATTCAAAATATTTGCAACTTCTTGCATCTCAACCATAAAAGTTGATTGTCACAAAAACAAATTATCATTTGCTCAAACTCTAGAAAAAATTTTGTCAGTAAGTGGAATCTTTGCAAATCTTGCTGGAACAAAACTTCAAATATGAGCCATCAAAATAATAAGTGCATTTTGTCTCAAAAAAGTTGATTTTCATCACATATTTGGTCAAGTTATTATGTGAACAAATTCTTTTTTTGTTAGATTTAAATCATTACTTATAAAATCAGAAACTCATTTTTCTATAACGGGGTGTCTTCAGCTAATTATTTCTAAATCATAACCATCAAAGATTTCTGGTCTAACATAATTATTATCATAAGCAACTTGACTCAAAGTAGATAAAAAATCTATATTTGTAATTTTATCTGAAATTTCTTTTATATCATTGAAATTATCCAAAATCTCCTCTCTGATTTTCAAAAAAATTTCATATTCTCTGTTTGATTTTTCATTTTGAGCTTCAAGAAATTTTGCTTCAAATTCTTTCAGTTCTAAAGTTATATATCTAGAAGCTCAAACCAAAGTTTGTTTATGAATAAAATCTTCTGGGATTTTTGAAACCTGACTTTTAGGAATCTCAATGAAATATCAAGAAGGTCAAGTATATTTTATTTTTAAAGTTGAAATATTATTTTCAGTAATTAGTTTTGCCTGATATTTTGCAAGCCAATCATTTGCTGTAGAAATTATTTTTCTATATTCATCAACTTTTTCATCATAAAAATCTGCGATAATTTCTCAAGAAGTCAAATTATCAGCTGGATCTTCTTTTATTGATTTATCAAGTAATTTTATGATATTTAAAATATTTTTCAAAGTATTTTTTTAGACTTTTAAATTTGTTTTTATTTTAACTAAAATCTTTGATTTGTAAAGCAAAAATTTGTAAATCTCCTTGATAATTTTAAATAAATAAGTATTATTTAAAAAAATTTTTAAAAGACAAAATTATGATAAAAATAAATAAAAATGATTCCATTGTAGATATAATTTTGAAAATAAAAAATTGTCAAGATAAAGAGATAAGTTTAGAATTTCCATTTTGACATCCAATTCTACATAATTATACTTCTTTGAAAATTTTAAAAACAAAGGCAGATAAAAAAGAATTGATTATTTTTACAAATGACAAAACTGCAAAAAGAATCTGAAAAAAACTTGGAATAAAATACAATTTAATTGTAAAACCAGATATTCCAGAAAGTGATTATACTTTTAGAGAATATTTTTTATACACAATAAAAAATTATATTCAAGAAATAAAAACTTTCTTTAGCACAAAAGCAAGAGAAAATACTTTTGCAAAATACCAAAAAATTTACAAAAGTTGAAAAATCTGATTTTTTACTTTTTTCTTAGTTTTATCAATTTTACTCTTAGTTTTTATTTTTTATTTTGCTGTCAACAAAACTTACATAATTGTCTCACCAGAAGTAGAAATAAGACAAAAATGAAGAAATTTTACTTTTGAACAAATGTGAAATGATAGTATAACTCTAAATTCTAGTGTAATAAAGCTAAAAGAAGTACAAAAAAATAGTAGTTTAAGTACAAAAATTTTGGCTTCTTGAATTGATGAAAATGAGAGTAAAAGAGCAACTTGAAGAGTAAAAATTCAAAATTTTACTTCTGAAGATGTATATTTAGTAAAAAATACAAGAATGGCTACAAAATCTGGAATAGTATTTTTACTAGATTCTGATGTAAAAATTCCAGCCTCAACAAAGGTAAAAAACTCAGAAGATGCTACTCCTGGAGAAATAGATGTTTCAGTAACTGCTAGAATAGATGATTTGAACTGAAAAATAATCTGAGTAAGATGAAATATAAAATCTGGAGAAATAATGACTTTCCCTTGATTAAAGGAAAATAAAGATAAAATTTATTCTACTTCAATAATTGATTTTTCTGGTTGAACAAACTCAAATAAAAGAATTTTAACAAAAAAAGATTTAGAAAATGCAAAAACAATTTTAAAATGAAAACTGGAAGAAGCTTGAATAAATGAAATAAAAGCTGAACTTGAAGCAGAAAATAAAGTAAACAATACAAAATATGAAATTTTTTGAATTGAATGATGAATAACTTATACAGATTTTAAATATTCTGGAATAGAAAATCTAAAAGAATGAATGGAAATTGAAGAATTTGAGATTTATGGAAGCTTAACAACAAAAGTTTATGCTTATAATAAGGAAGTAGTATTAAATAAACTAAGAAATGTAATAAAAGAATGAATATTGGAAAATGTAGAAAGCATTTTTAATATAGATGAAAATAGTTTGTCTATAGTAAATGTAATCTGGAAAGAAGAAAATCCATTTAGAGTAAAAGCTACTGCGCAAGTTGATGTTTCTTATATTCAAAATTTTCTAAGTGACACCAATAATTATGTAGAAAAATTAAAGACTCAAATTGCTTGATTATCAAAAGAAGAAGCTGAAAAAATATTACTAAACACTTGAAAAATAAGCAATGTAAATATTGAAGTAAGACCTTTTTTCATAAATAGTATTTCAAAAATAGTTGATAATATTAAATTTGAGATAAAATAAAAAAATCTAGAAAAATTTCTAGATTTTTTTATTTTCTAAATTTTTGTGGAATATTTTCTGGTGTTAATCATGAACCGTAAGAAAAACTTTTAAAATTTGTAACTTTATCTACATTCCAATTTGAAATATTTTGATTAAATTTTTCTGCTCCAGAGAACATTTGTAGCATATTTGTCACATTTGAAACATTCCAGTTATTTAATGGTTGATTAAATTTTTCTGCTCCAGAGAACATATTCCACATATCTGTCACATTTGAAACATTCCAGTTATTTAATGGTTGATTAAATTTTTCTGCTCCAGAGAACATATTCCACATATCTGTCACATTTGAAACATTCCAGTTATTTAATGGTTGATTAAATTTTTCTGCTCCA
>CAUQKR010000008.1:0-36892 GCA_963518665.1 uncultured Candidatus Altimarinota bacterium | reverse complement strand
TTTTACACAAGAATTTCATTTGAAAAGAGCTCTTTATATAGCTGAAAAATTGGGTATTGAAGCTGTTTGAGTTTCTACAGATTTGAGAAAATATATAAATTCGAATTATAATTTTTTTAGAGAAATTTTTGCCAGAGTAAAAGCTTTTTTGGATGCTGATATTTTCAAAGTAAAACCAAAATTTTTGTGAGAACCTATAAAAATAGTTAGCAATAATGAGATAACAGAAACAAAAGAAGTTTTAAAATGAGAAGAACTTGAAGATTTTTTAAAAACTTTTAGTTGAAATTTAGATAAATAAAAAGTTAGAATTTTAAATTCTAACTTTTTTTAAATCAATTTTTCTAAATAAGATTTCATAGTGAAAATATGTTTTTCTATTTCATTTTTTCTTGATTTTAGCCTTTCTATTGAAAAAATTATTTGATTTTGATTATTTATATTTTCTGTATTTTGAACAATTTTTTCATTTTCAAAGATTTGATTATCCAAAACTTTTATATTTTTTTCAAGTAGTCCAATAATTCAAATTATTGGAGTTGAAATTTGTTTTTTAAGCCAAGAATTATACAAATTGTAATCAAAAATTTTATCAAAATCTGAAGTTTTTAATTCTTTTATAAGTTCTAAATTTTTATTTACAGAATTATTTGCATTTTTGTTTACTTTTTCGATTCAAGAATTTATTTTTAGTAAAAGTCCATCTTTCCATTCATTTTCTGAAGCTTCAAAAAGATTTTTTTGTAAAATTTCTTTTTCATTTATCAAATTTAGAGAAAATTTTTCTATTTCTTTGAAGTCTTCATTTATTTTTAGGATTTTATTTCATTTAAAAATTAAATATTTTCTAATTGCAAAATTTATGAAAATTCACAAAATTGCAGCAAAAAATATTCAAACTATATAAATCAGAAAAGAAGCAACTCAAAAAGCACCAAAAATTATATAAACTAAAGCTGTTAATCTTTTATCTATATCTTCAGCAAACTTAAGTATTGTATAAAAATTTTCTTCAGATTTTTTTATTAAACTTTTGAAAACCAAATCTTTTTTTTCTTTTAATTCAGAATTTTTAAAAAGTTCTTCATGAAAAGTTTCTCAGATTTTTTGAGTTTCTTTGTCTAAAATTATTTTGTTTCAATCTTGTAATTCTAAAATTTTTTTATTTATAGAAAAATATTTATTTGTAATGATTAAATGGCTTATTTTTCAAGCTTTTAGAGTTATTTTTATAGAAATAATTATTAAATAAATAATCATTATTATACTTAAAAATCCAATAAGTCATCAAATTGTCAATATAAGTAATTTTGAACTTGATTGCACAAAAAATCAAATTGCACCAAAAATTATCAAAATAGGTAAACTTGCATAATATAATTTTTCTAAAAAATCGATTTGTATGCTTGTTTTTATTTCTTTTTCATCAATCCAATTGTAAACAAAAAATCATTTTTCATTTATTTCTTTTTGTATATTTTCAGGGGTTTTATAAATATTTTTTTCCATAATTATTGATTTATTTCTTGTTCTAATTGTTTATAATCACTTGAATTTAGAGTTTTTATATTATTTAAATTATTTTTAGCTTCATCAAAAGCTTTCATTTCTTTTTCAGCTTCTAGTTTAACTTGAGCTCTATAATTTTCGATTTCATCAAAATGATTTTTAAGTTTTGTAACATTTTCAATAAAAACTTGATTTGATAAAACTGGTTTTGAAGTCATTTCTTCAGATTTTTTGCTTGATTCTATAGCTTTTTCAGTTAAATTTATAGACATATTGTCAATAGTTTGTGCCATAGTTTCCATAGCTTTCATAGAGGCATCGATTGCTTTTTGGCTTGAAGTTTCGATTATTGCAGTTGAAAGTAGAGTTTTAAAAATTGGTCTACTTGAGTTCATTGCTAGAGATAATTTATTTGCAGAATCAAGTCTGATTAAAAGTCTTTTTCTAGCCATATCTAAGTTTCAAATCAAAACTGTCAAATTGCTTCTGAAATATTCTACATTTCTTATAAAAAGAGTAAGTTTTTCTTTTTCTTCTACATCTGTTGTATTTTTTAATCTTTCATTGAATTCTTCAATTTTTCCATCAATAAATTCTTTGTAACTAACAATTTTTCAAAGGTTTTGGTCGATTCAGTCCAAAAAATTATTTTGCATATCAATTGAAGTATTTATAGAATTGTAAGATTGGTCAAACCCAGAAAAAATAACTTCGATTTTTCCATTTAAATCTTTTAAATTAAATTTTGCTTCATCCATTTTTGAGTCTAAACTTCTTGCAATATTTCAAATAATTGGAATTGCTTTTAAAGTTTTCATAACTGGTCAATCATTGTTTATAATTTCTTTATAAACATCTTGAACTTGTCAATTCATTCTAGCAAGTTCATTTGAAACATCCATAATTGGGTCTTTTTCAATTATTTTTGTAGTTTCTGAAATAATTGAATCAATTGGACTTGTTATTCTTTCTCAAACAGTTCTAAAATCTTTTGCTTCTGCAAAAACAACTTCTACTTCTTGTGCTTCAGCTGGAGTTAAATTATTTTTTTTAAGTTCTAAATTTGTTGTTTCAGTCATAATTTTTTTATTAAAAATTTAAAAAGTAATTGTATTTTAACTTATTTTTGTGATAATGCAAAAATATTTTTATTTTAATTTTGCAAACTTAAAAAAATTTATTAAAATAATAAAAATTTATTTTGTAAATAAAAAATAATGCAAGATTTAACTTATGAAATTTTAGAACCAAATTATTTTTCTGAAATTGCTCAAATTTTGGAACTTTCTGAAAAACAAGTAGAAACAGTTTTACTTTTTTTGTCAGAATGAGCAACTGTTCCTTTTATTGCTCGTTATAGAAAGGAAAAAACAGGAAATCTCGATGAAGAACAAATCAGAAAAATTGCTTCAGAAAAAACTAGAATTGAAAACCTTTTTGATGCAAAAAAAACGGCTATAAATACAATAGTTGAACTTGAAAAAATGACTCCAGAGCTTTTTGAAAATATTTTAAAAGCAAAAACTTTGAAGGAAGTGGAAGATATTTACAAACCTTATAAATCAAAGAAAAAAACAAAAGCAATGATTGCAATCGAAAATTGATTTCAAATTATTGCTGATAAAATCAAGAAAAATTTTGATATTTCTGAAAATGATGAAATTATCACAGAATTTTTAAAAAATTTTTCTTTTGAGGAAATAATTGCTTGAGCTCAAGAAATTATTTGAGCTGAAGTTTCTGCAAATGCTGATTTGAGAGCTGATTTGATGGAAACTTTACAAAAATATTGAGAAATTTCTTCAAAATATAAAACAGAAAAATCTCTTGAAAAACTAAATGAAAAAGACAAGGAACAAATTCCAAAATTCTCAATTTATAATGATTTTACTGTAAAAATTTCTTATTTAAAACCATATCAAATTTTGGCTTTAAATAGATGAGAAAATCTTTGAATTTTGAATATAAAAATTGAAAAAACAGAAAAAACTTTTGAATGAATTGGATTTCATTATTCAAGAATTTTACAAAATTTTGCAAAACAAGACAAAAATTTTAAAGAAAAATATTTTATAAAATTTCCTTTTGTAGAACAACTTCAAGAGGCTTTTAAGATTTGATATGAAAAACTTTTTGAATCAGTAGAAAATGAATTAAGATCAATTTTGTCTGATTCTTGAGAATATGATGCAATTTCAACTTTTAAAGTAAATCTTGAAAAATTGCTTTTAACAAAACCAGAATATGGAAAAAATATTTTAGCAATTGATCCAGGATTTGCAGCTTGATGTAAAATTTGTATTTTGGATGATTTGTGAAATCCGAAAGATTTTTCAAAAATTTATTTACATAAAAAAGATGAAGCTAAAAAAATTCTTCAAAAAATTTTGTCAGAAAATACAATTGATGTGATTATTATAGGAAACTGAACAGGAAGCTATGAGAGTGTAGAACTTTTGCAAAGTTTGACAGATAAAGAAATTTTTATTGTAAATGAAAGTTGAGCTTCAGTTTATTCAGCAAGTAAGATAGCTCAAGAAGAATTTCCAGACTTGGATTCTCTTGATAGAGGGACTATTTCACTTGGAAGAAGATTTATCGATCCACTTTCTGAGATTGTAAAAGTTCCTGTTTGAAGTATTTGAGTAGGGCTTTATCAACACGATGTTCAAGCTAAAAAACTTGAAGAAGAGCTTGGAAATGTCGTTGAAGATGTTGTAAATGAAGTATGAATAAATGTAAATAATGCCTCAAGTTATGTTTTGAATTATATTTCTGGAATTGATAAAAGACTTGCAAAAAAAATTTATAGTAATCGTCCATACAAATCTAGAGAGGAGCTTAAAAAACAAATGTCAGATAAAGTTTATGAACAAGCAATTTGATTTTTGAGAATTCCTGAAAGCGCTGAAAAACTAGACAATACTGATATACATCCAGAGCAATACAATTTGGCAAAATTTGTCATAGAAAATATTTGAGAGCAAGATTCTGAAAAATTTTTCTCTGAAAATAAAGAACAAATTTTATCACTTTATGCTGATGCAAATACAGAAACTTTAGAATTTATAATGAATTCTTATAAAAATGCTTGAATAGAAAAAAGAACGATTTCTACACATAAAAAAGCTACTTTTTGAAAAAATACAGATATAAAAGAATGAGATATCATTGATGGAATTGTAAAAAATGTGGTTGCTTTTGGTGCTTTTGTTGATATTTGACTGAAAAATGATGGTTTAGTGCATATTTCTCAAATCACAGATAGATTTATAAAAGATGCAAAAGAAGTGCTTGAAGTAGGGCAAGATGTGAAAGTAAAAGTTTTGAGTATAGATGAAAAAACTGGAAAAATAAGTTTATGAATGAAGGGAATTTAGATTTTTTAAGAAATAAATTTTAAAATAAAAAAATAACTAGAAAAATTTCTAGTTATTTTTTTTATAATTCACTTAAGTAGTTTATATGTTCTAATGGTATTCTTATAACTTTTATTCAGTATTTTTCATGTAAATATTTATCTCTAATTCTATCTTTTAAAACTTTAGTACCTTTGTGATAAGTTCATCCATCTATTTCAATGTTTAAATTTTTTTCAGGGATGAAAATATCACATTCAAATCAATCTATAAAAATTCAGTTTTGAGCAGAATTATGTTTTTCTTTTATTATATTAAATGCTTTTTCTTCCATTTTAGAAGGACCTCAAAGCTTATTAAGTTTTTTTGCTTTTTCAAAATCATTTTTTATTTTTTCTGGTATTTCCCTTCAATATAAATTGTAAACTCTAGTAATAGCTATACTATTTATATTTTCTAAGTTTTTATTTCTGGTTGTTTCTAGAAAATCATTATAATTTTCTCAAAAATTATCTATTTTATCTAATAAATCATTTTCATTTTCTGAAATATTTGATTTTGATTTATTTTCTAAAAGATTGAATAATTTATCTTCTAATGTATTTTTAATTTTTTTGTTTTCTAAATCACTCATAAAATACAACAATGTTATAATACTTCATTTTCATAAATGATAAACTCTTTTATTAAAAATTTCTAAAAATAAATCAGCATATTCTTCTTTAAAATAATTTTTTTGATTTTTATCTATTGTAAGTCAATTTAATGAAAAAATTATCATAAATAATTGTTCAAATCAACTCTCATTAAAGAATAGTTTTAGTTTATTAAAACAAAAATCATAAAATCATTCAGGTAAATTTTCTTTTTTTGTTAATAAAGAACCATGTAAAATAAGTGAAATTTCTTCAGGAGTTAGATTTTCGTTTTTTATTTCATTAAATAATTTTTCAAAAAAATCTATAAAAATTTGTTCATTTCAATACCAGATAGCTTTTTGTAGAATATAGGCTATTGTTTTATTTTTTGTAGAAAAATCTTTTGTATTTACAACTGCTATAAGTATAGAATCAAGAAAATATTTCATATCTGATTCTGAAATATCTGAAGTTATAACTTCTTTAAAAAAATCAATAAATTCTATTTGACTATTTAAATATTCTTCTTTTCTTAAAATTTTGGAAGTATATTTTATAAATTCTGATTTTAACTTATTATCTAAATATTTTGAGTTATTAAGGTAAAAAGTATATGCTTGTATAATACTTAAATTTTTTGATTTATACATCAAAAAATTAGTAAAAGTTTTTAATAGATTTTCAGGAATTAAGTTTTTTTCTATTGTATCAAAAGCTGTTAAAGTGTTTATAAGAATTTTTATATCTATGGAAATAGTTTTATTTAGAAAAATTTCCATTTCTTGAAAGAAAACGTTTAATAATTCAGAATTTTCTTTTAAATCAGATTTTCTAGAAATAGAATTTATACAAGCTAAAAGATCCTCAGAATCAGAATTTGGATCTCTCAATTTTGATATGGAATTAGTTAACAAAAAATTAGTTGGAACATCTTCAGAAACACTTAAATCTATAACTTTTTCTGAAGTTATATTTTTAATTTGACTTATTTCTTCAAGTTTGATTTCTTGCTCATTTTTTTCAGCTTTTTTTAGTGATTCTGAAGCATATTTTTTATAATATGAAAGTTCTTTTGAATTTATATCTTTTAAATTTTTTACTCATTTTCAGGCTTTTATTGCATCTTCTACTAGTTTTTGAAATAAACTTTGAGCAGATTTTATACTTTTTATTCATTTACCTAATTCATTTTCCACAACAGTATCAATATTTTCTAAAACAAAGCTATCAATTATATTTACTGAATTTTTCTTATTTTTCACTATTTAAAAAATTTATTATTTAATAATATTATTATACAATAAAAAAATAAAAAGTCAATACTTTTTATTTTCTAAAAATATTATCAAAAATTATAGCTGTTGCAATTCAAGCATTTAGACTTTCTGCTCATCAAAATCTTGGAATTGTTATTTTTTTTGTAATAAATTTTTCAACTTCTTTGCTTATTCAGTGAGCTTCATTTCAGATGATTATATATCATCATTTTTTTTCAAAATTTATTTTATGAATATTTTCTCAATCCAAAAAAGCTCAAAAAAACTCATCATTTTTTCATTTAAAATAATCAACTAAATCTGTATAAAAAATTTGAACTCTTTTCAAAGAACCTTTTGTAGAAGCTATTACTTTTGGATTTGTAAGTTCAACTGTATTTTTTGAAGCAATTATTTTTTTTATGTTGTACCAATCACAAATTCTCAAAATTGTTCATAAATTTCCAGGGTCATTTATTTCATCTAAAACTAAAACAAACTCATTATTTTCTTTTTCTATGTAAGAATTTTCTTTTGTTTTAAAAACACCAATAGCTGAAGTGTTTGTAACAGAAATAGATATTTCTTGAATTTCTTTTTCAGAAATTATCTCAAAAGTTTTATTCAGAAGGGAAGTTTTATTTTTTTTGTAAAAATTTTCTGAAACAAATAAATCCATTATTTTAAAATCAGAATCAATCATTTCTAAAATATTTTTTTCTCATTCTACAACAAAAACTTGATTTTCTATTCTTTCTTTTTTATTTTTTAGAGATTTTATAAATTTCTTTTTATTTTTTGTTAACATTTTTTATTTTTAAAAATTATACTTAAAATTAAACTAAAAATCAGTATCAAAACTATTGTGCTTCAAGCTGAAGTTCAAAGAGAGTAAGAGCTAAAAAGTCAGATTATTACTGACAAAATAGAGAACAAAACTGAGAAAATAAAAACAGATTTTATATTTTTTCATAAAACTTTTCAAATATTTACTGGAACCACAAGAAAAGCTGATACAAGCAAAACTCAGAAAATTTTTATACAAATTGCAATGAAAATTGATAAAAATATCAAAAATCAAATCTCATAAATATCTGTATTTTTTATGCTAGTTTTTGCTAATTCTTTTGAAATTGTAATTTTTAGAAAATTTTTTCAGAAAATTGTAAAAAATATCATTCAAAAAACAAGTAAAATCAAAATCAAAAAAATATCAAAATTTGTCGTGAATAAAATATTTCAAAAAAGTAAATTATTTATATCAAGTGTCATTTTTCACATAAGTCAAACTAGAAAAATCCCAGAGGCAAGCCCAAATTGTCAGATAATTTCTTTTATAGATTCGTTTGTAATTATTTTTGATTTTTCTATAAAAAATATACTCAAACTAGCTAAAATTGTAAAAAATATTCCAAAAATATAATAATTTCCAGAAAAAAACAAAGCACAAGCAATTCATAAAAATAAAAAATTTGAGATTGAGTGAGCAATGTTTGCTTCTTTTCTCAGAACTATAAAAACTCATAAAATTCAAGAAATCAAGGAAATTAAAATCCCAGAAATTAAGGCTTTTTGAAAAAAAGAATAAGATAAAATTTCAAACATTTTTATTTATTTTTATAATTTAATTGTGTTTTTGGTGAGGACTATGTTCATATTTTCATAAAAAATCACCAAAAATTTTTTGAAAATCTTTATTTTCACTTATTTCACAAGGTTTTCAGTGACAACAGAAATTATTTTCATGTAGACAAATAATTCTGTCACTATTTTTATAAACTAGATTTAAATTGTGTGAGACAATCAAAATTGTTATTTTAGGAAAATTATTTTTTATTTCATTTATATTTTTATAAAAAATATCTTCTCAAATTACATCAATTCAAGCAGTAGGTTCATCTAAAAGAATAATTTCAGGTTTTGAAATTAGAGCATTTATAATCAAAACTTTTTGAAATTCTCAACCTGAAAGTTCTGAAATATTTCTTTTTTTTAAATTTTTTATTCAAAACATTTCAAAAAAAGTTTTTAGTTCTTCTTTATCGATTTTTTCATTGTAAATATTTATAAAATCTTCAGATGTAATCGGAAAAGTTTTATCAATATTTATTTTTTGGGGAACATAAGAAATTTTTTTATAATATTTTTTTATTTCTCAAGTAAAATTTTTATTTATTCATATAATTGCCTTTAATAAACTTGATTTTCAGGCTCAATTTTTTCAAATAATACTTATTGTTTCTCAAGTGTAAACTGTAAAATTAAAATTTTTTAAGACTACTTTTGAAGAATATTTTATATTCAAATTTTTTATTTCTATAATTTTTTTGTTCATTTTTATTTTTTTAAATAGAAAAAATATTTATTAAAACTAATAAATATTTTTTAAACTTTCTAAATTATTTTTTAGATTTTCAATAAATCAATTTGAACTAGAATCAGGTCAAATTGGGTCTAAAGTAAGTAAAGTTATTTTATTTTCTTTTGCTAAATTTTCTATTTGAGTTGACGAAAATTGAGGTTCTTTAAAAATAATTTTTACATTGTGTTCTTTTATTTCATCAAGTAATTCTTTTAAATGATTTGCTCAAATTTCTCCAGAAACATTTTCAGAAAAAACAATTTTTTTATCAAAAGAAATATTTAAATCTTGAAGTAAATAATTGTAAGCATCGTGGAAAACTATGAAATGATTTGGATTTTTTGTAGCAAATTCTTTTTTGAAATCACTAAAAATTTTGTTTATTTCATTATCAAATTTTCTTTTATTTTCATTGAAAAAATCTTTTTTTTCTGGTTTTAATTCTGCAAGTTTATTTGCTATTTTTTCAGAAATAATTTTTAGATTTTTTTCTCCAAGCCAAATGTGTGGATCTTTATCATGTCAATCTTTATGTTCTTCGTGTTCATGAATTTCTTTTTCATGCTCATGTTCATCCTCATGTTCATGTTCTTCAGCTTCTAAAAGATTTATTCAATCAGCTAGTTTTAAAATATTTGAACTAGAAGTTTTTTCTAAAAATCCATCAATGTGTTCTAATCAAATAGAAAAAATATAATCAGCTTTTTCTAAACTAATTAGATTTTGTGGAGTTAAGTCAAAATGGTGAGGAGAAACTCAAGCAGGAATTATAGAAACTGCTTCAACTTCATCTCATCAAATATAGTTTACAATTGAGGCAATTGGAGCAATTGTTGCAGCAATTTGGATTTTTTCTGATTTTTTGTTTGTTTCGATATTTCCTGTAGTTCTAGAATTTACACTAGAATTTTGATTTTCTTTTGTTCCACAAGAAACAAGAACTAAGCTTAACAAAGCTAAAACAAAAATTTTTTTCATAATACTAAAAATTAAATTTTAAAATTTTATTTACATTTTTTACATTTTCCAGAAATATTTATAATCTGGTCTTCTATAGAAAAGCCGAGTTTTTCAGCAGTTTCTTTTATTTCTTCATAAATTTTCTCACTTTCAAAACTGATAACATCTCCACAATTTCAGCATTCCATATGTTCGTGATGATGTCATTCTTCTATAACTTCAAAGCTATCTCAATCCTTTGCTGTTTTTACTTTTCTTATTATTCAAATTTCTAAAAAGAGTTTAATAATCCTAAAAACCGAGGCTCTTCAAATATCTTTAAAATTATTTAAAATATCAATTGAATTGAAAATATTTTTTTTTGAAATAAATTCAAAAATTTCAATTCTTTCTTTTGTTATTCTTTTTTGATATTTTTTCAAAATTTCTTCTATTTTCATAATTAAAGAGATTTAGTATCAATAATTTTTGGTATTATAAATATAAATAAAAAAATATCAAGTTTAATTGATATTTTTTTATTTATATTTTTTCAAGATAAATTCTATTTCAGAAATTTCTTTATTTAAGTTCAATTTTTTTGCTTTATCTTTTTCTTTTGCTAGTTTCTTCTTTAGATTTCATTTTTTTCTTTTAAATTTTGAAATAATTTTATCTAAATTATCATCTTTTTCCAAAACATTTAATTTTATTTTTTTATGTTTTTTATCTTTTTCTTCGATTTGAGTTTCATCAAAAATTGCTTTATTGAAAACCATTTCAGAAGAAATTATCAGATTTTTACAAATTTCATTTTTATAGTTTGTATCTTTCATTAGGGAAGTAGCCATTTCATTTGAAATCAACTTATTTCTGATTAAATAGTCTAAATCTCCATTATTTATGATATCGTGTTCTTCTAAATATTTTTCTATTTTAGCAATAATTTTTATTTTTTCTTCATTTTTTTGAACTAAATCTAAATCTTTTGTATGTTGGATTGTATAAATTATGTCTAAAATAATTTTTTCATAATGTTTTACCATTTCTTTATTTGTAGAATTTGTATATCTGATAAGATTTTTTTGCATATGTTTAAGAGTTTTTACAGTTTCTACAATATTGAAATTTGCTCTTTTAATTCTTGTAAAATCATCATAATATTTTTCTTCATTTGCTCAAGTTGCTCTTGATGCAAAATCCATTATTTCTCAAAAAAGAATTTTTATTTTATCTTTGTAAACTGTTTCGATATCTCAATCAAAAATTTTTATTTTTTCTTTTATACTATCATAATTTATAGTTCATTCTATATCTTCATTTTTCAGTCAAAAAACTTTTAAAATAACATAAATCGAGTTGTCATACATATGTTTTGTTTCTTTTAAAAGAGTTTGGATTGCTACAATTGGAAGCTCTGTTGAAGCTCAATTTAGGTAAATAAATTAATCTACAGTTGGAGAATTTGTAGTTGGAATATTTTTTTCTGTAAAAATTTTTTCGATAAATTGGATAAATTTTCCATAAAAAGGCATTAAAATACTAACTCAAACAATATTATAAACTGTATGGAAAATGGCTATTTTAAAAGTATTTTCAGTAAATCATAAAATGTTTGCTAACTGGTTTATCATTGGCATTATTTGATAAATCAAGCTGATAAAAATAATTCAAGTTGTTGTTTTTGAAATAACATCAGCAACTGCAAGCCTTTTTCAGTTTATATTTGAGTGAAGTGATCCCAAAATTCAAGTAAAAGTTGTTCAAATATTTGCTCAAATTGTCAAAGCAAAAGCATTGTCCAAACTTAGTTGATTTGCTCAAAGTGCAGCCATAATAAGTAAAATTGAAGCAAGGCTTGATTGTAAAAGTAAAGTCAAAGCTATTCAAATAGCTGTAAAGAGTAAAAATCAACCAAATCAAGCAACATCATATTTCATCAAATCTATACTTTTACTTAATTCTTCAAATCAAGTTTGTATAAACGAAACTCATATAAAAACAATTCACATTCAAAATAAAATACTTCAAATTCATTTTAAATTTTTTGATTTTTGTAAAAAAAGTAAAAGTCAAAAAACTATTATTGGCATTGAAAAGGCTGAAATACTAACTCATTTTCCTCAAATACTTGCGATTATCCAAGCTCATGAAGTAGTTCAAATATTTGAACCAAGAGAGATAGCAATACCTTGAGCAAGTGGAATTAGATCAGCAGTTAAAAATGAAATTGCAATAATAGTAACTAAGGAACTACTTTGCATTGCTGCAGCTCAAACTGCTCAAAGAGTTATAGATTTCCAAGTTTTGTCTGTTAATTTATTTAAAATTTTTTCAAATCATCATCAAGTTAATTCTTTGAATCATTTTCAAAGAAAAATCATACCAAACATAAAAAGAGCTATTCAACCAGAAATATCTCAGAAATCTTTGCTGGAGTAAAATCAAATTATAAGTCAAATTATAACAATTGCTAAAAAAATTTTTTTCATCCTTTTTGTTTATTTATTAAAATATTAAATCTCATAAGATTATATTATATTTTAAATTTTTAGTCAAAAAAAATAAGAGTTTTAAAACTCTTATTTTTTTTGTTTTGTTATCAAAAAGAAGAAAGCAGGAAGATAAATCAAAACAATAGCTACATTTATAGTAAGTCAACCAATAAAAGCAACTGCTAAGCTTCACCATAATTCATCTTTTACTGCAAGAGTTATAAGTCAAGAAATAGTTGTAAATGTAGTCAAAAATATTGCTGAAAACCTCTCTTTTATAGTATTTGCTAAATCTTCTCTTATATTTTTTTGTTCTTTTGTAGAAAATAAATCTGTAAAAAGTATAGAATTATTTATTCATACTCAAATAACTCAGAAAAGTCAAAGTTGAGCAGGAAAACTTAAAGGAAGCTCAAAAATTGCTAAAAATATTATAACTCAAATAAGTGACAAAATTGTCGAAGTTAGAACAATCAATGATAATTTTACAGAATTAAATTGGAAAACTAAAACTAAAAACATAAGAGCAATACCAGCTCAAAATGCTACTCATAAATCAGCTTGAGATTGAGCTTGATCAGAAATATTTGAATTATATTTAAATTCTAATCCATTTGGAAGGGGATTTTTTTCTATAATTTTATCTATTTTTTCAGTGATTGCAGATAGTGCAATAGTTGATTTTTTATCAGCTTCTATAAAAATTTGTATTTTTGAGTTTAGGTGAGAAATATTTTTTAACTCTGCTTCTAGTTTTCTTTCTTTTGTTGATCTAGAACTAAAATTTTTTCAAATTTTTAAATCTTCGATATTTCATTCATAATTTGTGTATAAAACCATTGAAACATCATCATCTCAAAATTCACTAAAATTTTTTAATGGAATTCAATTTGGTTGATAATTTGAATTTTTTATTGAACTTAAAAGTAAAACCATATTTTCTATAGAAGTTCAGTTTCTGTTTGCTTCATTTAAATCTAGAAAATATTTTATTTTTCAATTTGTAAAATTTAAGTTTGTAGTCAGATTATAAACTCAAGGAATTTTTTCAACTTCAGGTAAAATTTTTTCTATATAATTTGAAATTTCATTTAAATTATTTCATAAAATAGAGAATCAAACACTTTTTCATCAACTCATACTTCAAGATGAAACTGTATAAATTTCATTGATATTTGGATATTTCTGTTTTACTTCATTGTTTAAAAAATTTTGAAGTTTTTCAGTCATATCATAAGATTTGATTTTTCTTTTTTCTGAGTCTACAAGTTTTATGTTTATATAAGCTTGGTTATCAGCAGTTATACTAGAAGCAGCCATACTTAAACTATAAATATTTCAAATATTTACATAATAATAATCAACATATCATTTAAAATCTTTTTCTATATAATTTGAAATATCTTTAAAAATTTTGTTTGTTTCATTTTGATTATTTTCATTTGAAAAACCAGATGGGTATTCTATATTTATCCAGATATTTTCCATATCTGTTGGAGGCATAAAGTCTGTTTTTATAATTCAAAGTGAGACAAGTCACATTGTTGTTATAAAAATTCACCAAAATCCAATAACAGTTAAAAAAGCTGTAAATTTATTTTTCAAAAATTTTTTTGTTATATTTCAAAAGAAATTTGACACTTGTTCTAGTTTTTTTCAAAAATAAGTTACTTCAGAGTTGTTACTTCATTTTTTTAGAACTTTTTTCAAAATTATTGGTAAAAGAAAAATGGCAACCAAAATCGAAACACTCAAAGTTACTATTATTGTGATACTAAGTGGAGCAATAAATTTTCAAATTGTTCAGCTAAGCATAAAATAAAGTGGAGCAAACATTGCAATTGTTGTTGCTGTTCATGCAATTATACTGAAACTATATTTTTTAAAAGTATTTTTTACGGCTTCCCAGAAATCTATTCCAGGTTTTTCTTTTAGTTCATTTACGATTCATTCTGTGATTACAATCAAATTGTCAACCATTATTCACAAAGTTAAAACTAGTGAAAATGAAACTACATTATTGAAACTATAACCTAAAAGTTGTAAACAAACGAAAGTTATCATATAAACTAGAGGGAATGCAATTGTAACTCAAAGTGACATCCTAGCTCATATAAATAAAAATAATATTACCAAAATAATTGTTCAACTTTGCCGAAAATTTGAAAAAAAAGTGTTAAAAACATCTTGGATTTTAGTCAATCTAGATGAAGTTTCATAGATTTGTAAATCAGGATTTTCTTTTTTAAAATCTTCAGAAAAAGCTAGAACTTGTTTAATAATTTTTTCTACATCATTTCCGGGAGAAACTTTTATATCAAAAGAAATTGAGTTTACAGCTTCATTATTTTTTACTATAAAAGATTTTTCTATTTTTGAATTTTCTTCGACATAAACATTTGCTACATCTTTTACTTTTATTGTTTGTCAGTTTACATTTATCAAATTTGTATCTTTTATTTGCTCTGTTAATCTATCAAGATTTGCTTCATAAGTTTGAACTTCATAATTGTAAAGGTTTCATTCTATATCTTTTTTTCAAATTGAAGTATTTATAAAACTATTTGATAAAATATTTTTAACAAGTCAAATATTTACTCAAAATTGATTTATTTTTTTCTCATCTAAATAAATATTTATATTTTTATCTGGTTTTCAAATAACATTTACACTTGAAACTCAAGAAATTGTTTTTAAATTATCTTCAAGTTTTTTTACTTTTGCATAAATTTCTTTTGATAAATAATTTCCAGTTACAGAAAAACTATAAACAGGGGAGTCATCTGGGCTAACTTGCCTAAAAGTTGGTTTTGTCGCAGATGTAGGAAGATTTATTTTATTTATAGTTTCTGTTAATTCCAATTTTGCATCAGTTAAATTTTTGTTGTCATTAAATGTTATTATAACAGTTGAAAAATTAAAATTTGAAACTGATTCGATCTTTTTTACTCCAGAAATACTTTTAAACTCTTTTTCAAGTTTATTTGTAACGTCAGTTTCTACTTTTGTAGGATTTGCTCAGGGGAAAGTAGAGTTTACGATAAAAATTGGTAAATCTATTGCAGGAGAAGACTCTTTTGGAATACTGTTCAAACTTATTGTTCAAAGAACAAATCAAGCAACAATCAATAACCAAAGAAAAGTTATTTTATTTTTTATAAAATTTAATATCATTTTTTTGTATTATTTTTCTAAAACATCTCATTTTTTTAACCCAGAAATTATTTGAATTTCTCAGTTATTCATATTTCAAACTATAACTTTTTGAGAAATAGCTTCTCAATTTAATAATTTTTTTGTATAATATCAGTCAAGTTTTGGTGAAATATAAGTTATAGGAACCCAAATTTCATCTTCATTACTTTCTTTCAAAATTTTTACATCTAAATATTCTCATTGCTTCAATTCTCAAAAATTTATTTGTCATTCATAAATATAATTTTGAGTTTGAGCATTTCTTTCAGGATATTCAGCTATTATTGTACCGTTTCCGATTTGACTTTTATTTTTGTAAAAATTAAATTTTGTTCCAAGTTCTATTTTTTCTGGAGAATAAATTTCTAGTTTCAAACTTCCAGAATCAGGGATTATTTCACAAATTGAACTTCAAATTTGAATTTGACTTCAATCAGCTTTTATAACTTTTTGTTTTACTGTTCATGAAACTTCAGCATAAAGGTTTTCTGATTCTAGATTTATTCCTGCAGTTTTTAAATTATTTTCTGCAGCTAAAATTTGTAAATCTATATCTTTCATTTTTGCTTTTCTAGCTTCTTCCAAATTTTGAATTTGCTCATCAATATTTTTTTCTGAGATTCAGATAGAATTTTCTTTATTTTTTAAATTTAATTTTTCAGTTTTTAAACTTGAAACTTTTCATTCTAATTCTTTTAGTTTCATATCAAAATTTGTTTTTGTTGTTTGTTTTGAATTTTCAATTTTTTCTAAATTATTTTTTAGAGTTATGAAACCATCAGAATGAGCTAAAAATCCAGAAAATAAAGCATCGATTTGACTTTGAGGAAATCTTAATCAAGCAAGAGAATTTTTTGTAACTTCAGAAGCATTTTTAAAAATAATTGAAAAATCATTTAATTTTTTTGATATTTCTTGATTTGACAATTTTGACAAGTTTTCATCATTTTGTTCAATAAATGTTAAAACTTCTTTTCATTTTGTAGTTACTTCTTGTTTCAATAAATTATTTCCAGAACCTAAAAAATCTCTAAAATTATAATTTGAAGAACTATTTGCTTCAGAAATAGAAAAAGTTTCATCCAAAAGTTTGCTTGCTTTTAAAACACTATTGAAAATATTTTTTTTCAAAGTTATTTCATTATTTTTTATCTCTTCTTCTGTTTCTTTTTGGTTTTGTTTCAATAACTTTATACTATCTTCTACGATTTTTAATTGATTTTTTAATCAAGTTTCATCAGTTCAAAAATTATTTGAAATATTTTCTTTTGAATTTTTTAATTCATCTTTTTGAAGTAAAATTTGTCTTTTTTGTGAATCAATAGAATTATTTGTGATTGTTTTTACTTCATTTAATTGTCTGATTTGCTCTATTAAAGTATTAACTTGAATTGAACTATTTTGGTAAGCTTGTCAGTCAAAATTTGGAGAAATCGAAGCAATCAAAGTATTTGGACTTACTTTTTTCCCAGGTTCACAATTTAAATAAGAAATTTTTCCAGAAATATTTGGAGAAATAACTTTCAAAGTTGAATTTACTATATTTCAGTAAACATTTACAAAATTATTTTCTTTTAATCAAACTATGTAAATTTCTTTTTCTGTATTTTTTTCTAAATTTCAAGTATTTGAAGTTTCTTCAATTTGTGGATTTGAACACGAAACCAAGAAGCTAAAAAGTAAAATTATTGCTATATTTTTTTTCATTTTTTTTCCTTATTAAATAAATCTTCTTTTATAAAATTAAATAAATAATCGATTTTGTCATTTTTTATAAAACCAAGTCAGCACGGATATTTTCAAATAACAATTATATTATTTCAATGTTCTATATCAAGAACTTTTCTTATTTCAGCTGGAATTACAAATTGGAATTTTGTTCCGATTTTTATTTCTGCTTTATATATTCTATCAATTCATTCTATTTTTTCTATTTTATTATTGCAATTTTTTAACTTTTCAGAGTCAAAAATAGAGAATGCTATAAATTCATTTTCTTTTTTTCCTTGTTTTACACTTATAGAATGAATATTATAAATTTTTCAGATTTCTATTTGAAAATCTTTTCTGCTTTCTGCTGGCAAAATAATTTGTCATTTTGCTCAAACTGAAGCAACTCAATAAATTTTTATAGGATTTTGCATTTTTATGTATGAAAAAGTATACTTTTAAAGGTATGAAAAAGTATACCTATTTTTTTAAAAAGTCAAGTTTAAAATAAAAAATATAATTTTTTAGCTTATTTAAAATAAAAATAATTTGCAGAAAAATAAAAAAAATATATAATTTGAGAAAAAATTTTAATTATAATTTTATGAAAAAAGTACTTATAGTTACAGCTTTGTCTCAAGAATTGAATTCTATAAAAGAAAAAATAAAAACTTTGAAAATACAAAATTTAAAAATTTCTTATTTTACAACTTGAGTTTGAAATTATCATACAATTTTAAATTTTACAAGATTTTTGGAACAAAATAAAGATTTTGATTTTATTATAAATATTTGAGTTTGTGGTTATAAAGAAGAAAAAAAAGATTTTTTTCAAGTTGCTAGGATTTTTAATTCTGCAAATAGAAAAGAACTTATTGTTCCAAATTTGTTTGATTTTTGAGATTTGGAAAGTATTTTTTGTAGTGAAAAAATTATTTTTGATTGAAAAGATATTTTAGAAGAAAAATTTTGTGATATGGAGAGTTTTTGATTTGAGCTTGTTTGTGAAAGTTTTTCGATTCCTAGAATGATTTTGAAAATTCCAGTTGATAAAATAGGGGATGAAACAAAAAATTTTGATTTTCTTAAAGCAAAGAAATATTTACAAGAAAATATCGATTATGAATTACTTTTAACAAAAATTTTAGATTATTTAAATACAAAAATAGAAAAAAAAGATTTTTCAAAATTTTTAAATTTTTATAATTTGACTTTTTCAGAAAATATTATTTTTGAAAGAAATATTTATAAATTTGAAGCTTTAGTAAAAAAAGATTTTTCTATATACTTTGAGGAAAATAAAGAAAAAACAAAAGAAAAATTTTTAACAGATTTAAATTTATTTTTGAAAGAATTTGTTTTATAAAAATATAGTTGACTTTTTTAAGATAATATTTAAAATAATCTTCCTTTTTCATACTTAGAGGAGAAAAATATGAAAAACTCAAAAATAGATATGGTATATCGTATAATTTTTTTGGTTTTTATGATTGTAATTGCATTCATCTTTCCAAAAGAAGCTTATCATTATTTTTCAGATATTGATCAGCTTTCACCAAATGAAAAATTTATTTATTCCTGGTGTGCTGTAGCTATTTTCTGGTGTTTACAAGCCATTATTTCTTATTTTGTTTTTAAAATAGGATAAACTAATGAATAAAAATATTTTAAAAATTATTTTTTGGGAATATTTTTTCCCATTTACATTGGTTTTTGCTTTGATTTATATTGTATTTTTTAATTTAGAAATTAATAATATTATCAAGGCTATGATATTTTTTATTTCTATTTTTCTTTTGATTGTTTTTCAAGTTTCAGTTTTGAGACTTATAAATAGAAGGGAAGAAGGTTTTAGAGGCTAGTAAAATTTTTTAAGCACTTAGGAATAAGTGCTTTTTCTTTTTTTAAAAAAATAATTTTACAAAATAAAAAAAAATTTTAAAATATAAATGTTTTTTATTATTTTAATAAAATAAAAATGACAAAAGAAAGTTTATTGGTGCTTGACGGTTTTGGTATAAATGAAGTTACACCAGAAGAAAATTCTATAACTCAAGCAAAAAAACGTCCAAATTTTACAAAACTTTTTGAAAAATTGCAAACAAAACTTAGAGCATCAGGAAGAGATGTTTGAATAGTTGATTGATTTATGTGAGGTTCTGAAGTTTGACATTTGACAATTTGAGCTTGAAAAATAGTTAAACAAAATATTTTAGAAATAAATGATTTATTACAATCTGGAGAATTTAAAAATTTACCAGAATTTCAAGAAATGATTTCTTATCTAGAAAAAACTTGAAAATCTTTGCATATTGCTTGACTTTTAGGTTATCCAGGAGTTCATGCTTATCAAGAACATTTATTTTGACTTTTAAAAATTATTCCAAAAAATATAAATATTTATTTGCATTTATTTTCTGATGGAAGAGATTCTCCAAGAACTGATTCAGTAAATTATTTATCTGAAGTTTTAGATTTTATAAAAGATTATGAAAATGTAAAAATATCAACAATTTCAGGAAGATATTTTGCAATGGATAGAGATAATAACTGGGATAGAATTCAAAAATCTTTTGATGCAATAACTTGAAAAATAGCAACAATTTCAGAAAATCCAATTGATTATATAAAAAAATCTTATGAAAAAATAGTTTTTGATGAATTTATTGAACCAGCTTTGTTTGAATGAGCAAAAGCTTTTGAATCTGGAGATGCATTTTTGTTTTATAATTACAGATCTGATCGTGGAACTCAAATGACAAAAATTATGATAGAAAATTTTTGAGCAGAAAATGTTTATACAATGACGAAGTATTATAATGAATTTGCAGGAAAATATTTCATAAAAAAATCAAAAGTTCAAAATACAATTTGAGAAATTATTTCAAAAAAATGATTAACTCAACTTCATATGGCTGAAACGGAGAAATTTGCTCATGTTACAAAATTTTTCAATTGATGAGAACAAATAGTTTTTCCTTGAGAAAAAGATATTTTGATTCCTTCACATAAAGTAGCTACTTATGATATGGACCCTGAAATGTCAGCTGATGAAATTTTTGCTGAATATGAAAAAAATGCAAAAGATTTTGATTTTACAGTTGTAAATTATGCAAATGGTGATATGGTTGGACATACTTGATGTTTAGTTTGTACTTCGACTTCTATCGAAAAACTTGATGAAGTTGTTTGAAAAACTATAAAATATTGTCAAGAAAATGATATAGATTTGCTTATAACAGCTGACCACTGAAACTGTGAAGTTATGGGTACAAAAGATAACCCTTGTACTTCTCATACTACAAACTTGGTCCCATTTTGGTACATAAAAAATGGGGAAGTTGTAAAAACAAAATCTGAAGGTTGACTTTCAAATGTTGCTCCAACAATTCTAGAAATTATGTGAATAGAAAAACCAGAAGATATGCTTGATAGTTTGCTTATAAAATAATAAAAATTCTTAAGATTTTTTCTTAAGAATTTTTATTATTTTTATATAATTATTTTTACAAAATAAAAAAAAAATATATAATGTACAGGTATTTTATTTTTTATAATTTTTTAAAAAAATGTATACTGTAAAAAATGTTTATGCTAGAGAAGTTTTAGATTCTAGATGAAATCCAACTGTAGAAGTTGAAGTTACTTTAGAAAATGGTTTTGGTAAAGCTATTGTTCCAAGTGGTGCGTCTACTTGAGTTCACGAAGCTCTAGAATTAAGAGATGGAGATAAATCAAGATATCTTGGAAAAGGTGTTTTGAAAGCAGTTGAAAATGTAAATACAATAATTAAAAATGAAATTGTTGGAAAAAGTTTCGAATGTTTTAGATGTTTAGATCAAGCTTTAATTGATTTAGATGGGACAAAGAATAAATCAAAACTTTGAGCTAATGCAATTTTAGGTGTTTCTATGGCTTTTGTTGTAGCTTGTGCTAATGCTGAAGGAAAACAAGTTTTTGAATTTATTGCAAAAGATGAAAAAAAATGAACTCCAGTTCCTATGATGAATATTTTAAATGGTGGTTCTCATGCTGATAACAATGTTGATATTCAAGAATTTATGATTGTTCCAGTTGGTGCAAAAAATATAAAAGAGGCAGTTAGAATGTGAGCTGAAGTATTTCACAATTTAAAAAATATTTTAAAATCAAGAGGTTTAGCTACTTCTGTAGGTGATGAAGGTGGTTATGCTCCAAACTTGGAATCAAATGAAGCAGCTTTAGCTGTAATAATCGAAGCTATTGAAAAAGCTGGTTATACAACTGAACAAATTAAATTGGCTTTAGATGTTGCTTCTTCAGAATTTTTCAAAGACTGAAAATATAATTTAGAAGGTGAATGAAAAGTTCTTACTTCTTCTGAATTAGTAAAATTTTATGAAGAACTTTGTGCAAAATATCCAATTATTTCTATTGAAGACTGAATGGCTGAAGATGATTTTGAATGATGGAAAGAACTTACTGAAAATCTTGGAGACAAAATTATGCTTGTAGGTGATGATTTATTTGTTACAAATATTGAAAGACTTGCAATGTGAATTGAAAAAGGTCTTGGAAACTCAATTTTGATAAAATTAAATCAAATTTGAACTGTAAAAGAAACTATTGATTCTATTGATATGGCTACAAAAGCTGGATTTAAATCAATTATTTCTCATAGATCAGGTGAAACAGAAGATACTTTTATTGCTCATTTAGTTGTTGCAAAAAATACTTGATTTATTAAAACTGGTTCACTTTCTAGAACTGATAGAATTGCAAAATATAATGAACTTATGAGAATCGAAGAAAAAATTTCATAATAAAAAAGCAACCAATTTGGTTGCTTTTAATTTTTTAAGATAATGTTTTTAAAATTCCATCAACTTCTTGATTTATAAGTTTCAAAATTTCGATCTCAATTTCTGCATTATCTTTTTTAATGTAGTTTTTTGAGATATCATAAAGTTTCTCAAAACTATCATTTAGATTATTATTTCTGATAATATCTTGTAAGATAGCAAACTTGAAACTTAAAATATCCATTTTAAATTCCAAGTTTGCTTTTAAAAAATCTTTTTCAATGCTCATAAGTTCCTCCTTCTTATTTTGAAAGCTTTTTTATTATAAATAAAAAAAATAAAATCAAGAGAAAATATTTCACAAAATTAAAAAAATATTTATAATATACAAAATATTATTAAAAACAAAAATGCTGATTTATGTAGAAAAACAGGCTTTAGAGTTGCCTCAAACAAAAAAAATTCTTGAAAAATATTGAAAAACAAAAATTATTTATATAGACAATTATAAAAATATTTTTGATAAAAGCTTTAAAAATCTTGATACAAAAAAATCTTTGATTTTAGCTAAATTGACCTCAAAAGCTATTTCTGAAGCTCCAGCTTGATATGGGCACACTTTTTCATCTTATTTTTTCAAAACAGGATTAAATTGCGTTTTTGATTGCTCTTATTGTTATCTAAAATGAGCTTTTAAAAATGATAATATGGTTTTGTTTTTGAATTATGAAGACATAAAAAATGAAATAGAAGAAAAAATTTCTTTTTTACAAAAAGATCTTCAAGAAACAATACATTGGTTTTATTCCTGAGATTATTCTGATATAGTTTGAATAGATAATTTAAGTTGATTTTGTGAAGAATTTATTCCATTTTTTGAAAAATTTTCAAATGTGATGATGGAAATAAGAACAAAATCTGCAAATGTAAAATCTTTTTTAGATTTATGATTTGTTCCTAAAAATACAGAAATTTCTTTTTCTTTGAATCCAAAGGAATTGATTGAAAAATATGAAAAATGAACTTCAAGTTTAGAACAAAGAGTAAAAGCAATAAATATTTTACTTGAAAAATGATTCAAAGTTTGACTTAGATTTTTGCCTATTTTACCAGTAAAAAATTATAAAGAGCTTTACAGTGAATTTATAAAATATGTAGAGGAAAATATTGATATGTCAAAAATTTATTCTAGCTTTGCTTCGGGGCTTTTATATACAAAAAAAGATTACAATAAAATTTTGCAGAAATATCCTGAACTTGATATTTTATATATGCTAGAACTTGAAAATTGAGATTTTTATAGAGAAAGCAAAAAATTTAGAACAGAAGTTTATGAAATGTTTAAAAGACTCGATAAAAGGTGTATTTTTTGTCTAGAAAATTAAAAGAAAAAATTTCTTTTAATTTTTTATTGCAAAAAGTAGAGATTTTTTTATAATAAAGCAAATTATATTTTCGTTATATTTTTATGAAAAATAATATTTTAATTACTTGAACTTCAAGATGACTTGGTAGATTTTTAGCTGAAAAATTGTCAGAAGAAAATAATGTTATTTGAATTTCTAGAAAAAAATTAGATCAAAAAAAATTTTTAGATTTAAATTTTGATTTAACAGACTTTTCTAAATTTGATGAAATAATAGAAAAAATAAAAGAACAAAAATTTTGAACAATAATTTTAAATGCTTGAATTTGATATTTTTGAGAATTTCAAAATTGAGAAAATTATGAAGAAATAATAAATTTAAATTTATTGTCACCGATTTTATTTTTACAAAAAATCCTTCCATTTCTAGAAGAAAAAGCAAATATTATTTTTATTTGAAGTATTATTTCAAAAAAATTTATGAAGTGAGCTTCAGTTTATCAAGCTTCAAAATTTTGACTTCGTGGATTTGCATGATGACTTAAAAATGAATTAAAATGAAAGAAAATTTTTTTCATAAACCCAAAAATATTGGAAACGGATTTTCATAAAAATTCTACAGTTTTTATTCCAACTGATGAATCAAAAATTACGAGTTTGGAAAGTATTTTTGAGGTTGTAAAAAATATTTTGGAAAATAATGAAAATAGATTTGAAATTGATTTATAAACTAAAAAAACAAAAAATGGAGAAAAAAATTATATATGTTATTTTAGCAGTTATTATTGCTTTAGTATTTTCTTCTTGATATTATTTTTGAGTAAAAAAATGAGTTTCTGAAGTAGAAAAACAAATAGAAGAAAAATTTTCTTTTAATATAAGTGAAAATAATGAAAAAATAGAAAAAAATACTTGAGAAATTTTTACTTGAACTGTAGAAAAAAGTTGAACAACTTTAGATTTAGATGAAAAAGAAGATAAAAATCAAGAACAAAATGAAAAAATAAATTTTGACAATTTACCAAAATATGATTTAGAAACTGATAGCTCTTTGCAAAAATTTGTTACTTCAACTATTCCTTTTAATGATATTTCTTATGTTCCACAAAACTTAGAAAAAATTTCTTCAGATTTTGTTTTTGATACAAAATGATGAAATCAAACTTTAGTTTCTGTAGCAAATGAGGCTTTACAAAAAATGGCAGAAAAATTTTTTAATGAAACTTGAGAAAAAGTTTCTGTAGTTTCAGCTTATAGAAGCTATGAATATCAAGTAGGAATAAAATCTAGATGATGCCCTGATAATTTGTGTGCAAAAGCTTGATATTCTGAACACCAAACTTGATTAGTTGTAGATTTATGGTCAGCAAGTTCTGAAAAAGAATGGAAAACAAATAAAAAATTACAAAAATATTTTTCTTGGTTAAACCAAAATGCTCATAAATTTTGATTTACAAATTCTTATCAAAAATGAGTTGCGGTTGATTGATATGAAATTGAACCTTGGCACTGGAGATATGTTTGAGTTGAGCTTGCAACTTATTTAAAGCAAAAATGATTAACTTTTGCAGAATTTTATAATATAGCAAAAAATAAAAATGGCTAAAGCAAATAGAGTAGAAAATAGACAAAAATGACCTATAAAAGTAGGTTTTCATAGAAAGAAAAAAGTTCAAAGGGGAAATTATATTGTAAGAGATGAATATGCAATAAAAGCACAAAAAGCTTGATTTAGAGCTAGAAGTGTATATAAACTTTTGGAAATACAAGAAAGATTTGATTTGATAAAACCAGATTTTTCAGTTATGGATATAGGTTGTGCACCTGGAAGTTTTTTGCAGGCTATTAGAAATATTGTTAGAGAAAAAACTATAATTTGAGTAGATATAAAAGATGTAAAGCCTTTTTCTTATCCAAACGTAAATACTATAAAATGTAGTATTTTTGATTATGATATTTTAAGTGAAAAAGTTATAGAAATAAATGGAGAAGATACTTTTGATTTGATAACTAGTGATATTGCTCCAAATACAACTTGAAGATTTGATGTAGATCAATATGCTTCTGTTGAGCTAAATATTGCAATTTGTAAATTTAGTGACAGATTTTTGAAAAAATGATGAAATATGATTTTAAAAGTTTTTAAATGAGAAGATTTTAATGATTTAGTTCAACAAGTAAAAAAAAGATTTAAAACTATGAAAACTTATAAACCTATGGCTTGTAGAGACTCTTCTCATGAAGAATATATAATTTGTTTTGATAAAATATAAAAAGAATGTGTTTTATAACACATTCTTTTCGTTTACTTCTCTCATAACTAAATCTTCTAAATTTTTTTGTAATACAATTCTATCAATCATTTTTTTCTTTTCTTTCTTCTTTTTAACTTCATTCTTATTTTTTATATAATATTTTATAAAAGGTATTATGTAAAATACTGAAGCTAAAATAATTGTAGTTCAAATAATCAGAACAAGTATTTCAAAGATAGAATAATCATATATTTTTAGAAAATTTTTAAATATTTCATGAGATTTTAGATATTCATATTGAAATCAAAACATATTTATTTTTTAGATTTTAATTTTCTTCTTTCATTTCTCAAATAACAACAAGTCTATTCAAAGTTGTTCAGATTGGCCAACAAGTCATTATTGATAATTCTTTTTTTTCAGGGTTTCTTTTTAGAACTGAAACATCTCCAGGTTTAATAACTTTTTTTTCATTGATTGTATAAATATATTTTTTTTGATTGTAGTAAATAATTACTTCATCTCAGTTTTCTAAAAAATTTAAGTTTGAAAAAACTTCATTATAATCTCCACCCATCCAAGGAAAATTTGAAGAATGTCAGAAAATAAAAGCATTTCATTTTTCTCCAGGAATAGCACTTCCAGGATATCTAACAACTCAGTTTTCTAATTCTTTCATAAAAATATTTTCTAGTTCATGAGCTGAATCAACCTTTTGATTTTTTATATTTATAAGTGGAATATTTTTTCATAATTTTGGAATAACAACTCTATTTTCATAAGGAGTTATTTCAATATTTAGAGAAATATTTTTTTCATCAAGTTCTTTTTTATATTTTTTTATACTTAGTGAAGTTTGTTCTTCTTTTTCTACTTCTCAAGTTTGAGTTGTTTCTTTTTTAGATTTTTCTTTTAGATTTGAAGCTTCTACAGAGTTTAGAATTCAAACTGATTCTTTTTTATAATCTTCTTGAAATAAAAATCATTTTGCTACATTTATGTAGGCATTATAGTTTGTTCAAACAAGTAGAACAGCAAAAATCAAGAAACTTGTAGTTAAATATTTTGTTATAAAAATAATTCATTTAAAAATATTTTTTTTCTCAATTTTTTCTTCTTTTTTAGTTTCTTCTTCAACTATAACTTGGTAAATATAATTATTTTTTGTTTCTGCTTTTAAAAAATCATCTACTTTTGCATTTTCAAAAGTTAATTCTTTATCAAGTTCTAAAAGTATATCTAAATCTCTATTTTCCATTTTTTTGTTTTTGTTTTTGTATAAATTATTGTCACACTTAAATTTTACTATATTTATTTTTTTTTTGCAAAAATCTAAAAACTTTTTTTGAAAAAAAGACTTGAAATTTTTGGATTTTTATTTATAGTTATATAAATTTAAAATTTGAACTCAAAAATATGTTTAAAGATACAAATCAAATTAAAAAATATGAGAAGAGTTCAGGTTGAATAGTATATAGAAAAAACGAATGACAAATTGAAATTTTACTTTTAAAATGGTTAAATTCAAAAAATGAAACTGTTTATGTTATTCCAAAATGAAAAATAGAAAATAAAGAAATAGCTAAAGATACAGCAATCAGAGAAATTTGTGAAGAAGCTGGTCTGCTAAAAAGAGATTTAGAAGTTATTAAATTTATTACTAAACTCAATTATACTTTTACAGCTTGACATTTGGAAGATCATCCACTTATAGATAAAGATGTTTATTTATTTTTAGTTAAATATACATGAAAAAAAGCACCTTTTGTCCATAGGTCAGATAGATTTGTAGGATTTTCTTGGGTTAAACTAGAGGAAATTAAAAATATGGAAATAGTGTTTGATATACAAACAATTATTTGAAAAAATAAAACGTTTTTTATTTAATAATAAAAAAATTATGGAATTTAGAAATAAATATTGAATTTTAGAAGTTGAATCAAACTCTAAAAATATAGTATATTTTGATCCTATAAAAAATGAGATAAAAATAGATGATTTATCTGTTTCTTATCCTGGAGAATATGAAAAATCAGGGATTTTGCTTGAAGTGAAAGAATATCAAAATAATTTATTTTATAGTTTTGCTATAGATTGAATTCATGTATTTTTTATTTTAGCAGATGAATTTGAACTAAAAGAGGAAATAATTTCATTTTTTGGTGATGTTGATGTTCTTGTTATTTTATGAACAAAAAAATCAGTAAAAATTTTTGAAAATGTTGAGGCTAGAGTTGTAATTCCTTACTGAGAAGGAAAAGATTTGTTTTTACAAACTCTTGGTCAAAATATTCCTGAAGTTTCTTCATATAAAACAAAATGAGAATTTAGTATTGATAATACAGAATTTGTAAATCTTGCAAATTAAAAAAATCTAGAAAATTTTTCTAGATTTTTTATTTTTTTAAAAAATTTTAATTTATAACTGCTTCAATTGCAGCAAAAGTTGCTTCTTTTCAAGCTGGAATTATAACACTTACTTTATCTCAAATATTTGCTTTAAAATGTGTAACAGCAGCAGTAAGCAAATCATAAGTTTTTCATTCAACTATAACTTGATATTTATCTTTATCTTTTACTATAAGCCCACTGTTAATCTCTCTTTCAATTGGAGCAATTTGTTTATAAGTCATTCTTCAAATATTATTTATACTTAGTTTTAGTCTATCTCATTGAACTAATTTTGATTTTGAAGAATAATTTGCAGGAACAGGATATTTATTTCCATCAGCTCAAAGCATATCATTTCAAGTAAAAACTCATTCTATGTATTTTCACTCATCATCATTATAGCTATGTAATCATTTTGTATTTGTATCAAATTCAACATTTAAGTCGATTTCATTTGTATTTATTAAATTTTTTAATAATTTTTTAGCATTTTTAATAGATTTTTCAGCAGTTTCGATAAAATCTACAATTGCTTCTATAGTTTTTTTATTTTCCATAAATTTATTTTTATTTAATATTTTTTATATTTTAGCAAATAAATTTTTTTTTGTAAAGAAAAATGACTTTACAAAAGGCTAAAATTATTTATAACAAAATTTAAAATCTCATTTCAAAAAAATAATATGATTATAAAGCCACTTCAAAGGAAAGGTCAAAAGGGAATTATATTTTTTCATTTATTTTTCCTATTTTTGATTAAAATAAAAATTCAAATTAAACTTCATAAAATATAAGCAGAAAAAATTCAAATGAAACTAAAATTTATTCATAAAAGAAGTCAAATCATTATTCAAATTCTTAAATCTCAACCTCAAAGAGCAGCTCATTTAGTTAAAAATATTTGTAAAAAGAAAAATATAAAAATTCAGTAAGCTCAAATAATTCAGCTTATTATTGGATTTGCAGACAAATCTGTTTCAGGAAAAAATTTTTTGTAAATAAATAAAAACAGTCAAATTATTGCTAAAATTCATAAATCATAAATTTCATCCATTCATTTTAACATAATCATGTAGAATAAAATCAAGATTATTATTCATAAAATAAGGGAAGAAATAAACTCAATATTTATCAAATTTTGTGATGAAACTAAATAATTTAGCTTGAAAAAATTATTTACAATAAGTCATAAAAAAGCTAAAAAAATTCAAACTCACATAATTCATTCATGAATTTCAGTGAAAAGTAAATCATAAAAAATATATAAAATCGTTATAAAACTTATTATAAGCCAAAAAATAATTTTTAAAATTTCTATATAATTTCATAAAAATAATTGATTTACATCAACTAAAAAAATTCAAACAAGAGAAAAAATTATTCAAGTTGATATTTCTAAAGCTGGGTAAATAGCTCAAATTTTATTTTTACAATATCTACATTTTCAAAGATTGAAAAGCCATGAAAAAATAGGGAATAAATCAAAAAATTTTAAAGTTGTGTTACAATCTTTGCAATGGCTTCTTCAAAATAAAATTCATTTTTCTTCTGTTTTTAATCTATAAATTAAAACTGATCAAAAACTTCAAAAAATACTTCAAATTATGAAAAGAAAAATATAAAAAAAGTTTTCCATAAAAATTTATTATAAAATATTTTTTACATTATAAGAAAAAAACCAACTTTTGCAAAAGTTGGTTTTAAAAATCTATTTAGGCTTTTTTATAAAACCTTGTTTTTCCAAAAATTCTCGAATATTTTGATCTTGAGAAACAATTTTATTTGTTTTTGAATCGTAAATGTAACTATTTAAACGATTGATAAAAAATCCGATTGGTTTAGCATTTCTGATGATATCTCCATTTATTGCAAGTTCAAAACTCACAAAATTTTCATTTTCTGGGTCTACTCCTGTTATTACTCTCATAAAAAATCTCCTTTTAAAAATTTTATAAGGTTTTAATATTATAATATAAAAATAATTTTTGTCAATATTTTAAAAAATAGAAAAGAGGTGATAAACACCTCTTTAAAAAAATCTCAATCAAAAAATCCAGTTTTTTCAAGATAATCTTTTACATTTTTTCCTTCTTGAAGAATTCTTCCAGAATGATTTACAATGTTTCCATTTGTTGAAACTTTTATTCCCAAATCTCGACCATGAGAGTTGTACAAGTGTCCATCGTCTCCGATTTTTACTTCTTTTGTTTCACCATTTGAATTTTTTACACGTATATAAGTGCTCATATAAATTTTCCTTTCTGAGATTTTTTATGAATACTCTTTAGAATGCATTACCATATTTTGATAACGACCTTCAGAGTCATTTAAATCACCAAATTTATCTGAAATACCACGTTTAGCTAAAAATTTACCAGTGAAAGTTCCATCTAAATAAATATTTCCAGACTTGATAGTCACATTTGGATTTTTAAAATCTTTAAAAATTTTTGAGAAATTTTTACCAACATACAAAGTTTTTCTGTCCATGCATACAGTAGGAAGATAATCAACTAAATGTTCAGTTTTTTCATCGTCAACAAATAAAATTCCATTTTTGATTTCTATTAGAGGTAGATTTTTTACCTCAACTTTGATATTTGTATTTAATCCATTTAAATACAAATAATTGTTTGAAATCACTGCATTGTGAGGAATTAAGCTGTTATCTTCATCATGAACATCAAAAGCAACTTTGAAGTTTGCGTTCCCATTAATTTTTAGATTTAGAGACATATTCATATTTTTTTCTCCTTCTTATTTGTAAAAATTGAAAAGTCTAAATATATTATAATATATTTTTATTAAAAGTCAAAAAATAAAATAAAAAAATAAAGCTCTCTAAAAAGAGAGCTAATATATTTTAGATGAGATTATTTTCTTCCAATTTTTCTAAAATAAGATCTTCTAAATCTTTTTCAGTAATAGAAGTAATTTGTGAATCATCGATTTTTAAATAATGTTTTTTGCCTTGGATTGTAATATACCAATTATAATCTAGACTAACAATTTTTTTCTCACCATCTATCCAAACACATAATTCAATTGGTTTGATATATGTCTTTCTTTCTAAAAATTTTCTTAGATTTGTATCTTTTTGTAATGTAATTAATTTCAAATTGTTAATAACCTTATTTCTTAAGTTTAGAAAAAAAGGAAGCTCTGCTAATACACCATTTTGGAGTTTGTAAAATGAACCATGTGTATCGATTAAAAAAATTACTTCTGTATTATCTAAGGAATAAAAATTTTTACCTTTGATAACAAATGCAATATCTAAGCCAAATTCTTTAGAATATTTTTCTTTTTCCATTTTTTATTCTCCTCTATATTTGAAAAAGTTTTGTTATTATAATTCAAAAAATAAAAAAGTCAAATTTTCAAAATAAAAAAATAAAAAGTATTTCTACTCTTTATTTTCTATTTTTTCTCATACTTTTATTTTTAGTTCATTTGTTTGATTTTTCTTTTCTTTTATAAATTTTTTAGTTTTTTGGAAAAATTTTATAAAATTTGTATAAGTTTCATAAATCCCATAAATTAAGAGAATTCTATAGTTAATTTTATCAATATTTCCGATTCAATATGAAATAGGAAATAAAAATAAAATCAAAATTTTTATAGAAAAAATATTAAACACAAAAATCAAAATAAGTGTAATTATAAGCAAAAAATTTATTGTTAAAGCATTTTTTTTGTGAGTTTCTAATTTTGTTTTTTTGAAAAATATTAAAAATAAATTAAAAATTGGTAAATAAATAATTTTTTTAGGTCATTTAAAATCATCTAAGTTTTTATTTTCTTCAAAAATTTTTAAATCTTTTAGTTTTTCTTTTTTTCTTTTTTCTTCCAAAATTATTTTATATTCTATAAATTTTCAGCTTAAATATTTTTTTAGATAAATAACTAAAACTTTTGTATGTAAACAAATTTCAGAAAATTTTAGATAATTTGGTAAATTTATACTTACAAGTTCTGATCTAGAAAATAAATTTACACCAATAAAGGCTATAAAAATGAAGTAAATCAAAAGTAAAATTTGAGATAAATTGTTATAATTATTTATGAAAAGTAGGCTTAAAATAAAAGTTACAAAAACATTTACTTTCAAAATTTCTTTTATAGTTTCGTGTTTATCATATTTTGAGCTAAAAATTTGTCATAAAAAAGGAATATAGCTTAAAATAATTGTAAGTTTGTCTTTTTCTCAAAAATTTCAATCTTTGTTTACATCAAGTAAATTTTTTTCATTTTTAATTTTTATGATTTCTTTTGTACTAAAAGTTTCTCATTTGTAAGCTTTATAAATTCATAAAAATAAAGCTAAAAATAAGAAAATCAAAATTCACATAAAAATTATGTTTGAAACTTCATAATTCAAGATAAAAAATCCAGATCAAACTTTATAAAATCTGAAAAAAATTATATCTAAAATCATTAAAAAGTGTATTAAAATAGCACTTTTTGTATGTCATTTTACGAAATCATTTGATATATTTTTATTGTTTTTTATAAATAAAAAAATAAATGAAATCCCGAAAAGTAAGTAGGCTGAAATAGCATTATTTTTTATTATTTTATTTTCCATTTTTATTTTTATAAAAAAATAATTGTTTTTTTTAAAATTTTGTTTATTATATCATAAAATTAAAAATTTAACAAAAAAAATACGAAAATGAAATTGACTGATGTAAAATTTTATAAATCTATTTGATTAAATAGTGAAGAAGTTTATTTTGATGATAAAAAAGAAGTTGTTTTTGTAGGAAGATCAAATATGTGAAAATCAAGTTTGATGAATACAATTTTTCAAAAAAAAGATTTGGTAAAAACTTCAAGTAAACCTGGTAAAACTAGACTTGCAAATTTATTTTTAGTTGAAAATAAATATTATTTTACAGATTTACCTGGTTATGGTTTTGCAAAATTAGGAAAAGATTTGAGAGAAGAGCTTGATTGACTTATTTCATGGTATTTAGAAGAGAGAAGAAATTCTATAAAAAAAGTTGTTATTTTGGTTGATTCTAAGCTTTGAGCTCAAGAATCTGATTTGGAAATGTATAGATATATTTTAGATTTGGAACTTCCAGTTTTGATAGTTCTTTCAAAATCTGATAAACTAAGCAAAACTGAGCTTTTTAAATCTCTTACTCATGCAAAAGAACAATTTTTTGGGCAAGAAATTATTCCTGTTTCAAGTAAAAGTAAACTTGGAATTTTTGAACTTGAAAAAATTTTAAAAAATAGTTTTTAATAAAATAAAATGTTTGGTAAAAAAGATGGAAATTCAGATATTGTTTTAAATTTTTGAATGATTGTAATTTTGGTTTATTGATTGTTTTATATTCTTTATATTTGACAATCTTTAATAATTCCTTTTTTCATAGCTTTGCTTTTAGCTATGGCTATTTTATGACTTCAAAATCTTTATAAAAAATTTAAAATTCCTTCAAGCTTGGCAATGATTTTGTCTATTTGAACATATTTTTTGTTTTTTTATTATATTTGAAAAATAATTTACGGAAATATTGATGAGCTTATAAAATTGGCTCCAAGTTATCAATCAAAAATAATAAATCTTTTGAGAGAAGTTTTTGATTATTTTCAAATTTGAGAGACACAAGTTTCAAATTTTATTTCAAAAATTAGTTCAAATTTAAATCTAACAAATATTTTTAATTCATTATTGTCTGTTATTTCATCTATTTCTTCAAATATAATGACAATAATGTTTTACCTAATTTTTATTTTACTTGAAGCAAAATTTTTTAGTCAAAAAATAGAACTTATGGTTTCAAGTATAGATAAAAGAAAAAATATTTTAAGTGTTTTGACAAAAATAGAAAATGATGTTAAATCTTATTTTTTTATAAAAATAATTGTTTCACTTTTAACTGCATTTTTGAGTTATATTATAATGATTACTTTTGGTTTAAATTTTGCTATTTTTTGGACTTTACTTATTTTCATATTAAACTTTATTCCTAATATTTGATCAATTATTGCAATTTTATTTCCTTCACTTTTATCATTTATTCAACCAGATTTTTGAATTTATTCAAGTTTGATAATGATTTCACTTTTGATTACTGTTCAAATGATAACTTGAAATTTTATTGAACCAAAGATGATGTGAAATAGATTAAATTTAAGCCCTTTGGTTATAGTTTTGGCTTTGAGTTTTTGGTGATATTTATGGGGAATAATAGGTATGCTTTTATCAGTTCCGTTAATGGTTATAATAAATATAATTTTATCAAAATTTGAACAAACTAGACCAATAGCAATATTTTTATCAGAAAAATGAGAGCTAGAAATTCCTGTTATAACTATTGATCAAGAGGAATGAAAAAAATTTATAGAAAAAATGAAAAAGAAATTTAAAAAGAAAAAATAATATTTTTTCTTTTTTTATTGTGTTTTTTCAAAAAAAAGCTATAATAAGAATGAAAAATTTTGAACTATAAGTAGTTAGGTTTAGAAAAATTTTTTCTTGACTTAGAACTTGTAGTTTAAGATTTTGTATTTTATATCTTAAAAAAAAGAATTATGATAGGAATTTCAGATAGAAATGCACCACTTTTAAAACCTTTGAAAAAAACTTATGAAATCGAAGGTCAAAAAATTACTTTTGAAACTGGTAAACTTGGTCTTTTAATTGACTGAGCTGTTACTATTTCAGATGAAAATGATAATATTTTATTTGTTACTGCTTGATTTAAACAAGAAGGAATAAATGAAAAAGCAGATTTTTTTCCTTTGGTTGTAGATTTTCAAGAAAAATATTATGCAACTTGAAAAATTTGAGGAAATAAATTTCAAAAAAGAGAATGAAGACCAACTGATGATGCTACTTTATCAGCAAGACTTATAGATAGACCTATAAGACCAATGTTTCCAAAATGAATCGTAAATGATACGCAAATTATTGCTACAGTTTTGTCTGCTTCTTGAGAAAGAGAACTTGGTTTTTGGTGAATAACTTGAGCAAGTTTGACTCTTATGATGGCTTGAACTCCTTTTGAATGACCAGTTGCAGGTTGTAAAATAGCTGTTTTAGAAGATGAAACTTATGTTTTTAATCCAACTATTGAGGTTGAAAATTCTGCTATTTTAAATCTTCTAACTGCTTGAACTGAAGATGCTTTGACTATGGTTGAAGCTGGGGCAAAAGAAGTAAGTGATGAAGTTATGCTTAGAGCTCTTGCAAAATCTCATGAAATAATTAAAAAAATTATTGAAGCAGAAAGTGATTTTATGAAAGATTATAAAGAAAATTTTTGAATTCCAGAGGTTGAAGTTTTCTACAATTTACCAGATGAAAGTATTTATTCTGAAATAAGAGAATTTTTAACTGAAGAAAAACTTGAAGCTCTTTATAATAAATGAAAAAAAGATTTTCACAATGAATTTAATAAATTAACTTCTGAAACAAAAGAATTTTTACTTGAAAAATGATATAATTTTGATTTAGAAGATGAAAAAACTTTGGATGAATCAAGTATTTGAAGTTTTGTAGAAAAAAGAGTAAAAGAAGTGATGAGAAAAAATATTTTAGAAAAAAATAGAAGACTTGACTGAAGAAATCTTGATGAAGTTAGACAAGTTAGTTGAGAAGTAGCTCTTTTACCTAGAACTCATGGTTCTGCACTTTTTAGAAGATGATTAACTCAAGCTTTGACAATCACAACTCTTTGAGGCCCAGATGATACTCAAATTCTTGATTGAATGATGCCAGAAACTGAAAAAACTTATATTCATCACTACAATTTTCCACCATATTCTGTTTGAGACATCAGACCACTTAGATGAATTTGAAGAAGAGAAATAGGTCACTGAGCTTTGGCTGAAAGAGCTTTGGTTCCAGTTTTACCAAGTTTAGAAGAATTTCCATATACAATTAGAGTTGTTTCTGAAATAATGACTTGTAATGGTTCAAGCTCAATGGCTTCAATTTGTGGTTCAACTATGAGTTTGATGAATGCTTGAGTTCCTATAAAGGCTCCAGTTGCTTGAGTTGCTATGTGAATGATTTATGATGAAGAAACAGGAAACTATAAAATTTTGTCAGATATTCAAGCTCAAGAAGATTTTTTGTGAGATATGGATTTTAAAGTTTGAAGAACAAAAAAGTGAATTACTGCAATGCAACTTGATGTTAAAATAAAATGATTGAGTTTAGAAGTTTTTAAAAATGCATTTGCACAATCTGTAACTGCAATTGATTATATCTTGGATGAAATGCTAAAAGTTCAACCAAAAGTTGCAGAAAAACTTTCTCCTTATGCTCCTTTGATTTTAAAAGTTATGATTCCAGTTGAAAAAATTTCTGCTGTTATCTGAAGAGGTGGGGAAAATGTTCAAAAAATGGAAAAAGATTTTGATGTAAAAATTTCTATTGCTGATGATTGACTTACTACTATTACTGCAAATTCTCAAGAAAATTGAGATGTAGTTATAGCAAAAATAAAAGAAATAATTTGGGAGCCAGAAGTTGGCTATAAAGGAACTTGAAAAGTTGAAAAAATTATCGATTGAGTTTGAGCTATAGTTGAATTTAAAGGGAAAACTTTAATGATTCATATTTCAAAACTTACTTTTAAAAGAGTCGCAAAAGTAGAAGAAGTGCTAAACGT
>CAUQKR010000007.1:0-41998 GCA_963518665.1 uncultured Candidatus Altimarinota bacterium | reverse complement strand
CCCCCCCCCCGCATTTTGGCTATTTTGAGGGCTTTTTATATTTTTATTATATATTTTCATATAAAAATTATTATTTATTATTATAATAAATATATTGTAGTAATTGTTTAAATTAAAGCAAATTAAAAATTTTTTTTAGCTTGACTTTTTTATTTTTTTATTTTGTAATTTATTTTTTTTGAAAAAAATTTTACTTTTTGAAAAAATTTATTATAATTAGACAGTCCTTGCCAAAAGGAAGATATTTTTTTTAGAAATATCGTTATTACCTTATTATTTAACAAAAAAATTATGGCAAAAAGAGGAAAAAAATATAATAAAGCATTAGAACTTATTACTTCTTCTGCTTACAATGTAAAAGAAGCTGTAGAACTTCTAGAAAAAACAAATACAGTAAAATTTGATCCTAGTGTTGAAATCCACTTCAACTTAAATCTAGATCCAAAATATGCTGACCAAATGATCAGAACAACTACTACTCTTCCTCATGGAACTGGTAAAGCTGTAAAAATCTGTGCTTTTACTGAAGACAATGCTGAAGGATTGAAAAAAATCGGTGCTTCTGTAGCTGGTGGTGAAGACTTGATCGATGATATCGAAAAAGGTAAAGTTTCTCTTGATTTTGATGTTTGTGTTGCTACTCCTACTATGATGAGACATTTAGGTAAAATTGCTAGAATTTTAGGTCCAAAAGGTCTTATGCCAAATCCTAAAGCTGGTACAGTTGCAAACGATTTAGAAGCTGCAGTAAAAGAAATTGCTGCTGGTAAATTTGAATTCAAAACTGATAAACAAGGTAATGTTCACTCAGTATTTGGTAAATTATCATTTGGTGCTGAAAAATTAGAAGAAAACTTAGCTCATTTTATAAAAGTTATAAATGAAGTTAAACCTACAGGCGCAAAAGGTAAATATATCAACACTATTTACGTTTGTAATGCTATGGGGCCTTCTATTAAATTAGACCTAGAACAATTATAATAAAAAGCTTGAAATTTTTTCAAGCTTTTTATTTAAAAAAAATTTTTAAAAATAATTAAAAATTAAATGTGATGCAATTTTCAAAATAAGTCTAAAATTTTTAGAAAAAAGTTGTGATTTTGATTTAAATTATTTTAATTTTAGTTTACTAAATTTTTCAGATTTTTTCTTTATTTTTATAAATATTTTTTTGAGTTTTTGTTTTGTTTTATTATTTTTTTATTTGATTTTTAAATTAATTCAAAAAGTTCAAAAAGAAAATTTTTCAAAAAATTTTAAAATTTTTTCTTATTTTACCATTTTTATTTTAATAATTATTTTCTCAATTTTAATTTATTTTTTTAAAAGTATTTATTTTTTCTTTACTTACTAAAAACAGGACTTCTGCCTAGTAGGCTAAAGTCCCTAAAAAATTTTTATAAAAAAGACCTTTTTAAAGGTCTTTTTTTATTATTTTATCAAGTGTGTATAGTTTCAAAACTCAGTTAAAAGATTTTTGCAATATTCCATAAATATCTTTTGAATTACAATTGTGAGATTTATCACAGGTTACTCCAGAAGTGCATTCTACAAGCCCAAGTTCTTCTCAAACTGCAAGCAAAATATCATAAATAGAAATATTTTTTAACTCCTTTCAAATATAAATTCATCAATTTATTCATTTTACTGTGAGAATTATCCCAGATTTTCATAGCTCAAAAATTATTTTTCTAAGCAAAGATTCTGGAATATCAAGCTCTTTTGCTATTTCTAAAGTTTTTGTAAAATTTTTATTTTCAGGATTTGCCATAAAAATAAGAGTTTTTATAGCATAATATCCTTTTTTTGAAAGCTTTATCATAAATTTTTAATTTATCAAATCATCAAAATCCAAAACTATTCCATCATTTAAATATTTATGTATAGCATTTATAGTTGTAAGAACTCCCAAAACTGCAGCATTTTTTCTTCTTGTCGAAACTGGCATTCAGATAAGTCATTCTACATAATCATAATCTTTTTCTAAAACTTCTTCAAGTTTCATTCAAATTATTGATTCTCAAAAAACTGAAGCACAAGCTGTAGTTATGATTGCGGTATCTCATTGAAAAGAAAAATCTACTATTTTTCAATCTTCTATTTTCAAAAAAACTTCTAAATCATCACCACAAACACTATTTTCTTCGAAATGTTTTATAGTATAATCCTTCATAGTTTTTTTATTTGGTGGAGTTTTACTATAAAATGTTATTACATCATTGTACATAATTTTTTATTTAATAAATTAACCAAAAAATCAAGTTTTATATAAATCGTAAAAAATATATAACCCTAATCAAAGCATAATCACTCAAGTTACTAAATGCATTTTTTCTACATTTAGTTCTTTCATTTCTTTTAGTTCTGATAAATCTCTTGTTCCAGTTAAAACCAAGAACATTATGATTATCATAGGTAAAATAAAAATTAAGTTATAGCTTATCAAGTAAATATGCAACCAATAATCTAGATTTTCTTGAGAAGCAAGATGAGTTGTAATCATCACATAAGGACCTGAAGTACAAGGCAAAAGTATAAATGAAACTAAAACTCATATTCCAAAAGCTCACCAAGGAGAAGTTATTCATTTTATAAGATTTTTCATTTTTGGTCTCCAAGAATCTGGAACTTCAAGCCTAAAAATTTTTCAGTACCAAAAATAATCTTTTAGAGAAGCAAGTCAAACCAAAATTCAAAGAATTCAAGCCACAACTTTTAAAGTATTTACTGAAGCTGTATTTGATAAAAATTGAGAAAGCCCATATCAAATAGCTAAATAAACTGTAAAAACAGCTAAAATAAATGAAAGTCAAACAGCAACAACACTTTTTTTAGATTTTTTATCTCTAAGTACAGTTTGCAACAAAATAAACATTATTGCAAATTCACAAGGATTTATACTATCTCAGATTGCAGCTGGAACAAGTATAAAAAAATATTTTGCTCTAGTCCAAAAATTTCATTCTAAAATATTTGCTTCAGATTGAAAAAAGTGCCAATAAGTTCAGTTTAACCAAAAAAGTAAAAGAATTATAGAAACTATAGCTAATGAAATTATAATATTTTTATTTTTCATATTATTTTTTTCTAGTTAAGAAAAATGGAATCAAAGCAGCCAAAGCTCAAACTAGTAATAAAAACACAATAACTCTAGTGTTATTTTCACCTTTATCAGATGCCTTTACAGTTTCAACTTTTCCTAAATAAGATTCAAAAAAGTTTAAAACATCAGTTTCACCAGTTAAATAAGTTTCTTTTCAGTCATTGTTTACAACTAAAAATGGAACTCCGATACTTGAACTATTTGCTAAACCAAGTCTAGTCAAATCTTCCATCATCTTTTTTTGATTATCTTTATTGTGCCAAACTTCTCTTTTATCGATTTTCATTTTATTATAACCATCAACTTTTTCTAAATAGTTTGAAACAACTTTACAATGAGGACATTCTGCCCCATAATAGTAAGTAACTATAATTTTTTCAAGTGGATTTGCTTTCAAAACATTTTTTCCATCAGAAATAGCAGAAGTTACTTCCAAAACTGTATTACCAGTAGAAGTTTCAGTTCCAGTAGAAGTTGATAAAAGTTGTACTTCACCAGTTGAAACTGTTCCAGAATTATCTGCAAAAGAAACAGAAGCTAAAAGTAAGCTCAAAGCTAAAATTGTGATAATTTTTTTCATAAAAAATATAAATTAAAATTATAAAAAATATTTTTTATTGTATTTTTTTCATAAAATAAGTCAAATTATTTACAATTTTTTTACAAAAAGTTAAAATATCTTTGCTAAAGTTTTTTCTAAAAGTTCTTCATAAAATTCTTCTTTTTCTACAAAACTAAAAATATTTTTTACTTTTGATTCAATTAAAACATAAGTTGCAGATTTTTTATCTATTCATCTACTTCTCAAATAAAATAATTCTTCTTCTGGAATTTTTTCTATTTTACAAGCATGACTTGCTTCAACTTCATTTGACTTTACAAGCAAAGTTGGAATTCATCTAATTTTTCATTTTTCTCCAAGAAAAATATTTTCTTCGATTAAGTGTCCAGCCATTTTTCTAAAATTTGGAGCAAGTTCAATTATTCAATCCAAATCTATTTCTCCATCTTCTGAACAAATAGAGCTTATAAAAACATCTGAAATAGATCCATTTGATTCAATCAAAGAATGAATTTTTGCTTTTACTTTTTCTTCATTTTTAGATAAAAGTAAATATTTAATTTCTACTTTTGAATTATTTCAAGTTTGTCTAAAAATAGATTTATAATCATTTTCTTTTTCCAAAACTCAGCTAAATTTTACTTCTGAATTTTCTCAAATAATTATTTCTTTATTATTTTTTCATTCATCAAAAATAACTACATTTAAGTTATTTTCTATCTCAAGTTTTTCAAAATCTCAAAAATTTGATAATCTATAAAAACCTGACTTTAATATTTTTTTTGTTGACATTATTTTATATTTAATTATAATATGCAAATATTTTTCTCCAAAATGAGGAACAAAATTATGGAAAACTTATATATTCCAAACTTTGATATACCAAAAATGGTTAGTTATTCTTACCTTTTTGGACTTGTCACTCTCACCTGTAAAAATGGGAAAGTCTGGTATCAAGGTCCTAAAAGCCTTTGTATACTATACGTAGTTATGCTCTTAAGTGGCATAAAAAGCTTCCATACAGAAAAAGGTGAACTTCATTACAATTCTAAAATTAAGAAATTTGTTGGTGAAGGACGATTATTTTTTAAGAAAAAAACTAAAAAATAAAATTTTAGAAGAAGAGATTTTTTATCTCTTCTTTTATTTTTTGTTAAAATTTTGTTTTAGATTTTTTAGATTTTCTAGATTTATTTTTGGTTTCTTTTTCTCAAAAGAAAAACTGCTTCAGCATCCACATCTATCTTTTACCAAATCATTATTTGAAAATAAAAATCTAACTTTTTCTTGTCCTGTATGGTCTGCTTTTACTGTTCTTATTATTTGAGAATTTAAAAATTTTTCTTCTTGATTTTTATAAACAAAAATTTTTGTATTTTTTATTTTTTCTAACTCAATCAAATCAGAATTTATATCAAAATCATCAAACAAAACATCTATTTTTGATCCAGAACAACCTCACTCTACAAAAAAAATTTTTATTTTTTTTATTTTATTTTCTTCTAAAAAATCTATAAAATTTTTATCTAGTTTCATCAAAAATTTTTATTATCAAATACTTCATTCCATTTCCATACTAATCAAAACATTCATTTCAGAAGCATATTCAAGTGGAAGTTCTTTCATAACTGGACTCAAAAATCCTGTTACAATCATTGCTTCAGCTTCTTCTTCTGAGATTCATCTCGATTGTAAGTAAAATAATTCTTCTTCATCTATTTTACCGGCAGAAGCCTCGTGAGCAACCAAACTTTCAGTATTTGCTACTCTGATATCCGGAATAGTATCTGAAACAGAAAGCTCATCAAGCAAGAGTGCTTCACATTCTATTTTTGTAACTGATCAAATTGCTTGTGGTTTTATATCTACAAGTCATCTATAAGTCGAGATTCAACCAGATTTTGAAATAGATTTTGAAACTATATTTGAAGTTGTATTTTTTCAAATATGAATAGCTTTTGCTCATAAATCTTGGTTTTGTCATTTTGAAGCAAATGCAAGTCATAAAAAGTCAGTTTTTGCATTGTCTCCAACCAAAATACTACAAGGATAAAGCATAGTTGTTCTACTTCACATATTTCCAGAAACCCATTCCATATAAGCATTTTCTCAAACAATTGCTCTTTTTGTGTTTAGATTATAAGTATCTGTTGACCAATTTTCTACTGAACTATATCTCATAGAAGCATCTTTTCAAACAAAAATTTCTACAGCTCAAGAATGTAAAGAATTTTTATCAAACTTTGGGGCAGAACATCATTCTATATAATGAGCTTCTGCTTCATCTTCTATAATAATTATTGTATGTTCAAATTGACCTCAAGCTTTTACATTCATACGAAAATAAGCTTGTAAAGGTTCTGAAATTTTTACTCATTTTGGAACATAAAGAAAAGTTCCTCCACTCCAAACAGCATAATGTAAAGCTGAAAATTTATGATCAGCTAAAGAAATACATTTTGAAAAATATTTTTTTACAAGTTCTTCATGATGTAAAAGTGCATGACTCATATCATCAAAAATAACTCATTTTTCTTGAAGTTCTTCTTTTAAATTATGATAAACAACTTCACTATCATACTGAGCTCAAACTCAAGCCAAAGCCTTTTTTTCAGCTTCTGGAATACCAAGTCTATCAAAAGTATTTTTTATTTTTTCTGGAACATCATCCCAACTTTTGTTATTTCCTGCTCACTCTGGTTTTGCAAAATAATAAATTGATTCTAAATTAAGTCATGACAAATCTGGAGACCAATTGGGAATTTGTTTTTCTTCAAAAATTTTTAATGCTTTTATTCTAAGTTCAAGCATCCATTCTGGTTCATTGTTTGAAGAACTTATTTGTCTAACAACTTCTTCTGAAATACCTGGTTTAACTTCCACTGAATAACTTATTTCATCGTGATAAGTCCAAGCTTCAATATTTATATTTTCTACTTCTTTTGACATTTTTTTATTTTTTTATTATAATTTATTTATTTTTTTCTTGACTTTTTAAAGTTTTTAGTTATCTTTTAATCGATTTCAAGAGAAATCAATGGTTTTCCAATATTTTTTGGAAAGAGTTTTAAAATAAAAATCTTAAAATAATTATAATTTAACATAAGAAATAATTTGTTTTAAGATTGAGGTAAATTAAGATGGGAAAAGATAATTTTTTTATTCGTATTATTGATGAAATATTTTTAACAATAGTTATTATTCCATTAACGATTTTATTTTTAACAATAAGCTTTTTCATAAATTATCCTTTGGTTCTTTTTGTAATTGCTTATTTCTTGCCATCACCTTACTCTGTAATATTTATGTTAATTAGTTTAATATTAGAGTGGTGGCAAATAAACGACCTCTTTCGTCTCTAATAATTATGTTAATTAGCCTAATATTAGAGATTATAAACATAAAATTTTTAATAAGTCAAACTTATTCTAAATTTTTCCCAAAGCCTACTATTGTAGGCTTTTTATTTGACTAAAAAAATTTTTTTGTTATAATCAAACTACCATTTTTTCAAAAAAGGAGTAAATTATGGAAGAAAAAATTATAGAAGAAAAAATTGGAGGATTTGTATTTAGAATTCGAGAAGATTCATTCTTAATACATTTTATATTCCCAATATTTACAATAATGATGACAACAAAATTTTTAATAAATTATCCTTGGAGTCTTCTCATTATTACTTGTTTATTACCACTTCCATATGCTATAGCATTAGGGATAATTTCACTAGTATTAATAATGTCAGGAATTAAAGTTAAAACTTATTTTCAGGTTAATATTAGTGACTTCAGAAATTAAAATAAAAATTAAATATATTTTTTTAATTTCTCCCCAAAGCCTACTATTGTAGGCTTTTTATTTGACTAAAAAATTTTTTTTATTATAATATCACTCCATTTCTTAATTTAAGGAGTATAAAAAATGGAAAAATTAAAAGATAATTTAATATTTATTTTCTTATTACTTGTTATTTTACCAATATTTTTTATTGGGTTAATTATTTCAAACTATAATAAAGAGCCTGATTTTCAAAAATTTCAAGGTAAAGGAAACTTTTAATTTTTTTGATATTTTTATTAATTTTATATATATAAAAAATAAATATTATAAAATTTAATATAAATATTTTTTGAAAAGTAGTCTTATTTTAGGCTACTTTTTATTTTTACAAATTTTCGTATCAATTTTCTTTTATAAAATCAACCAATTCTTTTCCTCAATCTTTATAAACCAATCCTCATTTCATCACATAAACTCTATCAATATCTAAATAATCAAGAATTTTAAAATAGTGAGTGATAATAATAAAACTATTTTCAGAACTATTTAAATCTTTTAACAAAGAACAAACAGCCTTAAATGCATCCAAATCAAGCCCAGAGTCGATTTCATCTAAAATAATATATTTTGGTCAAATAAGTTTCATTTGCAAAATTTCAATTTTTCTTTTTTCTCAACCAGAAAATCAAACATTTAAATCTCTATCTAAAAATTCTTCTTCAATTTTTAATTCTTCCAAATATTTTTTCAAAAATCTTCTAAAAACAAAAGGTGAAATCTCTGGAGTTTCTGGCTTTTCATCTTTTAAGTGAATATTATAAATTGTTCTTAAATATTCAACCAATTTTATTCATTTTATTTCTGGAATATTTTGAAAAGATAAAAATATTCATCTATTACTTCTCTCGTTTGGTTCCATTTCAAGTAAATTTTCTCCATCGATTTCTACTTTTCCTGAAATATATTCATATTTTGGATGTCACATCAAAAAAGCAGAAAGACTAGATTTTCAGCTACCATTTTTACCAAGTAAACAATAATTTTTTCCTTTTTCAAATTCTAAATTAACTCATTTTAAAATTTCTTTTTCAGAAACCCCGATTTTTAAATTTTCTATTTTTATCATTTCTTAAAATTATTTTTATAAATTTAAAACGTTACCATTTTAGTAATATTTTAAAAAAGTCAAGTTTTTTTATGAGAATTATTCTTAAAATAATAATAAAATAAAAAGTGATTTAATAAAATCACTTTTTATTTTATAAATTTAAAGTTAAAAAAAATTGAATTTTATAAAAAATATCTTTATTATAAAGTTTTCAGTTTATTACTTGACACTTAAATAATACTTAATTTTCATAAAAAATCAAAAATATTTTTCACTTTTTATTTTAAAAAAATCCTCTAAAAAAATCAATACTTTTTACAAAAATTTTTTATATTTTCCCTAAAAATAAAGAATGTTAATAAATTGTTAAAAAGTATTTTTTGTTTGCTTTTTTAAGCAGAAAATAAAAACCACCTTTTGTCTAGTCTTTTTATATAAATAATCTTGACTTTATAAAAAAAAAGAGTAAAACATAAGCATAAAATTTGATAAAAAAGAGGACATTTTTTACATATTAACATTTTTTTAACATTTTAAAAATTATGACTGATATACAAGAAATAGAAAAAAAACATATTTCTGTTTTATTAAATGAATTGGTTGAAAGTATAAAAATTTTTTCTAATAAAAAAAATGTTATTGTTGACTGTACTCTTGGTATGTGATGACATGCTAGTAAAATCATAGAAAAAATGAATTCTTCTGATATTTTTATAGGTTTTGATGCTGATATAAAAAATTTAGAATTAGCAAAAATAAGACTTGAAAAAATAGCAGAAGAAAAAAAAGTTCAAACTATTTTTATAAATTCAAATTTTTCTGAACTAAAAACAGAACTAATAAAAATTTGAATTAAAAAAATAACTTGAATTTACTATGATTTAGGCTTATCTTCTCTACATTTAGATGAAGCTGAAAGATGATTTAGTTTTATGCATGATTGACCTCTAGATATGAGACTTGACAAAAGTAAAGGAAAAACTGCTGAAAATGTGGTAAATTCTTATACTGCTTCAGAGCTTAGAGAAATTTTTATAAAATATTGAGAAGAACCACAAGCAAATAGATTATCACAAAAAATAGTTCTAGAAAGAAAGAAAAAAAGAATTAAAACAACTCTTGAATTATCTGAAATAATATGATGAAATCCAAAAATAAAATCTAGAATTTTTCAATCTATAAGAATAGAAGTTAACTGAGAACTTGAAGCAATAGAAAAAAGTCTTGAAGATGCTATAAATTTGCTAGAAATTTGATGAAGAATTTTTGTAATTAGTTTTCATTCTTTGGAAGATAGAACTGTGAAACAAATTTTTAAAAAAGAAGCTAGAGATTGTATTTGTGATGATTTGATTTGTTCTTGTCATCATAAAAAATCTTTAAAACTATTAAATAAAAAACCTATTTTACCGACACAAGAAGAAATAACAACCAACAAAAGGAGTAGAAGTGCAAAAGCAAGATTTGCAGAAAAAATTTAAAATTATTATTTCTTAAAAATAGCACCCGTGAACCAAAAAGTAGTATTAGAAGATTTCAGTAGAAATTTTTTTAGTAAGAGAAAAATTGAAAAAGAAAAATTTACATTTTGAGTAAATTATACATTTGTTTCTCTTCTTATATTAATAGTAGCTTTATTACTTTATTATATCTGGATTTTAAATGTAAATGCAACAAAATGATATAATATAATTTCTTTAGAGGCAGAAAAGAAAAATCTACTCATGGAGTCAGAAAGGCTAAAAATGAAAATAGCAGAACTAGAAAGTCTTTGAAATATAATGAATGATGAAGATTTGAAAAATATGGAAAAAATAGATAATGCAAATTATCTAGTTATCAAAGACGATGTACAATATGTTTATAAACACAACTAAAAAAATCCTTTTTTAAAGGATTTTTATTTTGCAAAATTTCAAGATTTGATTATAATTTCAAAAATTGTTTATAAAAAGTAATTATGCCAAAAGAATTAGAAAAACTTATACTTGCTATTTCCCACTTACCTGGAATTTGAGAAAAATCTGCTACAAAATTAGCATTTTTTTTACTAAACTCAAACCAAAATTTCAATGAAAGTTTGGCTTCTTCTATAAAAGACATAAAATCAAAAGTAACTTATTGCAAAAATTGTTTTTCACTTTGTGATTTAAAACAGGATTTTTGTGAAATTTGTAAAAATGATTCTAGAGATTCTTATACAATTGCAGTTGTTGAAGAATATTTAGATTTAGTTATGATAGAAGAATCTTGAGTTTTTAAATGAAAATATCATATTTTAGGTTGAGCTATTTCTCCAATAAATTGAGTTTTTATTTGAGACTTGAGATTTAAAGAACTTTTTGAAAGAATTGAAAAATCTGATGAAAATGTAGAAATAATTTTAGCAACAAACCCAAATATAGAATGAGAAGCAACTTCAAGCTATATAATAGAAGAAATAGAAAAAAGAAAGCTAAAATACAAAACAAAAATTACAAAATTATCTCGTTGATTGAGTAGTTGATATATAGAATATGCTGATAACATAACTTTAATCAATGCTTTGAAAGAAAGAAAAGAAGTATAAAAAATTTTTTTATACTGGAGTATAGCCAAGTGGTAAGGCTGCAGACTCTGAATCTGCCACCGTTGGTTCGAATCCAACTACTCCAACCATTTTAAAATATTTTCTAAAATAAAATTATGCCTTCAGAATTTGCACCAACTGGTTCAAAACCTAGAATGACTCAAGCTCAAATCAGAAAATATCAAAGAGAAATGGAGGAAAAAAGAAGAATAGCAAAAGAGAAACTAGAAGAATATGAAAAATCTGGAGAAATAGAAAAAGAGCTAGAAGAAATAGAGGAACTAGAAAAAGAACTAGAAAATTTATAATTTTCTAGTTCTTTTTTGTTTTAATTTTACAGCAAATATGTAACAAAAAATTTTTATTTTATCCATCAATTTATTATATCTAAAAAAACATTTGCTAATTTTTGAGGATTATGTCTAACAAAATCACTTTCATCCAAGAAATCTCTTTCTATTATTTTATAGCTTTTTCCTGAAAAATCATGATATTCTTTTCTTTTTACTGGCTTTTTTCACTCTTTTTTGTATTTTTCTACAAGTTCTTCAGAAATTGTTCAATTATTTACCAAAATATAATCTATAACTTTTCAGGCATATTTTTCAATATTTTCTATAAAATCTGGAAGTTCATAATGAGTTGTTTCCCCCAAATCAGACATTATATTACAAACATAAATTATTTTTGCATCAGTTTTTGCAAGAGCTTCTTTCATACCTGGAGAAAGTAAATTTGGAACAATCGAAGTATAAAAATCTCCAGGTCAAATTATTACAACATCACTTCAAATGATTGTATCATAAGCTCTAGGATTTATTTTTCATTCTCCCCCAACTAAAAATGCATCAACAATATTTTGATTTACATTGTGTTTTTTTTCTTCATTATTTTTACTACTTACATCAATATTTTTTTCTCAAATAACTTCAGTTCCATCTTCAAATCTTACTCATAAATGAACATCTTCCAAAGTTACTGGAATAACTTTTCATTTTACTCTAAACATTCTGCAAGCTTCATCAAGTCAAGCTTCAAATCAACCAGAAACATCATTTAAAGCTGTAAGTAAAATATTTCATATTTTATTTCATCCAATAACTCACTCTTCATCTTTAAATTTATATTCAAAAAGTTTTCTTACAAATCAAGTATCTTCAGCTAAAGCTGCAATTCATCTTCTTATATCTCCTGGAGGTAAAATTCAATATTTATCTCTGATATAACCTGTTGTTCAACCAGAATCTGTCATTGCAATAATTGCTGCAAGATTTGTTTCAAGGTCAGTTTTTATATTTTTTAGTCAATACAAAACATTAAAAGTTCCACTTCCTCAACCTATGACTGAAATATTTAATTTTTCTTTTATCATAATTTTTTTATTATTTTTATATTTTGAAAATTTTTTCTTCTGAAGTTTTTAAATTTTTTAAAATATATTCTCCAGAATTTAATTCATTTTCTCAGAAAATTATAACATTTTCTATATTATTTTTTTCTGCATATTTAAAAGCCTTTTGAAGTTTTTTTATATTTAATGAAAATAAAACATTTTTTCCAGATTTTCTTAATTTGTTTGCTAAAGCCTGAGAATCTAAAAATAATTTTTCTTCCAAAAGTGGAAAATAAATAGTCTCAGCTTCATCTTTCATATTTTCAAAAAGTCACCAACCTTCTAGAAAAATTTTCATTGTCTCATCTCCTGGAGCCATTCAAACTGCAGGAATTTCTTCTTTTACTCAAAAAATTGAAGAAAGTCAATTATATCTTCACCCACCAAAAAGTGCTCTTGGATTATCTTTATTATTATCAAACATTTCAAAAATTACTCAGTCATAATAATCAAATCATCTAATTAAAGCTCAAGAAAATTTTAGATATTCACTATAACCCAATTTTTCTAAGCTTTCAAAAATATTTTTAAAATATTTAAATTCTTCATTTTCAAGTAAAAATGGGAAATTCTCTTCTAAATCTTTTAAACTTTCAGATTGTAAAAATTTTACTGTAAAAGAAATATTTTCTTCTGTCATTCAAAGATTTTTTAGAGATTCTTCAAAAACATTTTTTTCAAGCTTTTTATATTTATCAAGAAGTCTAAAAAGTAAAACTTTATCTACGTTTTCAGAAATTTTACTAAAAAATACATCAAGTAATTTTCTATGATTTAAGTTTAAAGTGAAACTTCATTTTGGTGGATTAAAAGCAAGCATAAGCTCAAGTCAAAGACTCAAAAGTTCAATATCACTTTCTATTCCATTTTGTCCAAAAATATCACAATTCAATTGCCAAAATTCTCTATTTCTTCATTTTTGAGGTTTTTCATTTCTATAAAAATTTGCTATAGAAAACCATTTTACTGGTTTTTCAACTTCTTTCCAAACTCTTGAAACCATTCTTGTAACTGTTGGAGTCATTTCTGGTCTCAAAGCTAGATTTGAAATATTTCAAGCTCTGTCTGTAAGTCTTGTCAATTCACTTCAACCCACATCTTCACCAGATTTTGCTTCCCAAATAGCTATATCTTCAACTAAAGGTCAAAGATATTCTTCGAAACCAAAACTTTTACATACTTTTCTCCAAGTATCAAAAATATATTTTCTTTTTTTAAATTCTTCTGGAAACCAATCATAAGTTCCCTTTTGAGGTAAATTTGATATCATATTTATTTTTTTTATTAAGTTAAATTTTTTGTAATAATTATAAAAAATTTTTCTAATTATTCAAGTTTTTATAAAAATAAAAACAGCTTTATAAAAGCTGTTTTTTAATAATTATTTTACTAAGTTTAAAGTATCTCTAGCAATAACTACTTCTTCATTTGTTGGAATAACCATAACAAGTGGAGTATTTTCAGCATTTATAGGTCACATTTTACCAAATCTATTTTCTAGATTTTTTTCAGTATCTATTTTGTACCCCATAAGTCTTAGAGAATTTATAGTTTTTTCTCTAATCAAAGCTGAATTTTCACCAATTCATCCTGTAAAAGTTATAGCATCTAAATGATCTACATCCATAACAGCCATATAAGCTCAAATATATTTTGCTAATCTATGACAAAATACATCAATAGCTCTAGTAGCATTTACTTCTTTTTCATAGTTATCTTCTGCAAATCTACAATCTGAAGTTACTTCTGTTAAACCTAAAAGTCCTGATTTTTTATTTAAAATATCATCAACTTCTTCAAATGTGTAATTAAATTTTTTATTTAAAAATCTGATTATTGCAGGATCTAAATCTCATGATCTAGTTCACATAACTAAACCTTCAAGTGGTGTAAATCACATACTTGTTTCAACAGATTTACCATTTTTTATAGCACAAACAGAAGCTCCATTTCAAAGATGACAGTTAATTAAGTTTACTTCTGAAACATCTTTATTTAAATATTTTGCTAATTCTGTAGAGATAAAATAGTGGCTTGTTCCGTGGAAACCATATCTTCTAATTCAGTGTTCTTTATAAAAAGAATAAGGAATAGCATACAAGAATGCTTTTTCTTCGATTGTTTGATGAAAAGCTGTATCAAAAACTAAAACATTTTTTTCAGCTAAATGAGGTAATTCTTCAATAGCTGCTTCTATTCATGCAATATGTGCTGGATTGTGTAATGGAGCAAAATCGATGATAGATTTTAACTCTGAAATAACTTCAGGAGTTACAACTACAGAAGATGTAAATTTTTCTCAACCATGAACAACTCTATGACCGATAGCAGATATAGAATTGAAAAGTTCTTCATCTTTCTTTAGAATTTCAGTAATAATGAAATCTAAAGCCTGTTTATGGTTGCAGTTTGCTGGTAAATGAGCAGTTTGTTTTTCTCAATTTTGTTTCCATTTTATACTAGCATCTTCAAGTCCCAATTTTTCAGCTAATAAACTTAAATATTCTTTTCCAGTAACTGGTTCTAAAACTGCAGCTTTTATAGAAGAGCTTCCACAGTTTAATACAAATACTAATTTTTCCATTGTTATTTCTTTGTAAATTATAAAATAAATCTTTTAGTTTTTAGTCTTTTCGGACACTTTTTAAAAATTTTTTTTTATTTTTCTAAAATTGCTTTAATTCTTCTAACTCAAGCAGAACTACTTTCTTCTTTTTTAATTTTAAATTTTCACATATTTTCCGAATTCTCTACATGAGGTCCTCCGCAAAGCTCTCTACTGTAAATAACTCAATTTTTTCAAGTCATAGTATAAACTTTTACTATATCTGGATATTTTTCCCAAAAACTTCCCTCAACTCCATCATCTTTTGCTTTTTGTTTTGGCATTTGTTCCATAGTTGTAACAAATCAAACAGTTATAGCTTCATTTACATAATCTTCTAATTGTTGTAAAATTTCTGGAGTCAATTTTTCATCATTATTAAAATCAAATCTAAGTCTTTCTGGAGTTATATTTGAACCTTTTTGATGAACATGCTCTCAAACATATTTTCTAAGTCAAGCCAACAGTAAATGTGTAGCTGAATGCAAAGCTATAGTTTCTTCACCTGTATCAGCAAGTCATCATTTAAATTTTTTTTCAGCTCAAATTCTAGATTTTGCTTGATGTTCTTCATTTGCTTTTTTAAATCATTCTTCATCAATTGACAAACCATGTTCTCTTGCTAAATCTTTTGTCATTTCTAAAGGAAAACCATAAGTATCATAAAGTTTAAAAGCTCTATCTCCAGAAATAACATCTATTTTTTTACCAGTTCTTTCAAAAGCAATTTCAAATCATTTCAACATTTTTTCAAATTCTTTTAATCATTTTTCAAGAGTTTGGCTAAATTGTTTTTCTTCTTTGCTAATTTCTACTTTTATTTCCTCTTTTTTTTCTATCATATGAGGGTAAGCAGTTCATAATTTTTCTATTACTTTTTCAGCTATTTGAGCTAAAAATTCTCATTTAAACCCAAGTTTTTGAGCATGTCTAACAGCTATTCTAATAAGTCTTCTCAAAACATAACCTTGATCAACATTTGATGGGACAACTCAATCTGAAATTATAACCGAAGCAGTTCTGCTATGGTCTGCTATAACTCTGATAGATTTTTTTGTTTCTTCAGTATATTCTACATTTAAAACTTTTGTTATTTCATCTATTATTTCTGAAAAAATATCTGTTTCATAAACTGATTTTACTCAGTTCAAAGTTGCTGTTATTCTTTCAAGTCACATTCAAGTATCTACATTTTGAGCTGGAAGTTTTTCTAGTTTTCCATCTGGAAGTCTATTATATTCCATAAAAACGTTATTCCAGATTTCCATCCAATTATCTTCATCATTTCCAACATTACTTCATTCTGGTGGAAATTCACTTTTTCAAACCCAATAAAAAATTTCTGAGTCAGGTCCACAAGGTCCAGTGTTTCAAGCAGCCCACCAATTATCTTTTTTTCATAAATAAGAAATTCTTTCTTTTGGCATTCCACAAGACTCCCAAATAGAAGCTGAAAAATCATCTCTTGGAGCATCTTCATCTCATTCAAAAACTGTAACAGCTATTTTTCTAGGATCCAAAGCAAGCCAATCTTTTGAAGTCAAAAATTCATAAGACCATCTTATAGAATCTTCTTTAAAATAATCTCAAAGTGACCAGTTTCAAAGCATTTCAAAAAAAGTCAAATGAGAATCATCTCAGACTTCTTCTATATCTCAAGTTCTTATACATTTTTGAGAATCTGTAAGTCTAGTACCAAGTGGATGAACTTCTCCTAGCAAATAAGGAACCAAAGGTTGCATTCAAGCTGTATTAAACAAAACAGTCGGATCGTTATCTGGCACAACTGGAGCAGAAGGAATAACTACATGATTTTTTGTTTTAAAAAATTCTAAATATTTAGTTCTCAAATCTGCACTATTATATTTCATATTTCAAATTTTTATTAAATTTTAAATTTAAGCTAAATTTTAGCTAAAAAATGTAAATAATCAAGTTTAATTTTTTGATTTTATTTTTTTTATATGATAAAATTATAAAAAATAATTTTTATAAATAATAAATATGGACAGAATTTCTATAGAAAATAACATAAAAAATATAATTTCTTTATTAAAAAATGAGAAACTTTCTTCCTTACTACAAAATAGTATTTCGGATTTTTCCGATGAAGATTTACTAAATATTTTAGAATTTTTAAAAAATGGGAACTTAGAATCTCTTATAAATTTTTTACAAGAAAAAACTAAAGATTTTATGTGAGAAGTCCAAGCTATAAAATTTGCAAAAGGAAAAATTACTATTTGAAAAAATATTAGAATAGAGAAAAATGAAAGGAAAGAAGAAGAAAAGGAACTAGAAAATTTATTAAATCAATTATAAGATTATGTCAGAAGTACAAAAATTTCAAGAAAATCTACAACTAGAAAAAAAATCTCCTGAACAATTAGAAAAAATAAAAATTGAATTAAAACAAAAAATCGACACATTTAAACAAGATGGGTCTTTTTCTCATGAAGAATTAAATTCTTTAGTTGACCTACTTTCTGACAAAACAATTTTGAGCCCAACTGAAAAAGAACTAAAATCTCATCTAGAATGAATGAAAAAACTAGAAAGACAAATAGATTTTTTAGTTGCTTTAACTGATTTAAAACCATCTAAAAATGAAACTCAAGCAGAAGAAGTAAAAAATCCTGAAAATATATACGAAGAAAAAGCTGACTGGAGAGATAAATTAAAAGCTCTTTTTAGAGCTGAATGAAAATTTTTAGAAGTAAAATGAGATGAAAATGATCAAATCAGATATCTAAAAGAATTATGAGGAAAATTATTAAGAGAATGAAAAAAAGAAAACCTTAACAGTATAGAAAATATAATCGATATAATAAAAATTTTTGAAAAAAATAAAAAATATAATACTCAAGAAAATTCTGAAAAAATAGATTTTTTAAATAAAAAAGTTGATAATATAGTAAAACATTGAATAGTTTTAGATTCTGACAAAGATCAAATAAAAACTATTTTTGAAAATATAAAAAATCCAAATAAAGTTATTGAATTAGAAAAAAACGAAAATGATTCTGAAAATATTAAAAAACTAAAGGATTTATTCAACGAAAAAAATATTTCTGCAAATCCAAAAGAAAAAATAATTCAACAAAATCATATACAAAATATAATAAAACAATTAAATGAAATTGATGAATTAGTAAAAAAATTACCAGAAAAATCAAAAGATGAATATATAAAAAATAAACTGGGAAATATTGATAATATAATTAAAGAAATTTTAGAAAGACCAGAAAAAGATCCAAGAGAATCTGATACAAACTGAATAAAACTTGAAAGATATGATATAGAATATGAATTACAATGAATCTCAGAAGCAAAAATCTGAAAAGGTCTTTATGAAAAAAATATAGATGATATAAAAACTACTGCTGAAGCACAAGCGCTTCTAGAATATACAAATAGAAATTTTAAAGAACTTGATGGGAAATGGGTTAGAAGCTGAGAAAATACTCTTGCTTGACTAGACAATGAAACAGAAATTTTAAATTTTCAAAAAAAACTTATAGAAAAAATCAGAAATGCAACTGATGAATGAAAAATAAAAGAATGATATACCTATTGAGTAAAATATGAACCAAATAAATGATATATTTGAGAAGTAATTCAATACTGAAAAAATTCAGATATAAAAAATCAAACTGAAAAAAATAATGAACAATTACTTTGAAAAAATTTAGATGAGGAAAAAACTTCTAAATTTATAGATTGATTAAGGAGCTATGAATCCTCTAGAAAAGAAGATTTATTAAAATGAGATATAAAAGAATTAAATGGTACTGATTTAATAACTGCACTAAAAAATCTAAAAGCTTCAGAAATAGATGCAAAAGTCATGAAAAACATAGAAAATATAAGTAAAAATGAAGCAATAAATGTTTTCATAATAAATGATTTAGATACTATTAAAAAAATTCTAGAAAATAAAAATATAGAAATAGATTTAGTAAAACTAACTTGAGCTGATATAAACAAAGATAGTATACAAAAATGAATTATTTGAGATATCATAGAAAGGTTTATTTCAGAGAAAACTTATGAAAATGAAAATCAATCTTGGTTTATAAAAAATGTTCTTCAAAAATGATTTACCCATATGGATATTAATGATATACTTAATATTGATCCTAAATTGAAAAAAATTTATGAAACTGCAAATCAAAAAGTAAAAGCAGATTTTGATGAAATCATAGAAAAAGAAAATTGAAGAATAAAGTCATCAGAAGAAGCTATAAAAAAAATAAAAGAAATAACAGCTTGAGCTGATAAAAATTCTGATTCATTAAAAGAATGATGAAGTGCTTATGAAAAATTAAAGAAAGAATTAAGTTATATTTCAGCTGAGGTAGCTTATGATCCTAATTTTATGACTGCTTTAGTAAAAGCAGTTGACTTTACAAAAGCTTGAAGAAGAATAACAGATTTTTACAACCTTTGAAATAATTTATCTTGAAGTCTAAAACTCGTAAATATTTTAATAAAAGAAAACCAAAAAACTGAAAAAGATTTAACAAATAATGTTTTGATGAACTATTCAGAATATGAAAAATTTAAATTATTGATATACAAAAATATAGATGTTTATAAAGATGAAAAATCAGATTTAAGTAAAGATGAAAAAATTTTATTTCAAAAAATATTAAATAGTTTCAATGAAGATGTTACTTGAGTAGAAGAAGCAGCTACTGTTTCTAGAGAACTAAAAGAAAAAGAAACAAATACTTGAAAAGTTGTAGAAGAATTAAAAAATAAAGAAAATAAAGAAACAAATAATAATGTAGAAAATTTTAGGAAGGATATAGCAAAGTTAAAAAATTTATTTCCAGAATGAGAAGTAACAAATGAAAAAATAGAAATTCTTGTAAATTTACTAGAAGAAACAAATGAAGAAAATATTAATTCTGTTCCTTTAAAAATCTTATTTTTCAAAGAAAATTGAAAGCTTCCAAATGAAAATGAATTAAATTCACTAAAAGAAAATCTAGAGACAAAAAGAAAACTTCTTAAAATAAAAGAAGATTTGAGTAGATTTAACTGAATAATAGAAGGATTAAATTCTCAAAAAGCTAAAGGAGCAGATAAAAAAGCAACTGAACTTGTTGGTGATCAAGAGAAAAAAAATGAACTTGATAAAAAAATAAATGAAGAAGTTAATAAAGCTTTAGACAAAGCCATAGAAGATAAAAGTAAAAAAACTTGAAAAACTGAGTCTTTAAGTCAAGAAGAAAAAAAAGCAATAAGAAATCAAGTAATAGAAAAAGTAGTAAATTGATACATCAATCTTTCAGATAAGGAAAAAAAAGATCTTATAGAAAATCTTATAGCAAGAGAAAGCTTTAACAATACAGCTACTCAAGCAGGACATGCTAAAAATAATAAGGAAGAATATATAAATTTTGTAACAAGCAAAGATAGTAATAAATTAAGCTTTTCTGATTATGCTATAAAAAATAAAATAGAGCTAAAAAATGAAAAATGACAAGTTATAAACAGAGAAGCTATTTTGAAAAATGAAGCTTTAAATAATAAAATTTTTAAATTACAAAATTGAGCTGAAATAAATAAAGAAACTTGAATTTTTAAATTACAAAATTGAGTAACTTGAAGATTTTCAAAAGAAGAACAAGGTCTAATCGAGCAAAATCCAAAACTACAAGAAAATATTATAAAAACTTTTGAGATTTTTAATAGATTATGATTAACAAAACTTTGGGATTTGAGAGGAAATATAATAAAATCTCTGCAAAATAAATTCCCAACTCTTAGAATTGAAGATTGAGATTATTTAAATGAACATGAAACAAAAATGATGCTTAATGCAATTTTAGTTTCAGTTGGAGAGAAACCAGTAAATCAAAATATTCAATTAAATGCGTTTTTAGAAGAAATAGAAAACAAAAACTGAAGACAATCAATCTGAGGAAAAGAAGCTGAAGTAAATTCTTACTGAGACACTTCTCTAGAACAAAAATTTATTGAAAAATTTATTCCTAGGGCTTGAGATATGCTTTGATTTAAACAATCTGCTTTTGAAGATTCTCTAAAATAAAAAAATAGAACAAAAATTTTTGTTCTATTTTTTTATTATTCAGATTTTGTTTCTTCTATTTCTCATTCTTTTACAATTGAAGCTCAAACAAGTTTATCAGATTCATCTTTTAGTTTTGTCAAAATAACTCATTGAGTCACTTTTGCTGTATTTCTAATTCATTTTAGATTTATTCTGATTGTTTGTCCAGCTTTTGAAATAAGAATTATATCACTTGTTTCCCTATCTTCCTCACTCAAAACCGAAGCTCAAATCATTTTTCAAGTTTTTGTAGTGATTGCCATAGCTTTTGATCAAGAACCTCATCTATTTTGGTCTTTATATTCTTCTAGTTCAGATAGTTTTCAGTATCAGTTTTCTGTAACTGTCAAAATATATTTATCATTTTCAGACATAACAGCTACTTCTATCACATTATCCCCTTCTTTCAATTTTATTCATCTTACTCAAAATGCAGTTCTTCACATTGGTCTTACATCATTTTCATCAAATCTTATTGCTTTTCAGTCTTTTGTTGCAATAAAAATATTATCTTCCCCATTTGTAGTTTTTACCCAAGTTAACTCATCATCTTCTTTTACTCAAAGAACTTTTAATCAATTTGAACGGATATTTTTTAGTTCTGAAAGTTCTAATTTTTTAACTGTTCAAAGATTTGTAACAAAGAATAAAAATTTTCCTTTTTCTTCATTTATATCAAGAATTGCTGCAACCTCTTCATCTTTTTGAAGTCAAATCAGGTTTATAACTGGCTGACCTTTTGCAGTTCTGTTAGTTTCTGGAATCTCGTAAGCTGGAAGTGTAAATACTCTTCATTTTGTAGTAAAGAAAAGCAAATCATTATGGTTTTTTGTAGAAACTATTAGTTTGATTTCATCATCTTCTTTAGCTCAAGTTGTAACTCATTTTCATCATCTTTTTTGAGTTCTAAAACTATCAGATTTTATTCTTTTTATATAACTATTTCTAGAATAAACAACAAAAACATCTTCATTTGGAATTGTATCTTTTGGATTAAATTCTCCTATTTTTCCTGGATTTACTTTTGTTTTTCTATCATCTCAGAAAATATCTTTTACTTCTTTTAATTCTGTAGAAACAATAGAGACTATTCTTTCTGGTTTTGCTAAAATATCTTTCAAATCAGCAATTAAAATATTTTTTTCAGAAATTTCATTTTCTAATTTTTCTTTTTCAAGTCCTTGCAGTCTTCTAAGTCTCATTTCTACAATTGCTTCAGCTTGAATTCTAGTCAAAGAAAAAGCATTCATCAATTGTTCTTCAGCATCATCATAACTGTTTCTAATAACTCTGATAACTTCATCAATATTATCAAGAGCAATTTTCAATCATTCTAAAATATGAAGTCTAGCTTCTGCAACTTTTAAATCATATCTTGTTCTTCTTTCTACAACTTCTTTTCTATGGTCTATAAAAGATAAAAGTAAATCTTTTAAATTATGAAGTCTTGGTTGAGTTCATCTTTCATCAAGTCAAACCATATTGAAACTAAAACTTGTTTGAAGTGGAGTAAGTTTATAAAGTTGATTCAAAATTTTTTTAGGAAATGCATCTTTTTTTAGCTCGATGATAATTCTAACATCATCTTTTGATTCATCTCTAAGTTCAGAAATTCAAACAATTTTTTTATCTCTAACCAAATCAGCAATTTTTTCTACAAAAGCTGATTTATTTAGTCAATAAGGAATTTCAGAAATATGAATTATACTTCTTCATTTTTTTGTTTCTTCTATATTTGCAACTCATCTTAAAATTATTGAACCTCTACCTGTAGAATAAGCATTCAAAATTGCATCATTATCATAAATTATTCAACCAGTTGGAAAATCTGGTCATTTTATGTAATTCATCAAATCAGAAATAGTTATTTCCTCTACATTTTCAGATAAAAGTAAATAATCTATTGCATCAATAAGTTCTCCCAAATTGTGTGGTGGAATATTTGTAGCCATTCAAACAGCAATTCACATAACACCATTTAAAAGCAAATTTGGAAACCTAGTTGGTAAAACACTAGGCTCTTCTTTTGTATTATCAAAGTTTGGTCTAAAATCAACAGTTTCTTTTTCTATATCTGAAAGTAAATATTCTGCCAATTTTGCCATTTTTGCTTCAGTATATCTATAAGCAGCAGCTCAATCTCAGTCCATAGAACCAAAGTTTCATTGACCTTGAACCAAAGGATATCTAAGTGAAAAACTTTGAGCCAAACGAACCATAGCATCATAAACAGAAGAATCTCAGTGTGGATGATAGTTTGCAAGTACATCTCAGACTACCTTTGCAGATTTTCTGAATTTTGCATTTGACTTCAAACCTTGTTCATACATAGAATACAAAATTCTTCTATGAACTGGTTTTAATCAGTCTCTTATATCTGGTAAAGCTCTAGAAACAATAACACTCATGGCATAATCAATATAACAATCCTCCATTTCAGATTTTATACTTCTATCTTGATCACCAGAATAAACAACTCTGTCTGTCCCTTCTATAGACATTTGTCCTTCAGTATTTTCATCTAAATTTTCATTTAAATTTAGTTCATTATTTTCAGACATATTTTTTAAAAGTTATGTTTTAATTTTGCTTAATTATAGCTTTTTTTTTGAATTTATCAAGAGTTTTTTATACTTTTTATGAAAAATTTTTGACTATTTTTCGATTAAATAATAGAATTATAGTAAACTTACTTTTTTATTTGAAAAAATAATGAATATAAGAATTTTTTTAGGAAAAAACAATGTTTCTGAAGATGAAATCTACGAAATAGAAAAATTTTTTCAAGAGGAAGAAATAAAAGAAATTTTAAATAAAAATAAAATTAATTTAAGTTGAAAAATAATCTGATTGATTTTTTTTATAATTTTTTGAATTTTTAATTATTATGATAGCAATTATAATATAAAAGATTTATATTTCATACTATTTTCATTATTAGTTTTTTTCTTATATATTTTAATAATAAGCTTTTTTCGTCTTTCTCACCAAGAAAATATAGATACAAAAGCTCTACTTACTACAAATTTACAAAATTTTTTAAAAAATAAAATAATTTATGAAGAAAAAGAAAATAAAATTTTTATTTCTTGAGAAAGTAAAGATTATATTTTAGATTGAAAAGAATTTTATGAAGAAGTTTGAAATCGGAAACATAAAAGGTATATTTTTAATAAGAACCTTAACTTTAAATTAAAAGACTATAAAGAAGAGGAATTATATATACATATCCCATCATCTGAAGATATATTTGCTTGTGAAATGTTTATTTTTATTCTTTTATGAATAATTACACTTTATTATATTTATTGAAATTTTTGAATAGGATTTTTGTTAGTTTTATGATTTTGACTTTTAGGAATAATTTTATGTGTTTTAAAAATTATTTGAATAAAAAAATAAATATATAATATAAAATACAATATAAAAAATCAAGATGAAGAAAATGAAATAGAAAATTTTTCAAATAAATTAAGAGAAGATTGATTTAAAATAGAAAGAAAAAGTTTTGAAATAGATTATTCTGAAGAGAAAAAAATTTTGGTTGATTTTTACCTAGAAAATAAAAATATAAAAACTCTAACTTTTTCAAATAACAAACTTAGTTTAGAGCTTTATTTCAGCTGGGGATATACAAAATATTGAGTTTTACATGAATATATTTTTCTGAAAAAAGTTGATGATTTGATTAAAAGATTAAAATCTATAAAACATTTTTCTAGATAATTAAAAAAAATTTTAACAATAAAACAATATTTTAAATAATAAATTTGCAAAAAATAGCTAAAAGATTAAAATATAGTTAATTTTTATAAATTAACTATATTTTTTATGAAAGCAATTATCTTGGCAGCCGGAGAATGAAGTCGTTTAAGACCATTGACAAACACAACTCCAAAACCAATTATAAAAATTTTTTGAAAAACTATTATTGAGCACAATTTAGAAAATATTTACAAATATGTTTCTGAAATAATTATAGTTGTAAAATATAAAAAAGAAGAAATTCAAAAAGCAATTTGAGAAAAATATGAATGAGTAAAAATAACTTACATAGAGCAAAATAATGAAAAATGAACTGCTGCTGCAATAAGATGAATAACAACTGAAAAAGATGTTGTCGTTATGAATGGAGACAGTATTTTTAGTAAAGAAGATTTGAAAAAGATTTTTAAACTAAAATGATACGGTGCTTTGGTAAAAAAAGTAGATGAACCTAAAAAATATGGAATTTTTAAAATTGATGAAAAAGAAAATATAAAAGAAATAATTGAAAAACCTGAAACTTTTGTTGGAGATTTGGCAAATGTTTGAGTTTATAAATTTTCTCCAGAAATTTTTGAAATAGTAAAAAATATTCCCCTTTCAAAAAGATGAGAATATGAAATCACTGATGCAATAAATATTTTTGCTGAAAAACACGAATTCAAAGCCATAACTTTGGAATCAGAATTTATAGATGTTTGATACCCTTGGGATATTTTAGAAGCAAATTCTCATTTTTTAAAAAATTTGAAAAGCTCAAAAATAAAATGAAAAGTAGAAAAATGAGTTACAATAAAATGAAAAATTATTCTAGAAAAATGAGCTGTTCTAAAATCTGGAACCTACATAGAATGAAATGTTTTTATCTGAAAAGACTCATCAATCTGACCAAACACTTATTTGAGATGAGAAACTGTGATTTGAGAAAATTGTAAAATTGGAAATGCAGTAGAAATCAAAAATTCTGCTCTTTGAGATAAAGTAAATGTTGCCCACTTGAGTTATATCGGAGATTCTGTTATCTGAAACAATGTAAATATTTGAGGTGGACTTATCACAGCAAACTTGAGGCATGACAATGGAAACGTAAAAGTAAAAATCAAATGAAGTTTTGTTGATACAAAAAAAAGAAAAATCTGAGTAATAATCTGAGACAATGTTAAAACTGGAATAAAAACAATGACAATGCCAGGAAGAATCATAGAAAATGATACCTTTACTATGCCAGGAGAAATAGTAAAATAAAAAATAGACTTTTTCAAGTCTATTTTTTTAATAAAAATTTTGCTAAAAACAATCAAATCAAAACTCATAAAAAGTTTAAAATAATATCATCTATATCAGCAACTCTAAAATTAGGTCTTATAAAATAAGACAATAAAAATTGTGAAATTTCTATTAAAATTGATAACAATAATCAAAAAGTTAAAATTTTTTTATTTGAAATTTTATAAAATCACAAGAATAAAGAAAAAGGAATAAATAAAATTATATTTCAAAGTAAATTTCTTAAAATAATATCTAAATTTCTCGATGTAGAAAAATAGTCAAAAATAGTATTAAATAGAATAATATTATATTCTAAAAAATCTTTTTCTACAGAAACTAGAGAAAATGATATATAAAATAAACTGATAAAATATATGATAAACAAAAAATTTATATATTTTTTCATATTAAAAAATAATTTATTATATTATAATCTTTTTAAAAAATTTTCAATAAAAAACTTCTAGAAAAATTTTCTAGAAGTTTTTTTTTAATTAAGCAGAAACTACAGAAACAAATACTTCTCTGTAAGTTCTACCATCAAATCTTTTTTTTCTTTTTTCAGAAAAAGTAACAGTACCATCTACAACTGCATAAAGAGTGAAATCATGTCCTTGTCTAACACCTTCTCCTGGCCAAAATTTATTACCTTTTTGTCTTACTAAGATGTTTCCAGCAATAGCTTTTTGTCCTCAAAAAAGTTTCACCCCAAGTCTTTTGGCATTACTATCTCTACCATTATTAGTAGATCATTGAGCTTTCTTGTGAGCCATTTTTTATAAATTATGAATTAAAAAAATTTTTATTATCTGTTTGCAAATCTAGCAAATGCTTTATTAGCTTCAGCCATTTTGTAAACTTCTAATTTTTTCTTAAAAGCATTTCCAGTTTCATTAGCTGCCTCAATAAGTTCATCAGCTAAAAATTTTGAAAATTCAGCACCTTTTTTAGCTCTAGCTGAATCAATAATCCATCTAGCTGCTAAGAATAATTGTCTTTTAGGTTTAACTTCTTGAGGTACTTGGTAAATAGAACCTCATACTCTTTTTGGTCTAACCTCAATTTTTGGCATAATATTTTCAATAGCTTTATCAAAAATAGCTTTTGGATTTTTTTGACCTTTTGCTTTAATATATTCAAAAGTGTCATTCATAATTTTTATTGCAATACTTTTTTTACCACTTAACATAATGTAGTTAGTAAATTTCTCTTGCATTGAAAGTTCTTTTCTCATTATTTTTAAACAATTATAAATAAAATTAGTGGATTTTTTCAGTAATTGTTAAACTTACTCCACAAAAATATTGTAATAATTTACTATTTTTTTGGTCTTTTAGCACCATATAAAGATCTACCTTGTTTTCTGTTTTTTACTCATTCACAGTCAAGGAAACCTCTAACTACGTGATATCTTACTCAAGGTAAGTCTTTTACTCTACCACCTCTAATTGCAACAACTGAGTGTTCTTGTAGGTTATGTCCTTCACCTCAGATGTATGCATTTACTTCATATCCGTTTGTTAATCTTACTCTAGCAACTTTTCTCAAGGCAGAGTTAGGTTTTTTAGGAGTCATAGTAGTAACTTTTGTACATACACCTCTTTTAATTGGACAACCTCAATCTATTTTGTAAGTTTCTTTTTTAAGAGAGTTTCTAATTTCTTGTAAAGCAGGTGATTTACTTTTAACTGCAGGAGTTCTTCTCTTTCTTCTTACTAATTGATTTATAGTAGGCATTTTTTAAAATTTTTAGTAATTAATATAATAATTAATTTTATAAAAGTATAAGAAAATACTATCTTTTTGACCAAGATGGAGATTTTCTTGCTTTTTTCTTTCCTGGTTTTTTTCTTTCAACTTTTCTAGCATCTCTAGTTAAAAATCCAGCAGCTTTTAAAACTTTTTTGAATCCTTCATCATTTGATGCTAAGTTTCTAGATAAACCATGTCTTATAGCTTCAGCTTGTGCTGAAACTCCAGAACCAGCAACTTCAACTTCAAAGTAAAAATTTTCTTTTACTTTACAAATTTTTAAAGGAGAGAAAATAACATCAAATAAATCTGCTCTTTTTACATATTCAGAAGCATCTATTCCATTGATAATATTTTTTCATTTACCTTCAAATAATTTTACTTGTGCAGAAGCTGTTTTTCTTTTTCAAACATTATATATGTATTTATTTGCCATAAATAAAGTTATTATTTTATAAGTTCAGGTTTTTGAGCTACAAAAGTATGCTCTTCTCAAGTAAATAATTTAAGTCTAGATAACATTCCAGGTCTTAGTTTGTTTTTTGGTAACATTCCTGAAATAGCTAATTCTAGAGCTTTAGTAGGTTTTTTTTCTAATAAAGTTTCTAGATTTGATTCTTTCAAACCTCAAAGGAATCCAGAATGTCTATAGTACATTTTATCAGACATTTTTTTCCCAGTAACAGAAAATTTATCACAGTTTAAAACTACAACATAATCTCCATTATCTAAGAAAGGTGCATAAGATGGTTTATTTTTCCCCATTAAAATAACAGAGATTTTAGTAGCCAATCTACCTAAAGTTTCACCTTTAGCATCTATAACGTACCATTTTCTTTCATTACCTTTTACTTGTTTTGGACTAATAGTTTTCATATCTATTAATTATTTTTAGTAAATATTAAGCTAACTCTAATTTTACGATTTTTGCTGCATCACCATCTCTGTATTTAACTGCAGTAGATCTAGTAAAACCAGAAGTTTTGTTATCTTTATATTTTGGAGCTACATTTCTAAATAACTCTAATGATGCTTCTTTTGTATATAAATATTTCATAACAAATCTGATAGCATTCATTTCATCTTTTGTATTTACTACATTTATAAGTTTATCAATCATTGGGATAATTAATTTTGCTTTTTTTTCAGTAGTTGTTACTGATTTATGTAGGAAAAAAGATGTTAATAAGTTTCTTTGCATAGCATCTCTATGTGCAAAACTTTTATTATTAAACTTTAAGTTTTTTCTAACTCTATGTCTCATTTTTTTATTTAATTTAGTAATTATTTATAATGAATACTCTAAAATTATTAGATAATTAAAGAATATTCAATTTTAATCATCACCTAATAATTTCAAACCTCTTTCCCCAAGAGATGTTCTAATTTCAGTCATAGCTTTCTTACCAAATCATTTTATTGAAGAAAGTTTTGTTTCTGTACATTTAGTTAATTTTTCAATTGAAAGAATATCTCAATTTATTAAAGCATTTAATGTTCTTGGAGATAATCACATAACTTCAATAGGAGTATAAGTTTCTTTTTCAAGTTCTTCTTTTACTTCCTCTTTTTCTCTTGAGATTAAATCTTTTACATTTGAAATAAATTGTCATTCTACTTGAAGAGACTCTTCATTAAATATTGAGAAATAAGAAGTAAGCATATCTCATGAGAATTTTAATGCATCAACTGGACTAATTGAACCATCAGTTGTAATAACCAATTCTAATGAATCCAAATCAACCATATCTCAAAATCTAGCTTTTTCTATTTCATATTTTACATTTATAACTGGAGAAAAGTTTGTATCAACTAATAAAACTTCTACATCTTCTTCTCTAGCCATCAACTCTTCTTGTGTTAAATATCAAACTCATTTTTCAATTCTGATATCAATATCTAACTCTAGTCAATCTCTATCTATTTCAGTAATATATAAATCGTTATTCAATATTTCAACTCAAGCAGGTGTTTCAATATCAGAAGCAAGAACAACTCCAGCTTTTGATTTTTTTAATTTCAACCATTCTACTCAAATTTCAGATTTAGATAAAACCAATCATTTTATATTTAAGATTATATCTATAACTGTATCTTTAACTCATGGAATTGAAGAATATTCGTGACTAACACCTTTTACTTTTATACCTGTAACTCTAGTTCAAGGAATAGAAGATAAAAGTATTCTTCTTAATGAATTACCAATAGTTACACCATAACCTCTAGGAAGTGGTCAAACCACAAATGATGAAACATTTCACTCTAAATCAACTTGATTGATTTTTGGTGCTCCTATTGTATTATGAATAATATGCATATTAAATTTGATTATAAAATAACAATTTTTTATTTTTTATTATTTTGAGTAGAATTCAACTATTCTTTGAATATCAATAATTTGTTCAAAATCTTCTTTAGCTGGAATAGCTTTAATAGTAATAGTTAATTTTTTTGAATCTACTTCAATCCATTTACATGCAGATACTTTACCTTTATTTGATTTAGAAAATTCTTCTAATTCTTCTAGTAAAGATTTATATAATGGAGATTCTTTTAATTTATCTCTAAGAGAAATAACATCTCCGATTTTTACTAAAATTGATGGAACATCAACTTTAACACCATTTAATGTAAAATGAGCATGGCTTACAAATTGTCTAGATTGTGTTCTAGTTCTAGCAAAGTTTGCTCTATAGATTACATTATCTAATCTTAGCTCTAAAAATTGCATCATTTTTTCTCAAGTTGTACCTGATGCTTTAGATTGTTGAGCTTTTTTAAAGTATGAAGCAAATTGTTTTTCAGAAAGACCAAACATTCTTTTAGCAAGTTGTTTTTTTCTTAACTGAACACCATATTCACTTGACTTTCTACTTCTTAATGGAGCTCTATTTGATTTAGTTAAATCATATTTTTCAGTACCAAATAGATTAACTCCTTCTCTTCTACAAAGTTTTTTCTTTGGTCAAGTATATCTCATAATTAAATTTAAATAATTTAAAATTTAAAAATTTTATGATTAAGAAATTATAGTTTTCTAACTTTTTTCTTTCTACATCAATTGTGTGGAACTGGAGTTATATCATAAATAGCTCTTACATCAACTCCACCAGAAACCAAACCTCTGATAGCTTGTTCTCTACCTATTCAAATACCTTTAAGGTATACATCAACAGATTCAATAGAGTGTAGAGTTTTAGCTTTCGCTATAGCTTCCTCAGCTACAACTTGTGCAGCATATGGAGTAGCTTCTCTAGCACCTTTAAAACCAGCAGATCAACCTGAAGCCCAAGTTAATACGTTTCCTTTTAAATCTGTAATACTAACAATAGTATTATTAAAAGAAGCCATAATATGAGCTTGACCATGTGGAACTATTTGTCTAGTTTTTTTAGGTTTTTTGATTTTACTCATAATCAATAATATTTAATTATACAATAAAACTATTTCTTTTTACCAGCAATAGCTGTAGATTTTCATTTTCTAGTTCTAGCATTAGTTTTAGTATTTTGACCTCTAACTGGAAGTCTTTTTCTATGTCTTTGACCTCTATAACAGTTGATTTCTTGAAGTCTTTTAATATTTCAAGCAATAACTCTTCTTAGGTCTCATTCAACTACGTAGTTTTCTTTTATTTCTTCTCTGATTTTATCTAAATCAGTTTCAGAAAGAGTTTCAATTCTCGTAGTTTTTTCAATACCAACTTTTGCTAGAATTTCATTTGCAGCTGACCTACCAATTCAGTAGATGTAAGTCAAAGCAATTTCAACATGTTTACCATTTGGTAAATTTACTCAAGCAATTCTTGCCATATTTTATAAACAGTAAAAAAATAATTGTAAAAAAATAAATTAACCTTGTCTTTGTTTATGTTTAGGGTCAACACTACAAATAACTCTTATAACTCATTTTCTTTTTACGACTTTACATTTGTCGCAAATTTTTCTTACAGAAGCTCTTACTTTCATAATATACAAATTAAAAATAAATATATTTTTTCTCTTTTTATAAAAGAGCTTTTTATTTCTGTCTGAAAATTATTCTTCATTTAGTCAAATCATAAGGTGACAACTCAACTAAAACTGTATCTCATTCGATAAGCTTAATAAAGTTATTTCTCATCTTTCAACTTAAATACCCTTGAATAATTCATCATCAAAAATCATCCGGTAATTGAATATCAAAAACCAGGCCAGGTAGAGCCTTCAAAATAACCCCCTCTACCTCTATCTTATCTTCTTTATTTGACATAATTTAAGTCAATAAATCTAAAAAATGTGGGCTTATTATATACAAAACTGAAAAAATAGCAAATTTTTTTTTGACTTTTTTTATTTTTTAGTTGTAAAAATATTTTTTTCTTTTTAAAATTGATTTTAAAATTTATTTTTTAACATTTTGTAAAAAGTTTTTGTTTGAAAATTTTGAACAAAAAATAACTAAAAATACTAAAAAATGTGAATAAATTTCTTTTTTTGTTTGAAAAATATTTTTATAATAAACTGAATAAATAAGTGAAGCAATCAAAATAGTCGGAAAAAAGAAGACTATAAAAGGGAAAAATTTTATAAATTGAAAAATCTCTACAAAAAATATAAAATATAAAAAACAAGAAAAAATAGAGATTGAAACACTTGAAAAGAAAAATCAAGTGTAAAATAAAATTTTATTTTTCATAAAATGTATAAATTTTACTAAGGAATCACTTTAAAACTATATTCATTTACTGGAATTTCAACTTTTGCTCAAGGTTTAGAAGTAGAATCTTCATATTTTGGAATATAATCTTCTTTAGCACCATTTCAAACTGTAACATTAAATGGAATCTCATCTATTGATAAATCCGGATAAACAACTCTTATTGTTGCAGAAATTATATCTCAAGGATTTGCATTAGGAAGAATTACAAATGTAACCCTTCAAGTATTTTCATTAATTATAAATCATTCTCAATTTAATAATTTATATCTTGTTCAAGTTGGAATTTGTTTACTATTTTCTTCTATTACTTCAGAAATAATTGTTTCACTAGGTTCTCAACTCTTATCTTCATATTTTGGAGTATAAGATTCATTCATCTTTTTTACTATTTTTTCTTTTTCTAAATCCAAATCTACAAAAGCAATTTGTCAGTTTTTTCAAGCTGAAATATATCAAATTTTATAATATTTTTTTGTAAATGGATCAACTGGAAGTTCTGGAATTCTTTGCTTTACTTTTTCCCAAGCTTTTGGTCAAAAAACTTGTTTTTCATCCTCTATATCAAAAGTTGGATATTCTCAAGTTTTTGCTTTATACATTTCAAGAACTTTTTCTATGTTGTTTTTATCACTTACTCTTTTGGCTTTGTTTGCGTCTGTAGTATAATTTCCCAAAGTCAAAAAAGCTATTGTCGCAAGGATTGTAATTATAACTACAACAATCATCATTTCCACAAAAGTAAAGGCTTTTTTATTTTTTGATAAATAAGCCCTATGCCCAAGTTTTAACATAAAATTCACATTTCTCATAAATTTTTAAAATTAAATATTAAAATTTTTATATTTATAAGTTTAGTTTGGAAAAACAAAAAATCAAGTGAAAAAATTTTTTTTGATTGACAAAAATTTATTTTTATTTTTAAAAATTTTCAAATAAAAAAATAGAGAAATTTTTCCCTATTTTTTTATTTCTATTTTAAAGAATTCTAGTTCATCTCCTATTTCTAGTTTAATGTTTGATTCAAATTTTATTCAACATTCTGTTGGTCACTCTACTTCTTTTACTTCTAGAGTTCATTGTTTCAAACTTCAAACAAGTCAAGTTCAGATATATTTTTTCTTTCTAAAAATTCTGATTTTAGCTTTGTTTTCAATTTTATTTCACTCAGCAACAACAAGTCAAACAATCATAAAATTTTTCTCTGTAAAGAATATTCAACCAACTTTTGCTTTTCATAGAACTACTTCTATTTCTTTTGGATCAAGCATTCAAGTTATGATTTTTTCTATTCTTTCAGTTATATGATAAATAATTTCTGAAGAAATAAACTCAACTCAAGAATCTTCTAAAACTGATTTTGCATTTTGTAAAACTCAAACATGGAATCATACAAGGATTGCTTGACTTCATTTACCCATCAAAATATCAGATTCTGAAATAGCTCAAACTCCAGAGTGAATTATAGTAACTGAAGTTTCAGGAGTAGAAAGTTTCAAAAGTGATGCTTTTATAGCCTCAAGAGAACCATTTGTATCAGCCTTTAAAATTATTTTTAATTGTTTTAAATTTCAAGCTTTTATTCTAGACATAAGTAAATCAAGTCCAGAAGCTGAAGCTTTCTTTTGTTTTTCCAAAATTGCTTTAAACTCGATAGCTTTTGTTCTAGCTATTTCTGGAGAAGCAACAACTTGAAGAATATCTCATCATTCTACAACTTTATCAAGTCATACGATAAGAGCAGGACTTCCAGGAAGGACATATTTTACTTTTTGGTGAGCATAATTTCTAAGAATTTTTACTTTTCAATGAGAATCAGAACAAACTATATTATCTCAAGAATTTATTTTTCAAGTGTTAATTAAAACTGTAGCAACAGGTCAAAGATTGTTATCAAGATGTGATTCTATAACTGTAGCAACTCAAGCTCTTTCTGGGTTTGCTCTAAGCTCTTTCATCTCAGCTACAAGTAAAATTATTTCTAAAAGTTCATCTATACCAAATCAAGTATGAGCAGAAACTGGAATCATTGGAGTATTTCCTCCCCATTCTTCTGAAACTAATCAGTATTCAGCCAATTGTCATTTTACATGATCTGGATTTGCTCATTCTTTATCCATTTTATTTATTGCAACAATAACTGGAATATCAGCTTCTTTTGCATGATTTATAGACTCAATTGTTTGAGGTTTTACTCATTCATCAGCTGCGACCACAAGAATTGCAATATCTGTAGACTTTGCTCATCTAGCTCTCATCACAGTAAAAGCTTCATGACCAGGAGTATCTAAAAATGTAATTGCTCAAGTTTTTAATTCTACTTGATAAGCTCAAATACTTTGAGTAATTCAACCAGCTTCTCAAGCAGCAACTTTTGATTTTCTAATATGATCTAAAAGTGAAGTTTTTCAGTGGTCAACATGTCACATTATAGAAACAACTGGAGGCCTTGAAACAAGTTTTGAGTCATCATCTTCATGTAAAAATGTAGAAATATCTCCAGCAAAAATATCTTCAGTAGAAGCTCAAGCAGAAACATCTCTTTCAAGTTTTACATCGAAAGTTTCAGAAACAATAGAAGCTGTTTCAAAATCTATTTTTGAATTGATATTTACCATCATTCCATTTTTCATAAACTCTGCAATAAGTTTTGGGAATGGAACTCAGATTTTTTCTGACAATTCTTTAACTGCAATAAAATCAGAAATAATAACTTTTTCTCATCTTTTACTTGTTAAATTTTGTTTTATATCTTCTACTTTTTTCTCTTCTTTTTTATGATTTTTTTGAGTTTTTGATCTAGTAAAAGTTACTTCTTCATCTTTTCCATCAAATCTAAATTTTCATCTTGTTTTTTCATTTTTATTTTTTGAATTTTTTGATTTTTTATTTTCATCTACATTTTTATCAGACTTTTTAAAATCTTTTTTGAAATTATTTTTTCCTTCAAAAAATACTTTTGTTTCTTCTTTTACTACTTTTTCTTTTGTTTCTTTTTCTTGTTTATCTCTTTCTTTATAAAATTGACTTTTTTCTTGTCTTTGTTTTATTTTTTCTTCTTTTGTCAAAAATTTTCTATCTTCTTTTTTTACTACAGAGATTTTTTTTGCTTCTGTTTTTTGATTTTCTTGTTTTTTATTTGTTTTTTTAGGATTTTTTTCTACTCTATCTTCTTTTTTTATAACTTCTATTTTTTGAATTATTTTTTTTGGTTTTTTATTTTCTTCTTTTTTTAGATCATTTTTTTCTGTCTTTTCTTCATTTTTTGAATTATTTTTTGGGATATTTTTTTGAGGCTTAAAATTTGGTTTCTCAGATTTTTTTTCTGGAACCTCAACTCAATTTGTCTTTTTTACAACTATTTTTTTCTTCACAACAGAGGCTTTATTTTCCTTTTTCTCTGTTTTTTCCTCTGGTACTTGTGAATAATAATCATCTACAATTTGTTTTTTTCCTGCCACTTACTTATAGTTAAAAAAATATTTTGTATAAGATACATATTTTTTGCAAAATGTCAAAAAAAATAAAATAAAACTTGAAGTTATTTAGTTTTTAATTAAAATTAAAAAAAAATATTTTAATAATATAAATTTATGGAAAATAAAATAAAAGCCTTAACTGAGGAATTTTTTAATAATTTTTGAATAAAAAATGAAAAAATTGAAGTTACAAAAAAAGATGAGAATATTTTTTTGGTAAAAATAGATACTCCAGATTCTGGTAAACTTATTTGACCTCATGGAAAAAATTTAGACTCTGTAAATACGGTTTTGAAAACAATTATTTTGAGAAATATAGAATGACTAGAAAAATATAGAATTTATCTAGAAGTAAACGATTATTTAAAATCAAAAGATGATAGATTAAAAGATTTTGTTATTTCAAAAATAAAAATAGTTGAAAGAACTGGTTACGAAGTAAAAATGCCTTATTTTTCAGCTTATGAAAGAAAAAAAATTCACGATATAGTTGCAAATTATGGAAATTCTAGTATTTATACTCAAAGTATTTGAGAATGAAAAGAAAGAAGAATTCATATTTTTAAAGAAGAAAAAAAATTAACTATTGATATTGAAAGTTTAGATATTTAAAAAATATTATTTTTATGAAAATATTTAAAAAAATTTTTATAATTTTTTTCTTTATTTTTTCTATCTCTTTTTTCTGGTATGTTTGAGAAATAAATTTTTTAAAACAAAGAGAAATAAAAGAAGTTTTTGTCTCAAAACCAGATTTTTTACCAACAAAAAAAGTAGCTCTTGAAACTTCTTTTTGATTCAAAAATTTAAAAGCAGATTATTATTGGTTGCAGTTAATTCAGTATATTTGAGGAAATGTGATTTCAAGTTCCTATAAAAATTATCTTTTCAATATGATTGATATAATTACAGAACTAAATCCATATTATTCTCAACCTTATATAACTTGAGAACTTTTACTCCCATCTTACAATGCTCGTTATGAAAATCTAACAAAAAAAGAAATAGAAAAATACCAAAATCAAGCTATAGAATTAGCTCAAAAATGAATAAAAAATTTTTGTGATTTGGATAAGATAGAAAAAATCGATAAAGAAGAAAATTTACAAAAATTATTTACAGAAGAAAAATACAAAAATCCTTGTAAAGATGGTGATATAGCTTACAACTTGGCTTTTATTTACTATTTTTATAAAAAAGATTTTAAAAATGCAGTAAAATATTACAAAGTAGCTTCAGTTACAGACTGAGTTCCAGAATGAGCAAAAAATCTGATTTCTATTTTTCAAGGAAGATGATGAGATAGAGAAAAATCATTTTTTATGTTTTTAAATATTGCAGATTTTAGAGCTTGAGAAAATAAAGTTTGTAAAGATTTTTCAAATATTTTACAACAATTTTGACAAGATATTTTTTCAGAAAAAAGAAGTCTTGATTTTGAAGTACTAAAAGAAATAGAACAAATAAGAAGCCAAAATATTTTTGAAAATGAATCTTGACTTTCTGCTTCAAGTTGTGGAACTTTTTTAAACAAAGCAATTAGAGAATTAAATATTTTTTATTTAGATAATGCAGATAAAAAATATAAAGAAAAATTTTGAAAAAACTCAAGCTTTCCAAAAGATTTAGAAAAATCTTGATTTATAAACTATATTCCAAAAGATTATCAACAAAACAAAGATTATTGAATAATTTATTATTACAATGATGAAATTTGATGATATGACTACAAAATGTGAACTTATAATTAACAACAAAAATAAAAAAACTTGATAAATTAGTTTTTTTTGTTATAATTCACCCGTTTTAATTATATTTTAAAAAATAATAATAAAAATTTATGAAAATTGAAAGACAAAATTTAGCAAATTCTATTGTTGAATTAGTTGTAGAAGAAACTGTTGACAATATTGCTCAATACAGAAAAGAAGTTTTTAAAGACATCGAAAAAAATGCTGAAGTGAAAGGTTTTAGAAAATGAGCAAAAATTCCTGAAGTTGTTATTTTAAGAGAATATGGTGAGGATAGAATAAACCATATGGCTATTGAAAAAGCTATAGATAACCTTTATAGAAATGCTTTAAGAGAAGCAAATGTTTTACCTGTTGCTCAAGGAGAAATTGTTGAAATTATTTCAGAATCTCCACTAAAAGTAAAAATTCATATTGAAGTATTACCAGAAGTAACAGTTGAAGATTCTTATAAAAAAGTTTCTCTAGAAAAAAAACATGCTACAGTTGATGATTCTGAAGTTGAAGCTGCTTTAAAAGATATTCAAACTAGATTTACAACTTACACTGAAGCAGATGAAGCTATTGTTATGTGAGATAGAGTAACTATTTCTACTCAAGGTTGGGATAAAGAAGGAAAAAAATTAGAAAATACAAATATGGATAACTATCCAATTATTATTGGTTCAAAAATTCTAGTTCCTGGTTTTGAAGAAGGTTTAGTTGGACACAAAAAAGATGAAGAATTTAAATTAGATATCAACTTCCCTGCTGATTACCACAACCCAGATTTTGCTGGAAAAGAAACAGTTTTTGATGTAAAAATAAATAAAGTTGAAAAAGCAAAACTTCCAGAATTTACTGAGGAATTTATCGAACAATTAAGAGGTAAAAAACTTGATTTAGCTGGATTTAAAGATTTAATAAAAGAAGAAATTCTTGAAACAAAAGAAGCAAATATCAGAATGGAAGAAGAAATTAAATTAGTTGAAGAATTAGTAAAACACACAAAATTAGAAGTTGGTGCTAAATTATTAGCTCACCAAATAGATAGAGTTTTTGAAGAAATAAAACAAAATATGGCTCAAAGCTGAATCAAAATGGCTGATTACATTGAAAGCTTAAAGCTAACAGAAGCTCAATATAAAGAAAATCACGTAAAAGAAAGTGCTTTAAGAAGACTTCAAGGTGAACTTATTTTAGCTAAATTAGCTGAATTAGAAAAAATCGAAGTTTCTGAAGAAGAAGCAAAAACTGAAATAGATAAAATTATTTCTAGATTTGGAAACAAAGAAGTAATAGCTAGATTAAAAGAACTTTATGTTCCTGGAAATAGATATTATGAAGAATTAAGACAAAGAATGATTTATAAAAAAACTATTGATAGATTTTATAAATAAAAAAAGACTTTTAAAAAAGTCTTTTTTTAATGCATTAAAATCTCTTCTATTTTTTCTGAAATACTTGGTTTATAATTTAAAATAACAATTATTTTATAATCAGCTATAAAACAAACTTTTAATTTTTGCTCTAAAATACTTCTCAAAAGATTTTCATCAGCTAGTTTTAAAAAATTTTCTGTTCTAAAAAAACAAAAAACTTCATAAGAGATTTTATCCTTAAACAAGCAATTATCTAAATACTCAGGGTAGTCAGTATCAAAATATTCAAAAAAATTTGTATTTTCATGAATAAGAGATTGTAATTCTTCTTTTGATAAGTTTAATTTTTCTTTTTTATCAATAATAAAATGTGATAAAATTGATAAAAGAAAAACACTTGTATTTTCTAAATATTTTTTAAAAATCTCTAATTTTTCTAGTTTTTCAAATAAATTTTTATCTTCTAAATAAATATTATCTTTCTCCATAATTTTATTTTTTAAAATAATAGTTTTGAAAGTATTTTAAAAATTTTCAAAAAAAAGTCAAAAAAAGCATTGTTTTTTAACAATGCTTTTTAAAATTCCCCCTTTTTTTAATTTCTAAAACAATAATGTAATATTCTTATTCTTGCTTCTAAATATTTTTCAATTTCTTCAGGATTTTCATCTTTAAAAACTTTATCCCAAAAATATTTGTTTAAAAAAATTTGTACTAAAGCAGTAAAAACAGAAATAAAAAATAAAAAAATAGCCATAATTTTCACTCCTATAAATTTTTTAGGATTCATTTATACTATTTTTTTACTTTTTGTCAATATTTTTTTAATAAATACTTTTTAAAATAATTTCTGCATTTGGGTCTTTTACTCAAGCTATACAAGTCATAACTTCAGCTTCATCTGTAGGAAATCATTCTTCTCATTTAAAATTTTTGTTTATTTCAGAAGAACCAGCTTCTACTTCACACATACAAGCACCACAAATTCAAGTGTAGCAAGCAGCTGGAATATCAACTCCATTTTCAACTAATTGTTCCAACAAAGTTTTATTTAAATCTGCTGGAATTTCTTTTAAAACATTTCAAGAGCTATCTTTTATAGTTATCATTTTTTTAAATTATGTTATATATCAAATTTTTCAAATAAAATTTCAGGTTTTTTAGTTATTTTAAAAACTTCTTTTTGTGATTTCAATTCTTCTATATCTCAATTTTCCAATTTTTCAGAATAATTTTCAAGTCAAAGAGTTTCAAAAAGTTTTGACATTTTTTCTGGGAAAAATGGATAAAGATTTATTCAAACTTGTCTCAAACTTTCACAAATCGTAAACAAAATGTTTTTTGCTTCAGAAAGTAAATTTTCATCTTTCATCATTTTCCAAGGCTCTTTTTCAGTAACAAAAAGATTTAAATCATCCAAAAATTTAAAAGTAAAATCTAAAACATTTTTCAATTCATATTTTTCAAAACTATTTTTATAATTTTGTTCATAATTTTTTAGATTTTCTAAAATATTTTTATCAAATTCTACATTTTCAAAACCGTTTTCTTGTTCCAGTTTTAGAGTCAAAACAGAAGCTCTGTTTAACAAATTTCAAAGATTATTTGCAAGTTTTGCATTATAAGTCAGAATTGCTTGATTTTGGTCAAAATCTCAATCTTGTCAAATCGTAAAACTAGAAAGCAAATACAAAACCAAAAGTTCTTTATTATATTTTTCAGTAAATTCAACTGGGTCAATTACATTTCCAAGAGATTTTGAGATTTTTTGTCAATCAACTGTAAAAAATCAAGTTGTCAAAATTTGTTTTGGCAAAGGTATTTCTGCACTCATAAGCATTGCAGGCCAATAAATAGCATGAAAACGAATAATATCTTTTCCGACAACATGTAAATTTGCAGGCCAAAATTTCTCATCTCAATTTTGACAAACAGTTACATAATTAAAAAGTGCATCATACCAAACATAAGTTACTTGTTTTTCATCAAAAGGAAGTTTTATTCAAAATTTATTTGTTTCACGGCTGATAGAAAAATCTTCAAGTCATCTTTTTACAAAAGCTATAACTTCATTAAATCTATCTTGAGGAACTACAAAATTTGGATTTTCTTCATAAAATTTTAAAATTTTATCTTGATATTTTGAAAGTCTAAAAAAATAATTTTTTTCTTTTATTTTTTCTGGTTCTTTTAAGTGATCAGAACAAATTTTTTTTCAACCTTTTTCAATTAAATCATCATCTTTTTTAAAAGCTTCACAACCAACACAATAAAGTCATTCATATTCTCACTCATAAATATCCCCTGAATCAAAAGATTTTTGCAAAACTTTTCTTACAAGTTCATGGTGTCTTTCTTCAGTTGTTCTAATAAAATCAGTATAATTTATTTTTAATCCATCCCAAACAGCTTTGTGTTTTGAAGCCATTTTATCAAGATAATCTTGAACTTGCATTCATTCTTCTTCAGCTTTCAAAACTGCCTTTTGACTATTTTCATCAACTCAAGTTGAAAATTTTACATCAAAACCATTTATTTTTTTATATTTAAATAAAATATCAGCTATTATAGAACTATAAGAATGTCAAATATGTGGAATTCAATTTGTATAATAAATCGGTGTTGTTACAAAAAAAGTTTTTTTCATTTAGTTTTTATTTAATTATATTATTTTATATTTTATATTTTATATTAAAAAATATATTTGTAAAGAAAAAATTT